>NZ_VOYE01000001.1:0-555202 GCF_013420765.1 Acinetobacter sp. YH01009 | reverse complement strand
TTCAGCAAGTGTTTTTTCTGCTTTGATCGCAGCAAGTGCTACCTTAGCCTTAAAGTCGTTTGAATGATTTCTTCTTGGTCTACGTGCCATAAAATACTCCATATATTGATGTTTATAACATCATTTGAGGAGCAAAATATCACTTATAAGTGTTGTTCAAATTTCCTGATCCACCTCTCTTCGATATACATCTGAGTTTAATACAATCTTTTTGAAAATACTTATCCCTAGTTGCTAGCTGATGACATTTGAAAAAATAATGCACAAATTCTAACGCCGGCGAACTAACACCTTTCATCGCATTATGGCTATACTTGCCGCGAATTATAAACATTGCACACCGATAAAAAATTTGAGCTTTGCCTTTTCATGATTGATTTCAAATTAAAACTTAAGCACATCTTAGCTTTTGCGTTATTAACTCTTGCTATTGCGATCGCCAGTATCCAACCTTTAGAAATGGAAGCGTATATACTCCATCAAATTGGCACAGCGTTTATGCTGATCGTGCTGCTCGTTTTCCTCTATAAAATAGGGCTAAGTTTCGCAACTGTTTGCCTGTATCTTGGCTTTTTACTGATTCATGTCATCGGTGCCCATTATTTATATTCTTATGTGCCTTATTCTGAATGGACACAAGCTCTCTTAGGTTTCAACCTTGACCAAAGCATGGGATGGTCTCGGAATATGTATGATCGGCTTGTACACCTTGCCTATGGATTGCTGCTCTATCCGTTCTTTTATCGCATATTTCAAATCTGGCTACCACAATTAAAAGCCGGAACACTCTTTTTATTGGTCGTACAATTCGTCATGGCGACCAGTTTATTTTATGAATGGATCGAATGGCTGATTGCCATTGGCTTATCACCAGAAGAAGCTGAAAATTATAATGGGCAACAAGGTGATATTTGGGATGCGCATAAAGATATGCTGCTCGCAACACTTGGTGCGATGATCACTGGTGGTATTTGTTTAATGACATCAAATTTGTTGAATAACGCTAAACAAAAGCCTGAATATTTTTTATCTTAAATACTGATGTTACGCACCTAGAAGTAATTTCTCATTTTAAAAATGATTTTTAAGTCTATTCGACGGAGTCTTACATCTAGGAATTGAATAACGGGATTAGCCTTCGGCTGGAGGTACTTTTACGAAACGATGTTTCTCATTCGGCAAAATGAGAAGCGAAGCTTCGCAAGGAAACCATCTTGCGAAGCAATGCTCCTCACCGCAAAACTCGTTCGCTCGCGTCTACGTATTCAAAGTATCGCAAAAACATTTTTGATTAGAAGCAGCCCTGTCTCAAACACTTGCGGATGACGTTACCGCGTATCGTTGTTTTATTTGAATCAAATTGCACTTCTGGTGTTACTGCGTAACATCAGTTAAATATTTAAGCAGTCCATTGAATTAAGATTGAATCTGACATTTGCGGATTCAATTTTCGGTCATAATACTGAAAGCACGCTTTTGCTCCCGCTGGCATTTTTTGTAGATCATCATCTATACGAAAATGCCGTGTATATTTTGTATGATTCACTAAAATTTCAACCCGCTCAAAAGGCTGTCTTTTATTTATATTTCCGCTACTCATATAACTCTGATAGGCCACAACAGTGCCGCAGGCTTCAGAGCGAACATCTACCTGTAGTGATGAACAATAAATATAGCCTGCCAACAGTGTTGCTGCTGGGCCAAACAGCGCAGCATACTGTTTCAGCACAGATTTTTTCACACTTTGAAAATGCAGCAAATATAGCCAAGGCCAAACCATTAGGCAAATGACACCACCTAAAATAAACAGAAAATTAGACATCATTATCATCAATATCTATGTACGCAACGCAATCTATCACAACAGCATCGTTTAGCATAAAAAAAGCTCACCGAAGTGAGCTTTAAATACTTTATAAGCATAAAGATTTTAAAATTTTAGATCTTTTAATTGAACGATATTTGCATTAGCTTTGCTCAATGATTCCATCACTTTTGACATGACAGCAGGAACCAATGAATCCGCAATTTGTGCTGCTTGTAAGCCTAACTTCTCACCCAGTGTTGGTTTTTTGCGGGTTTCAATCATATATACATCATGTTGTGGCATAAGACTTAATAGATATTCATCTGACGTTTGGAGTTTATCGACCAAATTGAGATCCATTGCATCTTGACCATACCAATGCTCACCTGTGGCAACTTTATCGACATTGAGCTGAGGACGGTATTTTTCAACAAAGTGTTTAAACAAGTTATGGGTTTGCTGTAACTCTTCTTCAAATTTGGCTTTACCTTCAGCAGTATTTTCACCAAACATAGTTACGGTACGTTTGAACTGACCCGCGGTATACAGTTCAAAATCGATATGTTTTTCTTTCAATAAACGGTTAAAGTTCGGCACTTGTGCAACCACACCAATCGAACCCACCACGGCAAATGGTGCTGAAACGATCTCATTTGCAATGCAGGCCATCATATAGCCACCGCTTGCAGCAACTTTATCCACGCAAATGGTTAAGTTAAATCCAGCATCACGTAAACGTACCAATTGTGCAGCGGCCAGACCATAGCCATGCACCATCCCGCCTGGACTTTCTAAACGTAAAACCACGCGGTCACGTCCTGCTTTTGCTGTCGCTAAGATCAGGGTAATTTCTTCACGTAGACTCGTTACCGCAGATGCAGCGGTATCACCATTAAAATCGATTACATAAATTTTTTGGTTATTCTTTTTACGTGCGCGCGCTTCTTTTGATAATTGTTGGCTTAGTTGCAGCAGCTCAAGTTTAGATGCAGTCGTTTGCGCAATTTTTTTTCGTTGTTCATTGATACGTGCATTTAAGTGGCTTACACGAATTTCCGCAGGCAACTTGGGATTATGAAATAGCATAAAATTGAAACTCATTTAATTCATATTTATGTTGTATAACATGTGGGTTACATCACAAAAATTCAATCTATTTTTTGAAAATAATTCTCATTGAGTCAAATTGAGCTTTTTATTTCTATCAATCCTTTTCTACCTAATTATTGACTTCATAAAAAAAGAGCCTTTCGGCTCTATTTTCAAACAGTCTAGATTAACCAAAACGACCGGTAATATAGGCTTCTGTAAGCTGATGATCCGGTTGGGTAAAGACTTTTTCAGTGGAATTCACTTCAATTAAATCACCCAAATGGAAATATGCGGTACGGTCAGAAACACGCGCTGCTTGTTGCATCGAGTGTGTCACAATCGCAATGGTATATTGCGCTGAAAGTTCAGTGATGAGCTCTTCTACTTTTGCTGTTGCAATTGGATCGAGTGCTGAACAAGGTTCATCCATTAAAATCACTTCAGGACTGACAGCAATGGTTCGCGCAATACATAGACGTTGCTGCTGACCACCTGAAAGTCCTGTACCCGGTTGGTTCAAACGGTCTTTCACTTCATCCCAAAGGCCTGCTTTACGCAGACTATTTTCAACAATTTCTTCCATGTCGTATTTGTCACGTGCCAAACCATGCAATTTTGGACCATAAGCGACATTGTCAAAAATAGACTTTGGGAATGGGTTCGGCTTTTGGAAAACCATACCCACTTGGGCACGCAGTAACACCACATCGAGATTTGGATCATAGATATCTTGATTATCCATAAGCACTTGCCCTGTCACACGACAAGAATCAATCGTGTCATTCATACGGTTGAGCGTACGTAGGAAAGTTGACTTACCACAACCAGACGGACCAATAAAGGCAATCACTTCATTTTCATAAATGTTCAGATCTATGCCTTTGATCGCTTCAGATTCACCATAGTACACATGCACATCATTGGTACTGATTTTCACATTGCTCGATTTCGCATCTTTTTTCGCGCTAGATTGCGTATCGAATTGTGACACAAACGCAGTATTGGTTTGTTTTTGGCTGCCCTGAGCAGAGGTAAATTGTGTTTGTTCTGGATTCACGGACTTATCCTGATATAAGGAATTCTTTTCAGTTGTAATGACGCTATTCATATAATGCCCTCAATTACCAGCGTACTTCAAATTTCTTACGTAACCAGATGGCTAAACTGTTTAAGCCGATCATGAGAGCAAGAAGTACAATGATTGCTGCTGCGGTACGTCCTTCAAAGAAGTTACGTAGCTCATTACCTTGCCAAAGGAAAATTTGTACAGGTAATGCAGTGGATTGATCTAAAGGAGTGGCTGGTACACTTGCCACAAAGGCACTCATACCAATCAATAATAATGGAGCAGTTTCTCCTAGGGCTTGCGCAACACCAATAATGGCACCGGTTAAGATACCTGGTAATGCCAGTGGCAAGACGTGGTGAAATACAGTTTGTAAACGTGATGCACCCAAACCTAAAGCGGCTTGACGGATCGATGGAGGAACAGCTTTTAGTGAAGCACGTGTGGTAATAATGACCGTTGGCAAAGTCATCAAACTTAAGACTAAACCACCAACCACAGGAGCCGAAAGCGGCATATGCATCCAACCAATAAAGATCGCTGCACCAAGCAAACCAAAGACAATCGAAGGAACCGCTGCTAAGTTGTTAATGTTGACTTCGACAACATCGGTAATCCAGTTTTTAGGTGCAAATTCTTCTAAGTAAATTGCGGATGCTACACCGATTGGAATTGAAATAATGATCACGATCAGCATCATAAATAACGACCCCATAAACGCCCCAGCTAAACCTGAAGTTGCAGGTGAGCTACGAGAGTCTGGATTCTTAAATATTTCAGTATTAAATGAGTTAGTAATAACACCATCAGCTTTAAGTTTATCTGCAAGTTGGCGTACTTCTGGGCTCAATTGTTGCTGTTCATCAGGCAAGCTGCGGTCAATATTACCAGCCAACCAGACATCGACATTAGCATCTGCAAGGATTTTAAAATCTTGTTTTTGACCAATCAATGACGGATCTGCCATTACCATGTCACGTAAGCGATAAGCTTCTGAACTTGTATATAAACTGTTGAGATCATCACGTTGTGAGGCAATCGCTGGATCTTTTGCTATGATGCCATTTACGATGAGCGCATTCCAATCCACCATGCCCATTTCAGTTTGCCAAGCAATGTAACGCTCTTGGAACTGTGCAGGTGATTCACCTTCTTTTTGAATTGGTTTCGCACCAACTTTGACAATGTTTGGATCAAAAAACACAGGTACCGTCATTGAGCTTTGCCAAAATGCAGGTAAACCTTTGGCTAAAATACTACCAAACAATAGCACGACGAACAATAAGCCAGTCACTACTGCACTAAAGCCCAAGACACGGAAGGTATTTTCTTTACGGTGTCTTTTCGCCAATGAGTTTTCAATGATTTTCTTACGTTTTTCACGAAGCTCAGCGGCTGCATGTGAATCAAATTTTTGATCCATGTTTGATGTATTCGTAGTACTCATTCGTATTGCTCACGGTATTTACGCACAATGTACAGTGCAACAATATTCAGCCCTAAGGTAATCACAAACAGTGTTAAACCGAGTGCAAAAGCAACTAATGCTTGAGGACTCGCAAAGTCTGTATCACCTGTTAATTGGTTTACGATGGTAATAGTGACGGTAGACACCGCTTCGAGTGGGTTGATATGCAGTAAAGGACTGTTCCCTGCTGCAAGCACCACAATCATGGTTTCACCAATTGCACGAGATGCTGCCAATAAGAATGCACCGATGATGCCCGGCAATGCAGCTGGAATCACTACTTGGCGAATGGTTTCTGATTTTGTAGCACCCAAACCGAGTGAACCGTCACGAAGCGCGCGAGGGACTTGGGTAATGATGTCATCAGATAATGATGAAACAAATGGGATAATCATAATCCCCATCACAAAGCCTGCTGTTAAAGCACTGGTTGCATTAATATCGAGTCCGATATATGCGCCAAGTTGTTTTGCAAAGGGTCCAATAATCATTAAGGCAAATACACCATAAACAATCGTTGGAATACCTGCGAGAACTTCAATGGCCGGTTTTGCCCAAGCACGGAAACTTGGCTTTGCATATTCAGCCAAGTAAATAGCAATCATCAAACCAACAGGAACAGCAACCAATAGCGCAATACCACTCACCATGAGCGTACCCCACAATAAAGGTAATAAGCCGTAGCTGCCTTCTGCACTTCCCGAAGTACTAAAACCTGGGTTCCATTCAGTACCAAAGAAGAAATCGAGTGGATTAACAAAACTAAAGAAGCGCATTGCTTCACTAAACATCGACATTACGATGCCGACAGTGGTCAAAATCGCCACGCCTGAACATAGTGCCAATGCCACATTTAAAACTTTTTCAACTTGGTTTCGTGCACGATATTTTTCTGCAATGCGACGTTTAGCCATCACTAAACCAATCAATGCCGCACTTACTACAACTGCTAATTTCGCGAATGAACCAATGTTCTCAATTTTCTTTAACTGTTCTGCTGCTGCAAGTTCATATGCAGCTGGCGTATCACTTACTCCAAAACCAGAAGCAATCGCTTGAACGCGGTCAACCATTACGCTCGTGCTTGCAGGATCTAAACTTAAACGAATATTTTCAGGGACATTATTTAAAATAACGTGTTGAAAAACACTCGGTTCAACCAAGTTCCAAACAATCAAGATTAAAAAAGCGGGAATCCCACACCATAAAGCGACCAAAACACCATAGTAGCCCGGTCGTGAATGCAACATTGCTGAGTTATTGCCTTTACCTGCAAGTTTGCGACTTTTGATCAGTCCAACTTGATAAGCGATTGCAATAATTGCGAGCAACACACCAATAAGTAGCAGATTCATGTAATCTCCACTGTTTTTTCAAAAGCCCTTCTTGAAAAAACTGTTTCTTTGCAAAAAGCCAATGGCAGGTCGACCCTGCCATTGGCTATTTCCATACTTTATTTAACAGCCTTACCCGCTTTGAAGTTTGCAAGTACCGCAGCACGTTCTTTGTCAGACATTGAAATTAAGCCTGCTTTTTCTAGCTTAGAACCTTTACCTGATACTTTTTTACTTAGGAAGAATTCTGTGAACTCTTTTAAGCCTTTAATTGATTTTAAGTGCTCACCCTTTACATAGAAGAACAATGGACGAGATACTGGGTATGAACCATTCAGAATTGTTTTCTCAGATGGCGCTACATTATTCACTGTTGCTACACGTAACTTGTCACGGTTTTGGTCATAGAAACCTAGACCGAATACACCTACAGCGTTAGGTGAAGTTTTTAAGCGTGCCAATGTCTCTGTATAGTCGCCTGCGATTTCAATCACACGACCATCTTTACGGAATGTTGAACATGCTTTTTTCTGAGCATCTTTATCTAATTTTGCGAAAGCTTCATAAGTTTCACAGCCAGCATCGACCATTTTTTCTTGGAACACTTCACGTGTACCATGGTTTGATGCAGGAATAACTAAAGTGATTGCTTCGTTTGGTAAAGTTGGGTCGATTTGATTCCAACGTGTGTATGGGTTTGCAACCAATTTACCTTTTGAAGGTAATTCAGCAGCAAGTGCAGCAAATACGTGCTGTGGGCGAAGTTTGAATGCCGCTTTTTTCGCATTTGAAGCAAATACGATACCGTCATATCCAACTTTAATTTCTAAGATTTGGTTAACGCCTGCTTTTTTACATGCAGCCAATTCAGTACCTTTAATTTTACGAGATGCGTTTGCAACATCAATTGTGTTATCACCAACGCCATTACAGAATTGTTTCAAACCACCTGAAGTACCACCAGAACCTACAACAGGTGCTTTAAATTGTGGGAATGTATTACCAAACTCTTCTGCAACAATACTTGCATAAGGCAGTACAGTTGAAGAACCAGCAATTTGGATCGTGTCACGAGCTGCATTTGCAGTTGTAGCGACTGTTGCCCCAGTAGTGAGTACCATAGCAAGTGCGATATGATTTAAGCGCATTCTCATCTCTCTTTATTGATGCATTTATTGGAGTACGCCACTTTCTAATAAAGTCTTGTACTTTTTCGATATACGCATTTTGATTTTAGAGTATGACAGTTAGGTTACATCTTTATGACGCTTTTATGATAATTGATGATTGCACATTGATTTAAATATAATTCTTTATTTTTCAACATGTAATGAAATTTATCAAAGTATTGGTCTTATTTATTTCTACTTTGATATTCGTAAGAATTCATGTCCTTGTCATATTTTGTCTTATTTTCTTTTTTCAAATTTCCCCTCTTTTTCTGAATGATGCAGATTTGCATGTTCTATTTTTTATTTCCTCGTATTCCAATAATTGAAATTTCATTACATTTTTAGTTCGCTCAATATGCAAGTTTACATAAAAACAGAGCCTAAAATGACCAGTAAAGCCATTGCGACATTTAATCCGGACTTGCCTGTGCATATGACTTTTGAAGAACATGACTGGCACTTACTTGCAGAATTTTGGTATCCCATTGCACTCGCTCGAGACATTACAGAACAGCCTTATGGCACCATGCTTTTAGATATGCCGCTCGTCATTTATAAAATGGGAGAAGAACTGATTGTCGCTAAAGATGCCTGCCCTCACCGCGGCGTCCCACTCAGCTTAGGTAAAAATGATGGTCTAGGGGTAGTCTGCCGCTATCATGGCTTACGCTTTGGTGAACACGGTCATTGCAACCGCATCCCTGCACATCCTGAGCACAAAATTTCACCTCGCTTTAACTTACGTACTTATGCCGCTGTTGAGCGCTATGGACTGATATGGTGTTCGCTCACTGCCACTAAAGATGCTGCGCCAAACATTCCAGTCATGCCATATTGGGATGAAGCCGAGTTTCAGCAATTGGTGTGCCCAACGGTCGATTTTCAATGTTTTGCAGGCCGTCAGCTTGAAGGCTTTATTGATGTCGCGCATTTTGCTTGGGTACATCCTGATACCTTTGGCGACCCTGAAAATGTAGAAGTGCCTGACTATAAAACCACGGAAACAGCAACTGGCTTTAATGCAGACTATTGGAGCAGTGTTGGGCGCTACCCAATTGGATTAGAACAACGAGGACAAGATGGCTTTGAATGGCTACAGCATTTTGAGATTCATCTACCCTTTACTGCAACGCTCACCATACATTTTCCAAACGACAGCAAGCAAGTGATTATGAATGCGGCATCCCCCATGACTGCCCGCTCCACCCGTCTATTTGCTCCCATTTGCCGCAATTATGACAAAGACTTACCTGTCGAAGATGCTTATGACTTTAACCTGAAAATATTTGAAGAAGACCGTTTAGTCTCTGAATCGCAAAAGCCTGAATATTTACCCTTAGATTTAAGCATCGAAGCGCATTTCCCTGCGGACCGCAGTTCGAGTATGTACCGCAAACTGCTGCGTAAGTAAGGTTTTAGTCCATTATTTGCGGCATAACATCAATATCGTATTGCATTCACCTCACCCTAACCCTCTCCTACAAGGAGAGGGAAACTCCTTTACAAGCCTTCTATTGGTTATAAATATTAAGTGGTATCTCATTCATCAAATGATAAACATCAATGAATATCGCGACTGGCGACAGGGATGTCACTATAAGGTAATGGTCACATGGATGTACCTTTTCCCTGAGAAGGATTTTAGTTACTTTGATCCGTCAAAGTAAAAATCTGCCTACACAGTAAACTATCATCACTCAATGAAAAATTGTGGCCATGTAATAAATTAAGCGCCTTTTCATTTAAAACAAAAAAAAGGAGCTCAAATGAGCTCCTTCTTCTACAACTACAAAATGACAATTAGTCAATTGCAGGTGTATATGTACCGTCAGCGATTGGGCCTTTGATACGGTCAGCTTCTGCAAGCACCAGAGCAAGCAAATTCTTCACGTTGTCTAAAGTCGCTACTGGGCTTAAAGTCGTCATTTTCAAAGATTGAACCTGACCTACTTTAGTTACACCAATATTCGCTTCACCACGTGCAAACAATTCGTCTGCTACGTTTTGGTTCAATGTATCTAACAATTCAGCTGGGTAGCCTGCTGGCACTACACGGAACAATACCGATGCAAATTGCGGATCAACCAGCATTTCTAGACCGTCAGTTGCATTGATATAATCTGCAACATCACGTGTTAGACCTACACCATGGTCGATCATCGAACCATAAAGCTCTTCACCTAGCGCTTCAACCGTCATCCACAATTTCAACGCGTCAAAACGGCGAGTTGTTTGTAGTGACTTAGACACCAAGTTAGGAACCCCATGCTCTTCATCATAAGCAGAGTTTAAGTACTCAGCTTCATAATGCATGAAACGATAGTTCGCTTCATCTTTCAGCAAGAACGCACCACATGAAATCGTTTGGAAGTAATGCTTATGGAAATCAAGCGTTACCGAGTCAGACAGTTCAATACCGTCTAACATATCACGGTAATCATTCGATAAAATTAAAGCACCGCCCCATGCTGCGTCGATATGCATCCACGCGCCATATTTGTTGGTGATTGCACGAACTTCTTTCAATGGGTCAATTGCGCCTGCATCGGTTGTACCCGCAGTTGCAACTACACATGCGACGATTTTACCTTCAGCTTGAAGGTGCGCCATGGTTTTCTCAAGTGCATCCATGTCCATGCGTGCATTTGCATCTACAGGAACAGTCACTACAGATTGGAAGCCCATACCCATCATGGCCATGTTCTTTTGCACAGAGAAGTGTGCGTTTTCAGAACAGATCACTTTGACGTTACGCATTGCTTCCGCAGGTACGCCGTCACGCTGAACAGACCACGGTCTACCGTTTTCGTCTTTCCAGTTTTTAGCAATACATGCATCACGTGCAAGCAAAACGCCCATCAAGTTAGACTGCGTACCGCCAGAGGTGAATACACCTGCTTGACCTGCACCATAGCCAACTTTTTGGCGAAGCCAGTCAATTAACTGAACTTCCATCAATGAACCTGCAGGGCTTTGATCCCATGAGTCCATAGATTGGTTAGTCGCGTTAATGAGCACTTCAGCGATTTGGCTTGTTACCATTGTTGGGCAATGCAAGTGCGCTAAAGAATGTGGGTGATGTACTTTTAAGCTTTTGTTTAAGAAAAGCTCAACCATACGGTCTAGTGATTTTTGTACACCCATACCTTCTTTTGAAGGATTGAATGCAATTGCACTACGAAGCTCTTTAATGCTACCGCCGGTGTACATTTTGTCATTTTGCAACCATGCAGAAACGGCTTTTACCGCTTCGCCCATTGCTGACTGATAGTCAGCAATGGATTGTGCATCATTGCAAAATAACGCTTTACGATGTTCTGCAAAATCTACCATGACTTATGCGCCTCGGGTTGCAACAAGTGCTTCAGCAAGTGCTTTCTTGAAGCGAACGATCACTTCTTCACATTCAGCTTGGTTAATGATCAATGGGCAAAGTAAACGAATGACTGTACCGTTACGACCACCTTTTTCTAACAACAATTTGTTGTTGAAACATGCTGCTTGAATTGCTGCTGCCAATTGAGAATCACCTGGTAAAGAACCCATGTGATCTGCTTTTTGACGTTCATCAACAATCTCAACACCAATCATCAAACCACGACCACGCACGTTACCAATACATGGGAATTCTACAGCTAATTTTTTAATTTCAGCTTGTAAGAAATCACCACGCTCTTGTGCATTTTGAGCCAAGTTTTGTTCTTTGATGGTTTTGATGGTTGCAAGACCTGTACCCATTGCAAGTTGGTTACCACGGAATGTCCCCGTGTGACCTGCGGGTTGCCAAGCATCAAACTTACGTTTAATACCAAGCACAGCAAGCGGTAAACTACCACCAACTGCTTTAGACATCACCACAACATCAGGTTCGATACCCGCATGTTCAAAGGCAAACATTTTACCTGAACGTGCAAAGCCTGCTTGTACTTCATCAAGAATCAACACGATGTTGTGCTTTTCAGTCACTTCGCGGATTTTCTTTAACCATTTTACAGGTGCAGTCACTACACCGCCTTCGCCTTGGATTGCTTCCAAGATTACAGCTGCTGGCTTAGTTACACCACTTTCTACGTCTTCAATGAAGTTTTCGAAATAATACGTTAATGCATCAACACCCGCTTCACCACCAATGCCTAATGGGCAACGGTATTCATGCGGATACGGCATAAATTGAACACCCGGCATTAAGCCGTTCACAGCATTTTTAGCAGACAAGTTACCTGTCATAGCTAAAGAACCGTGAGTCATGCCATGGTAACCACCTGAGAAGCTGATTACTGAACAACGACCAGTGTAAGTTTTTGCTAATTTAATTGCTGCTTCTGTACCATCTGCACCAGATGGGCCACAGAACTGTAGACAATACTCTTCTTTACCACCAGGTAATTGCTCAAGTAGTGCTTCAGTAAAAGCATCTTTTAAAGGCGTTGTTAAATCCAAAGTATGCAATGGGAGGCCACTTGCAAGTGTGTCTTGGATACTTTGAATTACCGCAGGATGATTATGGCCTAATGCCAATGTTCCTGCCCCAGCTAAACAATCGAGGTACTCTGTACCTTCAACATCAGTAACCCAACAACCTAAAGCTTTTGCTATCGCAAGTGGAAGTTTACGCGGATAGCTACGAACATTGGATTCCATCTGGCTTTGGCGAGTCAAATAGTATTCGTTAGTAGAATTAGTGGCAGGGTTTACAGAAGAAACGCTCATATCGAATTACCATCTCTGATATGGGTTGAAAGAAATAAGTCGGGTGACTTGCGGTCCTTTGACTCGGTGCTTTATGAGTTTCTAGTTAGCTTTAAAAGCTCTTTGAGTATGGGCTAACTAGGAGGCGGATGATACAGACTTTTTCAAGAAAATAAATCACTTTTATGATCAAATAAAAAGATAATTTAGAGAAAAAACAGATCTATTCCATGGATATCTTGAATTATCATCTTACAGTGTGACAAAACAAAGAAAACCTTTTTATTTTATGCTTTTTTACAACTTATGAATGATTATTGTAATCTTCAATTATTTAAACAACTAAGTACTGATTATTTAAATAAATATTCATCAAACACTGCATTTATTTTTCTTGAAAGATTTACAATCCCACCACAGATTTTCCTTTAATCCATCACAATCCCCTTTTAAGATAAGGGCATAAGCTTAATTAGTCATTCTGAAAGAAGAATAGGTCATAACAATGCGTAAAATTATCTTATCTACTGTTTTATTAGCATCAGGTTTAGGTTTGGCAGCAGCAACTCAAGCAGCCGACCCACTCAATTACAACATCGTGAACATTCAAGCGGATGCCACTCGCCAAGTGTCGAATGACCAAATGCATGCCGTTTTATATATTGAAAAATCAAATAAACAACCGGCTGAACTTGCTACCCAAATCAACCAATTGATGACCCAAGCGGTGAACACAGCCCGTAAATACCCTGCGGTAAAAATCGAGACGGGATCTCAAAGCACCTACCCGATTTATGACAATGACAGTCGTAAATTGAAAGAATGGCGTGGTCGTGCCGAAGTGCGTTTAGAAAGTACAGACTTTAAAGCAGCTAGCCAATTGGTGAGCGAGTTACAACAAAATTTCCAAACGGAATCAATCAGTTTCAGCATTTCAGATGCGCAACGTAAAAAAGTTGAAAATGAACTGATGGTTGAAGCATCCAAAAACTTTCAACAACGTGCCCAAGCGCTCGCTCAGGCATGGAATAAATCAGGCTACAACTTAGTTAATATTAATTTAAATACCAGCAATTATGGTGGTCAGCCAGTTCCGCGTATGGCTATGATGAAAGCTGCAAGTGCCGATGCTATTCCTGAACAAGAAATGGCAGGTGGTGAATCTAAAATCACGGTCAGTGCAAATGGCTCTATCCAGTTCAAATAATTAAATTCACTTTAAGAAACCGTGCTTTAGCACGGTTTTTTTGATTATAAATTCCACCTATTCTTTATTTAAATTAAAAAGTCTATTAGCTTAATCAAATTCATAGTTTTAAATGATAATCATCCTTATTTAAATTTATCGCTCTCAAGATTATGATACGCGCTCTCTCTCCATTGCTCACACTTTTATGTATAGTTCAAGCAAAAAATCTCTAAAGCTTCAAAATTTCCCGCTATTACCGCTGAGTATTGCCGTAGGTATAAGCATGGTTGCCACTATGGCTTCTGCTGCTGAAAATACAGAGATAGTACAAGCAGATGTTTTACCGACCATCACCATTGAAACTCAAGGGAACTGGCTGGAAAACGCCAATGAAAAGAAGGTGCAAAAGCATGCCGGTGCGCGGACCATTATTGACCGTAAACGCTTAAACGAAAGCGCAGCAACATCTCTAAAAGATGCGTTACGCCAAGTTCCCGGTGTTCAGGTTCAAGAAAATAATGGTACTGGCGGTAGCGATGTATCATTAAACATCGGCGTTCGTGGATTAACTTCTCGCCTCTCTCCACGTTCAACTGTGTTGATCGATGGCATACCAATGTCATTTGCACCGTATGGCCAACCACAGCTTTCGATGGCGCCTGTCTCTTTAGGAAATATAGAATCTGTTGATGTAGTCCGTGGTGCAGGTTCTGTCCGTTTTGGGCCACAAAATGTCGGCGGTATTATCAACTTTGCCACACGTAGCATTCCTGAAGACTTTAAAGGTACCGTGGCATTAAACTCTGAATATGCAACAGGTACAGATCAGGTAAAATTAGGTCCTAGCCTGTTTGTTGGTGGAACATTAGATAATGGTTTAGGTCTTGCCTTACTTTATTCAGGCACTAAAGGCAACGGTTATCGTGAAGCGAACAATAAAAATGACATTGATGATGTCATGTTAAAAACCGCTTATGACATCACTGATCAGGATAAAATCGCATTAAATTTCCATCACTACGATGGTACAGGTGAAATGCCTGAAGGTTTAAGCGCTGCTGAATTCGAAGTAAATCCATATCAAACGTCGCATTATCGTGACTTTTTCACTGGCCGTCGTTCAGATGTATCCCTACGTTATACACATAAAGACGACACGAACAACTTTGAACTTTTAAGTTATTACATCGATTCATTCCGTACCAGCAACCTTGAATCTACTTTAGCCAATGGCAATCATCGCTTAGATACCTCACCACGTGATTATAAAGTCTTTGCCATTGAGCCACGTTATTCACGTAGCTATAGCTTAGGAAGTACGCTGAATGAAGTGACTGTCGGTTACCGTTATATGGACGAAGAGAGCACCGAGTTCGCAGGCCGTACTGAATACGCAGCAGATGCAGAACCTGGTCAGTTTATAGCACGTACCCGTAGTGCGGGTGGCACCAAAGCACACGCTGCTTATATCGATAACCGTATAGAACTGGGTAAATGGAATATTACACCCGGCGTTCGTTTTGAATCGATTGATACGCAAAACAGTTTTAGTGCCTATAAAAATGGCGTATTACAAAATACTGTTCATCCATCAATCCAATCAGATGAATTTTTGCCAAGTTTAGCTATCCTGTATAAAGCAACAGGCCATTGGAATTTCTTTGCCAATGCCAGTGTCTCTTTTGGTCCACAGCAATATAACCAATTAGCAACAACGCAAGGCACTACAGCGGTCACCACCTTAGATGGCTTACATCCTGAAAAATCTTATAACTATGAAATTGGTACCAAATATTTAGGCAATGGTTTGAGTGCTGAATTGACTGCGTTTTATCTAGATTTTGACAAAGAACTGATTTTAGAACGTGATGCTGCAAACAATGGCATTTGGACTGACCTCGGTGCTACAAGTCATAAAGGGATCGAAACCGGTTTTAGCTATGACTTTGGACATTTAGCTGAAAATCTCGAAGGCTTAAAAGCCTATGGTAATTACACCTATACCAAAGCGGTTGCTGAAGCAGGTAACTTTAAAGGTAAAGATTTGCCATTCTACTCACAAAATGTCGCAAACTTTGGCTTAGGCTATAAATATGATGCTTGGTCAATCAATGCCGACATGTATGCACAATCTAAACAGCGTGCCCCAGGTAACCAAGATTCTGGCATCTACCAAACTGAAGAAACGGCAAATGGTAAACTAGGCGATATTCCAGGCTATTCAACTTTTGCTGTGCGTACAGGCTATGACTTTGGCGGTTCGCTACAAGGGGTTAGAGTTGCTGCTGGTATTAAGAATGTCTTTGATAAACAGTATTTCACCCGTTCATCAGATGCAACAGGTGGTAAATATATTGGTCAGCCACGTACTTTCTTCTTACAAACTTCATTCGACTTTTAAACTGATCTAAATATAAAAATCCCACCAAGTGTGGGATTTTTATTGAAGAAAACATATGGACATCCATATATTCACATGTAAATATATATGAAAATCCATATATACAGATAAACATGGAACAGACTGAATTTTTCAAATTACTTGCAGATGAGACTCGTCTGAACATCATCATGCTGTTGGCATGTAAAGGTGAACTCTGCGTCTGCGAACTCACCGAGTCCCTTGAATTAAGCCAACCCAAAATTTCGCGCCATCTAGCGCTACTACGGTCATCTAGTGTTTTGAGTGATCAACGCAAAGGTCAATGGATCTATTACTCCATTCACCCTGCACTGCCTACTTGGTGTACACAAATACTTGATGTCATGCGTCACCAAGAACGATTTAAAAATCTCGATTTAAACTCTCCGAAAGGCACTACAACATTGTGTGAAACGCTATGAATTTTTTATTTCTATGTACTGGCAATAGCTGCCGCAGCATTTTATCCGAAGTACTTTTTAACCATCGTGCCCCTGAAGGTTTCCATGCCTATAGCGCAGGTAGTAAACCTTCAGGACAAGTCCACCCGTTTACCTTGAAAACCCTACAAAACCTCAATCTACCGACTGAGGGTTTGTCGAGTAAAACCATCGCAGCATGTGAACAATATCAACCCGATGTGGTAATTACCGTCTGTGGTTCTGCCGCTCAAGAAGCTTGCCCAATTTACTTAGGCTCTGCCATCAAAGCCCACTGGGGCTTAGAAGATCCTTCCCATTTAGAGCTTGTAGATGAAATAAAACTTGCAGCATTTCTTGATACCGTGGCGCATATTAACCGCCGTTTAGATGCTTTATTTGCACTCGATTTTACGCAATTAAGTCGTGAAGAACTCAACCTAGAAATCCAAAAAATTTCAGAGATCCAATAATGGCTGCTGCAAAACTGTCATTTCTAGACCGCAATCTAACGCTATGGATTTTTATCGCAATGGGGCTAGGCATTGCGATTGGCGTCTATATTCCAAGTGCTTCAAGAGCTTTAAATCAACTCAATATCGGTGATGTCAATATTGCGATTGCCATTGGTTTAATCCTGATGATGTATCCGCCTTTGGCCAAAGTGGATTACAAAGCGCTGCCTGAAGTGTTTAAAGATAAACGTACCTTATACCTATCACTGGTTCAAAATTGGTTAATCGCACCTTGCCTGATGTTTATTTTGGCGATCGTGTTTTTACAACACTACCCTGAATACATGACCGGTTTGATTCTGATTGGTTTAGCACGTTGCATTGCGATGGTTCTGGTTTGGAATGATCTCGCTTGTGGGGATAACCAATACGTAGCGGCTTTAGTGGCCTTTAACAGTATTTTCCAAATTGCATTTTTTAGTACCTACGCATGGTTCTTTTTGAGTTTTTTACCGCCTTATTTTGGTATAGAAGCACAAGTGATCCAAGTCAGCTTTTGGACCATCACACATGCAGTATTGGTGTATCTAGGTATTCCCTTCCTGCTCGGTTTCCTGACGCGTGCCATATTGGTAAAACAAAAAGGTCTGGCTTGGTATAAAAATCAATTTATACCCAAAATCAGCCCCATCAGTTTAATGGCATTACTCTTTACCATTGTGGTGATGTTTAGCCTCAAAGGTGCAGATGTCTTGAGCCTTCCAATGGATGTACTGCGTATTGGCATTCCCCTCACGATCTACTTTGTGGTGATGTTTTTCATTAGCTTTTTGATGAGCAAATGGATGGGTAATAATTACGCCAAAACCACTGCCATATCCTTTACCGCAGCGGGTAATAATTTTGAACTTGCCCTCGCTGTTGCCATCGCCACCTTTGGTATTGCATCTCCGATTGCATTTACCACGATTATTGGCCCATTGGTTGAAGTCCCTGTGCTAATTGCATTAGTGAGTGTATCGCTATGGTTAAAACGAAAATGGTATAAAGAGAACTAAAATGAAGCTCCCCAATATTCAACTAGATCTACTTGAAACACCGCGTTTTGAACAAGTTCAAGCTAAAGCACTTGAACATCCGCCACGCATTCTGCTGCTATATGGCTCTAACCGTGAACGCTCATTTAGCCGTTTAACGGTATTGGAGGCGGGTCGAATCCTTGAACATTTTGGTGCAGAAGTCAAAATCTTTCATCCTAAAGGTCTTCCTCTGCCTGAAGATGCTGAAACATCCCATCCTAAAGTTCAGGAATTACATGAATTACTTGCATGGTCTGAAGGCATGGTTTGGTGTTCGCCAGAACGACATGGTGCGATGAGCTCTATATTGAAAGCACAAATTGATTGGATTCCTTTAGCTGCAGGTGCCATTCGTGCTACTCAAGGTAAAACGCTGGCGTTAATGCAAGTCAGTGGTGGTTCGCAATCTTTTAATGCTGTTAACCAAATGCGCATCCTTGGGCGTTGGATGCGGATGATCACGATTCCAAATCAATCTTCCGTTGCGAAAGCATTTTTAGAGTTTGATGAAAATGATCGCATGAAACCTTCCTCCTATTACACTCGCATTGTCGATGTGATGGAGGAATTATATAAATTTACCCTACTCACACGTGGTCAATCTGCCTACCTCACAGATCGCTATTCTGAACGAGTTGAAAGTGCGGAAGAACTCTCTAAACGAGTTAATCAAAAGAACCTTTAATGAAAAACTCCTGCATCTGTGCAGGAGTTTTTGTCTAAAATATCCATCCGTTTCAACTTAAACTAATAATTTATAAAATAATGTCGTTGAATCTATTGTACTTGTATGGCTCAATGCAAATTGCGGAATGATCCCAGCTTTTATAAAGTTAAATTTTTCATATAGCTTTTCAGAGACATCGCCTGTACGCGTATCAAGTACAAGTAATTTCAAGTTCAAATGTTTTGCTTGATCTTCTGCAAGTGTGAATAGTTGATGAGCAATGCCTTTTTGACGTGCCTTTGGATGCACCATAAGTTTTTCAATCTCAGCAGGATGCAGTGCATTGGCTTTGGTGGCACGAACCAATTGTACTGTGCCCACAATTTCACCGCTTTGTAGCGCCGCCCACAAAAAGGTTTTATGCTTTTGAATATCCTTTGTCACAGCAGACCAATATTCATCATAGTGCGACTTAGATTCTTTAGCTAAAAAACCCAGTGATGCACCATCTTGCACGCATTGTGCCAATAATTCACACAGTTGAGCCTGCTCATCTTTTAGATCTTGAATGTTTAAATATTGAATTTCGCTCATATTCTTCTCCTCTTATTACTATTTTTATCGCTATATTCAAATGACATGCCATAAAAAATCCCGCTCGGAAGCAGGATTTTGATCTTTCAATTTAGTAAATTGACATATGATTGCGATGGATCATTTCAAGTGATCGGGCTTCCCCTAAAACTTGATGAACTTTATCGGAGGCCAAACCTTTGACGATTTCTGCCGAACGTGAACTGAAGTTTACACGACCAACGGCAACACGATGACCTTGTGTATCGACACATTCCACCACATCACCACGTTCAAAATGCCCTTCAACTGCTTTCACACCGACAGGTAATAAACTGCGGTGATTATCACGAATGGCTTTGACTGCACCATCATCTATCACTAAACGACCAGCTGTTTGTAAATGTGCAGCTAACCATTGTTGATGGGCTGTGACACGATCATTGTCCGTAATGAATAAGGTACCGAGTAATTCACCGGCCATCACACGTGAAAGTACATTGTCGCTATCGCCGCTCGCAATCACTGTTGGACAACCTGACTTGGCTGCCAAACGTGCCGCACGAACTTTGGTCAACATACCGCCACGACCGAATTTACCGCCGCCGCCAGCCATATCGAATAATGATTCATCCATTGCACGTACTGTATGGAACAGTTTTGCATCTGGATTGGAACGAGGGTCTGAGTCAAACATGCCTTCTTGGTCAGTTAGAATCACCAAAAGGTCTGCATGAACCTGTCCAGCCACCATCGCAGCCAAAGTATCGTTATCGCCAAAGCGGATTTCGTCAGTCGACACTGTGTCATTTTCATTGATCACAGGAATCACACGCCAATCAATCAAATGCTGCAAGGCATCACAAGAGTTTAAATAACGACGACGGTCAGCCAAATCATCATGGGTTAATAAAACTTGAGCTGTACGAATAGAACATTGTTCTAAAACGCTTGACCAAGTATGTATTAAACCCATTTGTCCAATGGCTGCGCAAGCCTGAAGACTGGGTAGATCTGTGGGTCGGCTGTCCAGATTCATTCGAACCATCCCTTCAGCCACAGCACCGGAAGACACAAGAATGATCTCGTGCCCTGCATTGTGTAGTTCTGCAATTTGTCCCGCCCAATGCGAGATTGCATCCAGATCTAACCCTTTTCCGTTTGCTGTGAGTAGTGATGATCCGATTTTAACAACGATACGTTTACAACCCTTGAGCTGACGTTGCCCATCTACCACTTCTATCATCTTGTCCTCAGACTTGTTTGCTTTGACACTTATTCAGCAATTAACGTACGTAGTACGATTCTGCCTCATCATCACCGTCTTCAAATTCATCATCAAAGTCTTCACCTTGACCTGCCAGACGTTGTTGACGACGCATTTCACGATATGCTTCTTTCGCAGCAAGCGTTTGCTCACGTGTTTCAACTTCAAGCTGATCACGGAACGCTTTAACTTCTGCAGCATATTCAGGATCTTCAGTTTCGCGTTCGCGCTGTTCTTCAATTTGATCCATCAGGTAGTACACAACGTCTTTAGTACCTTCAAATGTTAAACCTGAAGTTTTGAATACAGGGCCTTTCCACTGCAACTCTTCGAGAATGTGATCACACCATTCATCACGCGTTTCAGCCGCCAATTGGTCTACTTTATTGAGTACCAATACAACAGGTAATTTTGAAAGCGTTGGGGAGAATTTTTTCAACTCTTCCAAAATTGCTTTTGCATTGTACGCAGGGTCAGAACCATCAATCGGTTGAACATCTACGATGTGTAATAAAATACGTGTACGTGCCAAGTGTTTCAGGAATCGAATACCTAGACCTGCACCTTCTGCAGCACCTTCGATTAGACCCGGAATATCCGCCATTACAAATGAGCGGTGACTATCGGCATCAACCACACCTAGGTTTGGCACCATAGTGGTAAATGGATAATCTGCAACTTTTGGTTTTGCTGCTGAAACTGCACGGATAAAGGTTGATTTACCTGCATTTGGCATACCCAACAAACCAACGTCTGCGAGTACTTTTAATTCAAGACGAATTTCACGATATTCGCCTTTTGAGCCGTGTGTACATTTACGTGGAGAACGGTTGGTTGAAGATTTGAAGTGAGTATTACCCAAACCACCTTCACCACCTGCTGCCACTAACACACGCTGACCGTCAGCCACTAAGTCGCCGATGATATCGCCAGATTCTGTATCTACAATTGTTGTGCCCACTGGAACGAGCAATACGGTATCTTCACCGCCACGGCCTGAGCAGTTCGCTCCACGACCATTTTTAGCACGTTCTGCACGGAATTTACGTGTATAACGATAATCTACTAGGGTACTTGTGTCGTTGTCGGCTTGAACGTATACGTTACCGCCACGACCACCATCACCACCATCTGGACCACCAAATGGTACGAATTTTTCACGGCGAAAACTGGCTACGCCATTGCCACCGTCGCCAGCCTCTACGGTAATGACTGCTTCATCAACAAAGCGCATGTTTGCCAATCCTCTAAAAACTTTAAAACCGCTTATTCTGCCATATTTTAAAGAATTTCTCGAACAATATTATTCAGCAATACTATAAATTTCATTCATCTTGGTGCTGATGCAAATTTTTAGGAAAATCCGCACATCGCTCGAAAATCTTTAGCTCATCATCAAAATAGCTTTGATAAATAGCAAACGAATTTCACTCCCCATTTCTGAAAGCTATTTACGTGCATTTTCCTTGGCTTCAATAATTTCAGGCAATGTTCGTTCAACCCAACCAATCAGATGCATTAACTTTTCTGCAGCCTGTGAGCCCATTAAAGTCAGTTGATATTCAACTTTGGGTGGCACGACTGGATAGACTGTCCGTAAGATAAAACCATCTTGCTCGAGCATTTTCAGCGTTTGAGCCAGCATCTTTTCGCTCACCCCTTCGATCCGCTGCTTAAGTTCACTAAAACGGTGTACCCCTTCAGTCAAACAACGCAAAACTAATACTGACCATTTATTGGTGAGATGTTCCAATATTTCTCTAGATGGACAGTCCGTGGATAAAACTTGACCTAATAATTTACTTGTAGCGTATGTGTTCATTAAATCTTTCCTCAAAGTCACTAACTTACTTTTTGGTACGTACTTACATTTAGTAAGTTAACAGATTAAGATTCAACCATCAAGATCATTGATTCAACAATCAGAGGGTTTAAATATGAAAATCGCAATTACAGGTGCAACAGGTCAACTAGGCCAATTGGTCCTTCAATTTTTATTGAAAGAAACCGCGGCCGAAAACATCATCGCTTTAGTTCGATCACCAGAAAAAGCAGCATCTCTACAAGCTCAAGGCATCGAACTTCGTCATTTTGACTATGATCAACCAGATACACTTGTTCCTGCACTACAAGGTGTCGATAAATTATTACTCATTTCTGCCAATGAAATTGGTCGGCGTACTCCACAACACAAAGCCGTAATTGATGCTGCAGTAGAAGCGAAAGTTCCATATCTTGCTTATACCAGCCTGTTACGTGCAGATACGTCACCATTGGGTTTATCTCAAGAACATCGTGAAACAGAAAGTCTGATTCAAGCTAGTGGTTTAACCTATACCTTCTTACGAAATAACTGGTATGTCGAAAACTATCTTGCTGCTGCAGGACATGTGGTGGAAACAGGTACCTTATTTGGTGCAGCAAAGGATGGGAAAATTAATGCAGCGACCCGTGCTGACTATGCTGAAGCAGCTGCAAAAGTACTTACAAGCTCTGGTCATGAGAATAAAACCTATGAACTTGCAAGCTCAGACAGTTTCACATTGGCACAGCTTGCTGAAACCCTACAGCAAGTTTCAGGTCAAAATGTTCACTATCAAAATCTAACTACAGAAGACTATACACAAGGTCTATTACAAGCTGGATTACCTGCTGGTCTTGTAGATGTGATCGTCGATGCCGATATCAATAGCATTGACGGTGCGATGCAAAGTGATCGTAAGGACTTGGAACAGTTACTCGGTCACCCAACTACTTCTCTACGTAGTGCTGTTGAAGCTGCTTTAAAATAAGATTGAACCCACAAAAAAGCCCGAATTGATTCGGGCTTTTTTTGAGTTGAATCATGCTTATGGATGTACATTTTTTATCGGCAAATCCATATTCATATCTAAATTTGCCTTGGTATTACGCTCTGCGTTGTACATCGTGGCATTAAAGGTTGCAATTTTTCGCATGGTCATCGGGTCATTCAGTTTTAGCTGTGGTGCAAACTGATGTACCACATGCAAATCAACTTTTTCATTAAACTCAAAATACACAGGGCCATTAAAATTAATTCGAATAGGAATGTTATAGGTTCTTTTCAAATGAAAAGGCACATCTAACTTGACAGGAATGTCCATTTTTAAGGGAAATTTCGGCACAAGTTTATTTTTAATCACCAAATCTGTGGTCGCCTCAAGCGGCATCGTCTGGTTAATTTGAATATTGGTGGAATAATCAATATCCACTGAGATCGGAACCTCTACACTAAACTGCAAATCTGCCAGATATTTTCCCTTTAAGGGCAGTTACAGCTTCCGATCTAAAGCAATCTGCGTATCCAACGTCCCGATGGACTGCGTTTGCAAATAATTGCCAACGGAAATTTTGGTGGGTAGTGAATGCGACAATTGAATATCTGCATTTTTTGCACGTACTTGCATCGACGCATAAATATTTAAATACAACCAAAATAGTACCGCAACCAACAATGCAACTGCGATAAAACTCAAAATGATACGCTTCGCCGATTGAAATATCCACATGGCTTACTCCTGAGCTTTCGCTTCAGTTTTGGCATGCTCTCTATTGAGTCGCATTGTTTTTAGTGGAATCACCAATTCACCCTTTTTAATTTGAACGGGCAACGTATTTTGTACGTCCACTGTCGCTTTCAATGCCGTTTTAATTGGAACATTCAAATTACCTTCAATAGGAATGTTGGTTTTTAAATTTGCATTGAGTGGAATATGCAGGTTTTCTTTCAGCACGGTTTTGACTGGCGCATCAAATTTTAAATGTACTTTTTGCTCCAAAGGCACATTCATATTTACTGAAATATCCAATTGTATCGGGATATCACCTTTGAGTGGCAATGTCACATCCTGCCCCATGACTCTGACTTTCACTTTGGTATTCACAGGAAGGTTTTGATTCACTTTCAAAGTTTCACGCACTGGAATCGTGGTCTTGATCGGGACTTGATTATCAAAATACACCCGTGGTGTCAGCGTTTGAGTTAAGGGAATATTTAAATTTTCATGTATCGGAATTTCAGCATTCACCCGCCCTGTCACATCCACATCCAAGGCATCATGAATTTTGACTTCGGCTTGTAATGGCTCTTGTAGGTCGATATTGACGTTTTGATTTTCTAGTGGGATATAAATATTAAAGTGCTTAAACACCCAAATGGCGATGAGTACACCACAGAGTGCAGCAAACACAATAAATGCCAATCCACTGAGCATGTGCTTTGCTTGCAAACTAAATTCCTTTTGCTTTTTATTTTTTACAGTCTCATTTTGAACACATTATACAAACCAGTTTGCAATTTTTTTGTATTTAATTCTTTAATAATTTCATTAACTTAAAACTTGAACATTTTAGTCAGCTTTTCATTATAAACGACTCACACTCATCTAACAGTGGCAGAAAAAACAAGAACTTTTGATGCTTATGATCAATCCATTCGTCATCTATGCCTTAAGTTTTTAACCCATACTCTTTAGATAAAAAAAGAGCCTCAAAAGAGGCTCTTTTTTTAGATGACTTCTACAAATTATGCATTTGTTTCAGCAGGAACTTTTGGATAGCTTACGCCGCCCATTTGTTCAGCAATGCGAAGTACCTGGCAGCTATAACCTACTTCGTTATCATACCAAACGTAGCAAGTTAAACGGTTGCCTGAAGTGATGGTCGCTTGAGCGTCGAATACACCTGCAGTACGAGAACCGATAAAGTCAGAAGATACAACTTCAGTCGAGTTTGTATAACCGATTTGACCTTGAAGGTTAGAATTGATTGAGATTTGGCGAATGTATTCATTTACTTCATCACGATCAACTTCTTTGTCTAAAGTCAGGTTCAGAATTGCAAGAGATACGTTTGGTGTAGGAACACGTACAGAGTTACCAGTCAACTTGCCTTTCAGTGCAGGAAGTGCTTTCGCAACCGCTTTAGCAGCACCAGTTTCAGTGATTACCATGTTTAAAGTAGCAGCACGACCACGACGGTCAGCTTTATGGTAGTTGTCGATCAAGTTTTGGTCGTTTGTGAACGAGTGAACTGTTTCAACGTGACCATTGATCACTGTGTACTTGTCATTTAACACTTTAAGTGTTGGTGTGATCGCGTTTGTTGTACAGCTTGCAGCAGAGATGATTGTATCTTCATCAAGGATGTCAGCTTGGTTCACACCGTATACAACGTTCTTCATGTCACCTTTACCAGGTGCAGTTAGAATTACACGTGCAGCGCCAGCGCATTTAAGGTGCTGTGCAAGACCTTCAGAATCACGCCATTTACCTGTGTTATCGATTACAAGTGCATTGTTAATACCGTAAGCAGTGTAATCAACTTCAGATGGGTTAGACGCATAGATCACTTTGATGAAGTTACCGTTAGCAATGATTGCTTCGTTTTCTTCATCAACAGAAATCGTACCTGCGAATGGACCATGAATAGAGTCACGACGTAACAAAGACGCACGTTTTTCTAAGTCACCGTCAGATGATTTACGAACAACGATTGCTTTAAGGTTAAGGCCACGACCTAGACCAGATTGGCTGATCATCAAACGTGCAAGGATACGACCGATACGACCGAAACCGTAAAGAACAACATCACGGTTTTCAACGTTAGTTGCATTGCCTTCAAGTGATTTCACAGCGTCAGCAACGAATGCGTCAACATCACCGCCTTTTTCTTTGAACTCAACAGCAAGTTTGCCAAGATCAATTTCAGCAGTACCGATGTTTTCGATTTTTGCCAAAGCTTCAAGAATTGGGAAAGTGTTCACAACTGAAAGTTCAACGTCAAGTACGCGAGTACGACGATGCGCTTTAAGAATTTGGATAACCGAACGGTTAATTAAAGAACGACCGTATACTGTAGCTACGATGTTTTTTTCACGATATAACTGACCCACTAGGGCAATCATACGTTCCGCGATTTCTTCACGGTTTTTCCAGCGACCTTGGTGCTCTGCATGTAGGGCAACGATAGTGTCTTTGCTCACAGATACGTCCTCTAATTAATTGTAAATCTAAGCATAAATTTCAAAACCCCACAATTGTAATGGAAAACTGAAAATTAATGAATCTAAAAGCAGATTTCGACAAGGTTATTTTGTTATATATTCACTATCAATTTTCAAAATAATCATGATTAGTATTATGATTTTATAGCCGAAAGTTGAAAAACTGGCTTTTTCGCAGATTTTTGTCACAAAATTTCAAATGTAGTTTTATCAACCAGATCTCTGCATATTTAGCTCAAAGATGCACGAATATTTATATTTTTCAAATTGTGGTGTTTTTTATTTTGGTCAATTTATTGTATTTTTACTGATGTTAAGCTCGTAATAATAATTTCACATTTTTAAATGATTTTTAAGAATATTCGACGGAGTCTTACATCTGAGGTTTCAATAAAGGGTTTAGCCTTCAGCTGGAGGTACTCTTACGAAACGTTGTTTCTCATTTGGCAAAATGAGAAACAACGTTTCGTAAGGAAACCATCTTGCGGACAATGCTCCTCACCGCAAAACTCGTTCACTACCGTCAATTTATTCAAAGTATTGCAAAAACATTTTTTATTAGAAGTAACACTGTATCAGACAATTGCGGATAACATTACCGCGTATCGTTCTTTTATTTGAATCAAATTACGCCTCTAATGTTACTGCCTAACATTAGTTTTAAAGTCAGATCAATATTTAAAATTCTGTTAATTTTTCAGATTCTCAGCAAACTTTTCCAAATTAAAATCAAAGAAATTTACACTCAGCTCTAATATTTTCGGTAGTGCATTTAAACCATTCTCTCCAGCACTAATCGCAAAATATCTCCGATCACTAAAAGACTGCACCTTTAAGGCATTTTCACATGGCTCAAAATCAAGATTGACGAGCTGTGGCGCATGTTCCTTCAGCAGCATTAAAACCTGAATATAAGTCTGGCGCTTTTTTTGCTGCTGCGCTTTTAAAGTATCGGCTTCAAGGCTTTCATAATCCCCTGTTTTCGTCATGCGTTTGGAAAATCCAACATGCGCGCCATGGGCACCCGTATTTTCTACAGTTGCTTCTGTAGCAAAGATTTTCTGTTGATCCTCGTTCGGCTGCAAGAGCGCTTTCAACGCCGTATGAATTTGCTGTGACTGCTGTTGATGTAACTCCCACTCATCTTCGTTTTGAACATGAAAAATGTGCGTCCGCCGTTTCAACAAAAGCACCTGCCAAGCCTGTAGTTGAAGTCGCAGTCGTTTTAACTCCAAACTCGCCTCAAACTTCGGGCAGCTACTTAAGACGTTTAGACTCGTGATGAGCTTCTGAGATATTTGCATGCTATAGAAAAATACAAAGTCATGCTGTATCTGCTCATTCAGTTGATATTGAACAGTCTGATGCAATGGCTTCAAAATCAATGCATCGAACTGCTGCTCAAAAGCAGGTAAAACCGTCGCCAATTGTTGAGTGGCATCCTCTACATGCAGCATCAAAAGTAGATGCTTATCTAACCGTGTATGTAATTGCTGCATTAAATTTTGTAGATCTAAATGTATAAAACCTGCAATGGATGCCAACTTTGAGACTCGAAATTTTAATTGTTCGATCTGCTGATTCTCTAAAGCAGTATTTAAATCTATGGCCACCCCATTAAAAATTTCGTCTGCTAAGGCATCATTATGCTTTGTCGATAAAAACCGAGTTGCTGAATACTGCGTCGTCCAATCTAAATCAGGCGACAAAATATAAATAAACTCAGATGTTTGTACAATTTGTAAATATCGCGTTTTTTGTTCACACTTTAAATAATATTTAAAAATCGGATGTTGCCAAACCTCAGATGATTTTGGGATAGTGGCATCAAAAACTTGCCCCAATAGATGTGACTTTAAGAAAATTTCGATCAAGAAAATTTTGACTTGCTGGGCAGTGAGTTCACGTGCATCACTCGGCGCAAGCAAATCCATTTCACGAATGATTTGTGCGGCATTTAAAATGAAATGCCGATGTAATACGTTTTTTTCATACTGTAATTCAAAATCTTCTTCTGCATCTATTTTATTGATATAGAGTAGGTTTTCTTCTAATTTTCGCGCAATTTGATTACTCATTGTCAATATTCGAAGTTCTTCGAGCTGTGTTGCCAAATACTGTGCATGCTCACGCATGACATCATATTTTAGTACTTTCATCAGCATGCCCAAATTCATCGGTGCATCTCTTTGATACGACTGTGATGAAGACTCCCAACGAATACCTTTTTGCGATAACACCTGCTGTATCTGTGCTAAATTGGATTGATCAAGATCAGTGCATACTTCAGATACAATACTCCGCCAATGCTGATCCAACACAGGCTCTAGCTGTAAAAGTTTAGCGCTTTGATGAAATGGGACAACCACTGACTGCTTCCTGTATCTTGGTTCTTTAATCGATCTTTTATCGATTTCAGTTTATTTTTATCTAAAATAAATATTTTTGTACACCATCATTCAATGCTGTTCTTCCTAAACAATAAATTGAATCATGGCGTGTTTTAGTTTTCTAAGTTTAAGATTTTATTAAAAAACAGCAAGCATTAATTGTAAACTGATCAATTTATCGTACCAGCATTTTCAGTCTAAGAATCGATTCGATCATTTAACGCTTTTACATTTTTTGCTAGCGCACGTTCATTTTGCTTTTGTTTAAACAGATGCAAGACACCTTCTATCACTAATAACAATACCGCACCCCAAATTGGAATATAGGTCAGCCATTCTTCGGCTTCTACTCGCTCCCCCAATGCGATGGATGCAAAAGCTAACAACACGGGTTCTAAATAACTCAACAAACCAAAAATCACAAATGGCAAATAACGACTCGCCAACATATAGCTACCTAAGCCAAGCGCACTCAGAAAACCCAGTCCTAAAACCGCCAAAATCAGATACGGGAATAACGACATCAGCGCTAAACTATCGCTATGAATAAATCCTAAATAAAAGGCTACAGGCAAAATTAAGCAAAGATCCCACCAAAAACCACCTAAATGATCGGTTTTAAAGGTACGACGTAAAAAGAAATAAATCGGATAAGCCACAGCGACATAGACAGTTTCCCACGCGATACTGCCAATACGCCAAATTTCGTGGCCGACCCCTAAAATTGCCAATGCCACGGCAGCCATCTGCCATTTAGACAGCTTTTCTTTATACAGTACACATCCAACCAGAACCATCACTAAGGGCAATAGAAAATACCCTAAAGATACTTCTAGCCCTCGGCCATTAATTGGTCCCCACAAAAACAACCAAAGCTGTGTAGTACATAAAAATGAACTAATGATTAACCAAATGAGAAAGATCGGTTGCTTGACCACACGCCAAAAAATTTCACTGACTTTGTTTAAATCTTTCATCCACCACATAAATAAGGTTAAAAATGGCAAGGTCGCCAACATGCGCCATGCAAAAGTTTGCTCGCTATCTAGAGGTTTTAAAAAGATGGTAAAGAAATACAAAATACCAAAAGTGACCGATGCCAATACAGACAATGCAACGCCTTTATACATCTTCCACTCCAGTCCAAAATACACCATAAATTTGATATTTTGCTTGATCAATCAAGCTTTTCGCAGAGACATTCTAGCAAATAAAAAACCATGCACAGGCATGGTTTTTTAGCATTTGTTCAAATATTTAGGTTTTAGGTTTCACTGTCTGCTTGGTATGAATAATATCTGATAAATCATAACCAACAGATTGCGCATAATTTAAATATTCCTGAATCACTTCCTGATCTGGATGAGCCGAACGAGAAAGAACCCACATATATTTACGACGTGGCTCACCCACCAAAACTGTTTGATAGTCTTCATCGGCTTTGAGTACCCAATAATCACCACGCCCCACAGGCAACCAACGAATGGCTTCTGGTAAGAAACTAACTTTTAATTTCGTGTTAAACGGTGCATTTTGTACAAATGCCTCGCCTATTGATTGCTTCTTGGTACCATCTTTAGATACACAGCGATTATTTACATTAATGTTGCCATTTTCATTTAGCGTGTAAACCGCAATCACATCACGGTCACAGCTTTTTTGAAAAACCATAGGCTTACGAGCTACTTCATACCACATACCTAAATAACGATCGAGCTCGACTTTTTCCACAGTCTGTAACGGTTTCGTCTGTGCATAGGCCATTGTGGCTGCACCCAAACCAATTAACACTGCTGCACCAAGTGCAATTTTTGCGAGTTTAAAACCAGCTTTCGGAAGATTCGTTGTTGTCATTTTTATGCCTCATTTCGATGCAAAACATTCGATGAACATTAAGTAATTCTTTCTCTCGTGTTTTTACTCTAGCGGAAAAAATTGCTCTAAAAATCATTTTCTTGTCTGAATTATGTATGTCATTCAAACAATATTCCGCATCTTGTCTAACAAAATTATGAAATCATCTGTGCTTTTAAACGCAAGATTTCATCGCGTAATCGAGCAGCTTGTTCAAACTGCAAATCTTTCGATGCTTTCAGCATTTCTTTTTCCAGCTTGTTCATATGTTTTGCTAAAAGTTTTGGATCAGACATCAAATGACGTTCATCTGCAGTTAATGCTTTGGACTGATCTGAAATTTTTGCATCGATTTCATCATCTGTCAGCACTTCACCAGTATCAATATCATTGACGTTTTGACGCACTGCACTGCGTGGCGTAATGCCATGCTCAAGGTTAAATGCAATCTGTAAATTACGACGACGATCCGTTTCATCAATGGCTTTTTGCATGGAGTCGGTCATACGATCTGCATATAAAATCGCTTTACCATTTAAGTTACGCGCTGCACGACCGATGGTTTGAATCAAAGAACGCTCAGAACGTAAGAAGCCTTCTTTGTCTGCATCTAAAATGGCGACTAGAGACACTTCTGGCATATCTAAGCCTTCGCGCAGTAAGTTAATCCCAACAATTGCATCGTATACACCCGAACGCAATTCATGGATAATTTTAGTGCGCTCAACAGTGTCAATATCAGAATGTAAATAAGCTACCTTAATACCATATTCTTTCAGATATGAAGTTAAATCTTCTGCCATACGTTTGGTTAATGTCGTAACCAATACACGCTCATTTAAGTTTTTACGATTATTAATTTCTGACAATACATCATCCACTTGCGTTAACACTGGACGAATTTCAATTTCAGGGTCGACCAAACCTGTGGGTCGAACCACTTGCTCAACGACTTGTTCAGACTTTTCCATTTCATAATGTGCAGGCGTTGCACTGACATAAATGGTCGAAGGAATAATCCGCTCCCATTCTTCAAATTTCATTGGGCGGTTATCAAGCGCACTTGGTAAACGAAAACCGTAATTGACCAAATTTTCTTTACGTGAACGGTCACCTTTATACATAGCCCCAATTTGCGGTACGGTAACGTGCGATTCATCGATGATCAATAAGGCATCATCAGGTACATAATCAAACAAAGTCGGTGGTGCTTCACCTGATGGTCGACCTGACAAGTGCCGTGAGTAGTTTTCAATACCGTTGGTATAGCCAAGCTGCTGCATCATCTCTAAGTCATAACGTGTGCGCTGTTCGATACGTTGAGCTTCGAGTAATTTATCATTTGCACGAAAGAACCCCAGTCGGTCTGTGAGTTCTTCACGAATAGTCCCAATTGCACGCTGTAAATTATCTTTAGGCGTCACATAATGGCTCTTTGGATAAATCGTAATACGTGGCACTTTACGGACCAACTTGCCCGTCAAGGGATCAAACCATCGAACTGAATCAACTTCGTCATCAAACAATTCGATACGAATGGCATTTTGATCCGATTCCGCAGGGAAAATATCAATAATTTCACCACGGATACGGTATGTGCCGCGTAGGAATTCGAGTTCATTGCGGGTGTATTGCATTTCCACCAGCCGACGGATGATGTCATCACGGCTGATTCGATCCCCTTCCACAATATGCAAAAGCATACTCATATAGGCATTCGGGTCACCCAGACCATAAATGGCAGAAACCGACGCTACAATAATTGCATCACGTCGTTCTAATAATGCTCGGGTTGCCGAAAGACGCATTTGGTCAATGTGATCATTAATCGATGAGTCTTTTTCAATAAAGGTATCTGAAGATGGCACATAGGCTTCGGGCTGATAATAGTCATAATAACTGACGAAATATTCCACAGCATTATGCGGAAAGAAGGCTTTAAACTCACCATAAAGCTGCGCAGCCAAAGTTTTGTTATGCGCCATAATAATCGTTGGACGTTGCGTGCGAGCGATCACATTTGCCATGGTATAGGTTTTACCCGAACCTGTTACCCCTAAGAGCAACTGGTCATGCATTCCTTTCTCAATCCCCTTGACCAATTTCTCAATCGCTTGAGGCTGATCACCTGCGGGCTGATATTGTGTTACCAGTTCAAAAGGCTGTTCCTGCATCACACTCTTCTTCAACAGTTTTTATAGGGCTTTATTATGAGGGCAAAGTTGCACAAAACAACGCTAAATTTATGTAAAAAGCCAAAGTCTCTTACAGACAGAAGAAACTTTACTGAGTATGTGTTTCTATACTTTGTCATCAACTTCAAAAAATATAAAGCGCCTGATTGTGCCAATTTTTTTCGAAGAAACTCTTTAGGCTAAAAAACTCATAGATAAAGCGTTCATTTAACCCAGATAGATACTTGACCTAGCTAAATTTCACCTGCAACATGAACAAAAGGACGCCACAGATCAAACTTTATGACTTACCAATATCATGACGAAAGTATTGTTAAAAACTTAGCTGAAGATACCATTTTTGTTTTTGGCAGCAATATGGCAGGTCAACATGCTGGCGGTGCAGCGCGTACCGCACTAGAGCATTTTGGTGCAATGAATGGTATTGGTCGTGGATGGGCAGGTCAAAGTTTTGCTATTCCAACCATGAATGAGCATTTACAACAAATGCCATTGTCGCAAATTCAACACTATGTCGATGATTTTAAAATCTATACCAAGAATCATCCGAAGACTAAATACTTCATTACTTCGATCGGTTGTGGTGTCGCTGGCTATAAAGTTGAAGAAATTGCCCCAATGTTTAAGGGCATTTCAAGCAATGTGATTTTCCCGATTTCTTTCCGTCCATTCGTTGAAAAAGCATTACCAAAACTGACCTCGAAACTTTTACATACGATTTATCGAGATTCGGTTATTTTCGCACCTTCAACAGATGAATTGGTTGATGTGCTAGCCTTAACCGATAATGAAAAAAGTCTTGCGAAAATTGTCCTGAATACCCAAATGTACCCGACAGACAGTAATGGTCGTGACCGTATTTTTGAAATTGAAGATATTTTGCATGCCCTGAATGGGAAAATATTTGAGTTTCAAAGTAATTCTGAAGGCCCGATGATGTTTGGCGGCGTTATTTTAGCCCTACTTGAACTGTACAATATCAATGAAAAAGATTTCATCGATGTTTGGAAAGCTGAACGTGAAATTGCTGCACCAAAGCCTGAAAATAAAGCCCGTAAAGCCAGCCGCTAAAGGCTCTTTTTACCACATTTGAAACACCCAAAAAGCCAATGTCCATATTGGCTTTTTTTCTACGGTTGACTAATGGTTTTTAGCGACTTAAGTCACATTAAAAATAAAACTTATTTTACATATCACATTATTTTAATATCATTTTTTTCGTCTTATACTACTTGCTGACATTATCATAAAGAATGACGAGCACATAAAATAGACATGCTAGATTCTCCTTTTTTTGAGCTATCCCCCATTGCCATGTGGCTTGAAGATTACAGTGAAGTCAAAAAACAATTTGATCTCTGGCGTCAGCAAGGTGTGCAGGATCTCTCCACTTTTCTTCAACAAGATGAATCACGTATTCTGCAATGTGCGAGAAAAATAAAACTCTTACAGGTCAACGCAAAAACGTTGGAACTTTATCAAGCACGTGACTTTGAACATTTATGTCAAAACCTTGATTTAGTTTTTCAGGCGGAGATGTGTCAAACACACATTAGAGAATTGGTTGCATTATGGAATGGTGAAACACATTTTTCCCATTCTGCCGTGAACTATACGCTCAATGGACAACGCCTAGACATTCAACTCAAAGGCATCGTGCTACCGAGTCATGAGCAGGATTTATCTGCCGTTTTAATTACGACTGAAGATATCACCTCTTATACTGAAGCTTGCCGTTTACAAGAACAAAGTCGTCATTTGGCAGAAGCGCGTTTTCATTATTCTCCAACCTCACTTTGGGTCGAAGATTTTAGCCGGATTAAAATCAAATTAGATCAGCTACGCGCTTTAGAAATTGAAGACTTTGTCACTTTTTTGGATGTTCATCCCGATTTTGTACAAGAGTGCATTAAAGAAATACTGATCGTTGACGTCAATCAAGCCACGCTTGATTTATTTGGCGCTCCGAACAAAGAAATATTGCTCAAAAATGTACATAAAGTTTTTACCAAAGAAATGCTGCAAACCTTTAAAGAACAGTTGATTGAACTTTGGAATGGCAATCTACATCATCAACGTGAAGCCGTAAATTATGCACTTGATGGCAGTATTCGCCATGTCTTATTGCAATTTACCGTATTTCCCGATTATCTCGATGACTGGAGCACTGTGCAGGTTGCGCTGACTGATATTACCGCACGTAAAAAGGCTGAAAATTATCTTGAATATTTAGGTAAGCATGACGTTCTGACCAAGCTCTATAACCGTTCATTTTATATCGCAGAACTCAATCGTCTCGAACGCAATCAATTACGTCCTGTTTCTTGTATTTTTATTGATTTAAATGGACTAAAAGAACTCAATGACAGTATTGGGCATGATGCTGGTGACAGTATCCTCAGACGTCTGGGCAACATTTTAAACCAACTTATTCAGCATACGCCTATTCTGCTTCGCGCATTGGCGGTGATGAATTTGTCATTCTATTACCTGGTGCAGATGATGCAGCGCTGCAAAACTGCTTACAAAGTTTGAATGAGTTGTTATTGGTCGATAACCAATTTTATTCTAATCAACCGATGAGTATCTCGATTGGTTCTGCCACCAATGAGCTGAATGAGCGGATGGACGATATGCTTAAACGTGCCGATTTGGACATGTATCGTCAGAAGAAAAAGTATTATCTCAATAAAGACCGAAGAATTCAGTCTGAAATACGCAATTAACATCAATAATTTGCAATAAAAAAGCCATGGTTTTAATCATGGCTTTTTTATTTAAATCTCTTAACGCTTACCCATCGAACGACGTGTACCGCGTGGTGGCATCCAAGTACGGTCAGCATAACGCTGAGGTTTTGGACGCATATCTTCAAAGATTTCATCCGAAGCATTATCTTCAGCTTTTTTAATCGGAAAAGGCAAATTAACTAAAGCCTTTTTCTTGGGAGGGTTTTGCGTACTCATACGAATAACTCAATTGAATCTGGCGCTATTGTACAAAAAAAATGGTTTTGGTGTAAAAGGCTTTGAGTGATTAGCCTCGATTGACATATAAAGACTCCATAATTAGCTATGAATTTTTATATCTATAGAGGACAACAGCACAAAAAACTGCTTTAAATATGGTCGTTTTAAACTAATTTATTGACCCAAATCAACCAAAGCACTGTCATTTATGTCAATAAATATTGAGTATTTACAAATAGATAGAACCATTTCTAAATTTCAAAAATGTTCGATTTTTTTACACAAATACCTAATTAAAGCCTTCAAATAATACAAATCATCAAAAATGTTACAGGACTATTACCTTTACTGTTGTTTTCTATAACATTTTTTACGCACTAATTTTGAATAATGGGCACTTAGAAAAATTATTATCAATTTACGGACATGGAGTCCTTTCAAATGAAAAAAAGTGTATTGTGCATTGCTGCTTCTATGGCAGCCCTACCTATGCTCAGTCATGCAGACTCACCATATTTTAGTTTAAAAGATGGCGATGGCTTCAAACGTTTTTCTGTCTCTGTTGGTGCCTTACATGTTATGCCACAAGGTAAAGCACAACCATTCCATGTTGATACATCAGTAAAAAATGGTGAAACAGCCAAAGTTGGTGATATTTCAATTGACGCAGTAAAAGCCAATATGGATCCTGCTATGGATCCAAACATTTCTACTTGGTTTGTCGGTTTGCTCGATAAATTAGGTACGAGTACCTTACCAGCAGGGCTAAGCGGTACTGCTGAAATTAATGGCCTACAAAGTTGGGATAACCAAGGTACTGGCCTTGAAGCCGATGATGTAACCACACTAGGCATCATGACCAACTATTTCTTTACTGATAACATTTCTTTAGAAATGAAAGCCGGTATCCCACCTGAGGTAGACCTAAACGGCAAAGGAAAAATTTATGCGCCATTTGCAGCTATTGCGACACCTGAGTTAGGTATTATCGACCTACCTGAAATCGCAATGAAGAATAGTTTGCTGATTACAGATTTAGAAGCCTACGGCCCAGCGGCATCTGCTCGTGCATGGACCCCCGCTGCAGAAATCCAATATCACTTCGGTAAAACTGGCGTCAATAAATTCCGTCCCTATGTGGGTCTAGGCGTAATGTATGCATACTTTAATGAACTAGAAATTAATCCACGTACAGAAAAAGACCTGATTGCTGCTGGACATATGATTGCCAATATTAAAGAAGGCAATGCTGGTGCCGCACTTGACGGTAAACCAAGTAAAGCTAAGCCAAAAGTTGAGTTAGAAGCTTCTGATGCTTTTGCTCCTGTTGTGACAGCTGGTTTTACTTATGACTTCAACGACAAATGGTTTGCTGTAGGTTCTGTCAGCTATGCACACCTACAGAATGAAACCACCATTACCGTTACAGATGCGACACATGGTGAACTGATCAAATCTAAAGCCGATATTGAAGTAAATCCAATTCTTGCGTATGCAGGTATCGGTATGCGTTTCTAATTAATAACCTAAATATAAAAAGACGGCTACAGCCGTCTTTTTTATTAGGCTACATATGGTCTTTTATTCTGAGATATCTTTTCAATCTCATTTAGACACTTTTGAATTTCTGCTGTGTCAATTTCCTTTATTCATCCATAGTTACCTATAAAAAAAATTTATTGTTTGGTGAATTAAATTTAATCGCAACTCTGCGTTTATTCGAATACCATTGGATTAAATTTAAAGAATGTAGCCTGCTGTATGTCTGATACTCGTTTCTCAAAGCCCCTGATTTACATGCTCATTGGCAGTGCTATTATTTTGGCATTGTCTTTAGGGGTGCGTCATGCATTTGGCCTCTATCTCGTGCCGATGAGTGATGAATTTGGTTGGGGACATAACGTTTTTAGCCTTGCCATTGCCATGCAAAACTTAATTTGGGGTGCTGTACAGCCAATTACTGGGGCTTTTGCAGATAAATATGGCAGTAAGATCGTGGTCGCCGTCGGGGGTGCATTATATGCCCTAGGGCTATTACTCATGGCCATCAGCTCTACCGGTTTACTTCTTAATTTAAGCGCAGGTTTAATCCTGGGTTTGGCTCTCTCAGCCACATCATTTCCAGTATTACTTTCTGCCGTAGGACGTGCAGCGCATCCAGACAAACGTAGTTTAGCCATGGGTATTGCCAGTGCAGCAGGTTCTTTTGGTCAGTTCATTATGCTGCCCTCTACATTACTGCTATTGCAAAAATTGGGTTGGTCTTCGGCTTTGGTGGTCAGCGCCATTTTAATTGCGCTTATTATTCCTTTAGCTTGGATGCTAAAAGCACCAATGTATGTTGCACCAAATGCAACTAATACGCATGAAGCCTCTCTGACTTTTAAACAAATTTTGCAATTGGCTTGGGAGCATAAACCCTTTTGGTTTCTAGCACTCGGTTTCTTTGTCTGTGGCTTCCAAGTGGTGTTTATTGGCATCCATCTTCCGGGATATTTAATCGATCATGGCTTTAATGCCACTACGGGCACTATTTTCCTCGCGCTCGTTGGACTATTTAATATTGTCGGCACCTACACAGCTGGTTGGCTCGGTGGCAAATATTCCAAACCAAAGCTGTTGATGGGACTGTATGGTTTACGTGGCATTGCCATTATTTCCTTTCTTTTGCTGCCTTTAAGCACATGGACAATCTATGCATTTGGCGTCATTATGGGACTATTATGGCTTTCTACCGTACCACTCACCAACGGTATTGTGGCCAATATGTTTGGCGTTAAATATCTCAGTATGCTCAGCGGTATCGTGTTCTTTACACACCAAGTCGGTTCATTTTTTGGTGGCTGGTTGGGTGGTGTGAACCACGATATGACCGGTAACTATGATGCCATTTGGATTTTTTCGATTGTCCTGAGTATTTTTGGGGTATTGGTACATTTCATGGTTAATGAGGAAAGTGTCATTCATGACTAATTCAACATTATGGTTCCGACTCAGTATTGCTATCAGTATTCTGGCCTTGTTGGCTTTATCCATCGGCTTATGGAGCCAAACGCCTGAATTATTCGAATACTTTAACCAAGCGTTTTGTGCACATTAAAGACGCATAGAAACCTTAATTCCAATTCAAACTGCTGTTTTATCAACACTACAACAGCAGTTTTTTAGCTATTTACTACATGATTCAATAAAAGCTGCATTTTCAGCATATTAGTATTAATAATACGTTTTTTCATAAACTTAGCTTATTTTTTAATTTTCCATCCTGTGCTTTCTTCCATAGATTAAGTCTCAATAAAGAACAATTTGAGAACTTATGAAATGACTGCATTAACTCAACTTTCGCAAGCCATCCATGATGCTCCACGTTGGCATCAAGCAGAACAATTTCAAGATGGCAATGAAATTCGTATTGAAGCGCAACATGACCAAGCTTTGGGGGCTGTGGTTTATGGTTTAGATGCGCGTAAAGCACAGTCTGGGGAAACCATCTACCGTTTAAAACAAGCACTGGCAGAACACTTGATTTTAATTTTTAAACATCAAAGTCTAGATGATTTACAGTATCTCGCGTTTGCAAGCTACTTCGGTTCAATTTTCCGTCCTGGTGCAGATATTCCTGTGCTAGCGTCACAAGATGATACCGGTACACCACCAGACGTGGTACCCGTTTCAAATGCAGTCGGCAAAGGTGACTATACTGGACATGGTGAATTGGCTGCGCATGCAGATCATCAGTGGACTCCGCTGCCATCTTTTGGCTCATTACTCTATGCCATTGAACTACCGCAAGACGGTGGACAAACCTCATGGTATAACACCATTAAAGCCTATGAAGCTTTAGATGAAGCGACACAAAAACATTTAGACCAACTTCAACTCATTACCTATAACCCATTTGTCCGTGCCAAAAATAATAAAGGCACAACGGGATATGGCGCTACACCTCTTTACCGTTTCAAAGACCAACCGATTGTTGGACATGCCTATCCACATCCGCTTGTACGTACCCATCCAGAAAGTGGCCGTAAAGGTCTGTGGTTAAATGAACGATCTGAAGTGGAATTGGTTCACTACGATGATCAGTCAGGCAGTGAATTGATTGCATCCTTACGTGAACATTTATTGAAACCTGAGTTTCGATATGAACATCAATGGGAAGAAGGTGACATTGTATTTTGGGATAACCAAGCCACTTTACACTCACGCCGCCCTTTCCCTTCAGACCAACGCCGCTTATTAAAGCGAATTAGCCTAGCAGGAGGACGACCATACTAATGTTGAACTTCATGCCAACAATAAAAAATAAATAACCCAGTAAAATCCGTGTTTAAGCAATAACTCCAAATAATTAAAATTTTAAAACAATAAGAACACTGCTCAAATTACGGATGATCTATATCTAATGCCTTAAAACCTGAAATTAAATGATCTAACATCGCACGCACACCCGGCAGCATGCCTTGTCGTGTCGCGTATGCAACATGGATTGCCCCTTGCGGCAATTGCCATTCAGGAAACAGTTCAATTAACTCACCACTTTTTAAAGCATCACGTACAAACACTTTGGGCAAAGAAGCGATTCCCACGCCAGAAAGAGCAGCAGAAATCATCGCACTAAAACTGTCAGTTCTTAAGCGTGGATGAAATTCAATTTGTTGAGTTTCACTTTTTTCACGATGTCGGAAATCCCAAAAATGTTTAGGCCGATCAAAACCAATACACGGAAAATTTTGAATCTCAGCCAATTGCTGTGGTATTTCACGCTCGAAGAAAAGTTGTGGCGATGCCACCAAAACATGATCCCAAGCATCTAAATCTCGAACGATCAAATCACTATCCATTAAAGGCATATTACGAACACGAATTGCTAAATCTACGCCTTCCTCAATGACATCAACCCGATGATTGGTCGCCATGAGATGCACACTGACCTCAGGATATTGCTGCATAAAATCGGTGACCATTTTTGCAACAGGCATTTCCACCAAAGCCACAGGACAAGAGATTTTAATTTGGCCACAGAGTTGATCGTTCAACGTACTGAGCACAAAGTTTTCCGTTTCGCTGACTTCCTCTAAAATTTTTAAGCAGTGTAAATAGAACTGTTGTCCTATTTCAGTCACAGTAAATTTTCGCGTATTACGTTGAATCAGACGTACACCCAAACGGGTCTCTAATTCTGTAATACGGCGTGATAGTTTAGACTTTGTAATACCCAATGCTTCACTGGCTTTGGTATAACCTTGGTATTTCACCACTTGCACGAAGTAGTAATAGTCATTTAAATTTTGCATGATTGTTTCATTTTTAGAATAATCTGTTGAGTTTTTCGCCCTGTCATTCCCTCACTATACCTCAATAATAGATCACAGAAGCATTAAATTGAGGGCTGAATTATGAATTCAATCAAACGTGTTTATCATAGTGATCGTAGGACTTGGGTGGGCGATGGCTTCCCAACAAACTCTATGCTCCCTATGCAAGAAATGGGCAATCAAACCAGTCCATTCCTCGTTATGGGCTATACCGGCCAATATCATTTCTCTCCAAGTCACCATCAACGTGGTGTTGGATCACATCCACACCGTGGCTTTGAAACAGTGACCATTGTTTATGAAGGTGAATTGGAGCATTTTGACTCTAAAGGAAATCACGGCAGCATTGCCAAAGACGAAGTGCAATGGATGACTGCGGGTCGAGGCATTATGCATGAAGAACACCATTCTAAAGATTTTGCCAAAACTGGCGGAAATTTAGACATGGTACAACTTTGGGTCAATTTACCTAGTCATGCCAAAATGACTGAACCTCGCTATCAAGAACTGACAACAGCCAATATTGCTGAAGTAAAGCTTGCACAAAATGCAGGCGTGGTACGCGTCATTGCTGGCCAATTTGAAGATACATTGGGCGCCGCTGAAACCTTTAGCCCGATGAATGTATTGGATGTGCGCTTGAATGCAAATGCTGAACAGGAATTTTCATTCAACCCACAGTGGAATAACATGATTTTTGTATTAAGTGGGGCGATCGAAATTGAAGGTCAACGCTTTGATGCGAAACAGACTTTATATGTGAGTGACCAAGTATCGTCCTTGAAACTTAAATCTTTTGAAGCAACCAAACTGCTTATTTTAAGTGGCGAAGCTTTAAATGAACCGATTGCGGCACATGGACCATTCGTCATGAATACTGAAGATGAAATACGTCAGGCATTTTATGATTTTCAACATGGTCATTTTGCTTAAATATTTCCACGATAAAGTCCCAATAAAAAAAACCGCCTTCTGGCGGTTTTTTTATATCTATGTTGGTATGAATTACGCATCACGCTTTCAACAGATTATTGCGTGACTTTTTGATAAAACGCATCTATTGCATTGACCATTTGCTTAAGTCCCGGCTGTTCCAAAGGATAATGTCCTGCATTTTTCAACAGCACGACATCGACTGGAACTTGGTGAATCCGTGCTAAAAATGGCTGACTTAAAGCCAAAGGCGTCCAGCGGTCTTGTTCAGGCTGCGTTAGTAAAATTGGGCAGACATCAAACTGCTCCGGTGGCGTGTCATTTTTATAATATAAATACGAATCTAGAAATTTAACCGATACACTATTCCCAGCTGACGTTTTATCTTTTAAAAAGACCTGCAATGCTGCGTCATTATTCACCAAGCGATGCATTTTACTTACCCACCGCATCGGCATTGGCAATGCTGAAAATGGTGTATGTGCTGTCACATGAGCCAGTGGGCTGCCCACGCGGCTCATAAATTTATTCAAAGAGACTTGATCACGCACAGTTTTATTTGAAGTGTCTAGAAAGGTCATACCGACGATACCTTTCACCTTTTTATTTTTTGCCGCCACGTGATAGGTCAACATACCACCTGCACTAAGCCCATACAAAACGATAGGACGATGATCTTTTTGTAGCTCGGCTTCAATGAGGTCATTACCTGCTTGAACCCAATCATCATAACGAATTTTTGAGCCCTTTTTGACTTGGGTGAGGCCATAACCGGGCATATCAATAGCGATAGTTTCATAGCCACGTTGTGCCAAAGGATGACCCAAAATCATCGACATTTGTCGACCATTTGTTCCCACACCATGAAACAGAATCACCTTCACTTTTGCCTGTGGATTCCGATAAGTATCTAAGTGAACAGTATGACCCTGCCAACTCCACCACTCTTCTTTGGGTCGCTGCGTTTCTGTTAAATGGTATTCTTTGGGTAGATAGTGCTGAATGCCCTGCCAACTGTTTTGATCTGTATAACTTGCTAATGCTTGTGAAGCAAGTAGCTGATCATCTGCAAATGCCATGATTGAAAGTAACGATGCAATGCCACTCATCAACCACTTCAATAAAGCGCTCAAAATTTCTGATAAGGTGTCTGATTTTGGAGAAGTCATTTTTAGACAATTTTTTATGTGTATGTGCTGATGCTAATCAGCGGCGGAAACCGACGCCATGTGCATGTGGGACAGCACTATGTCACTTCGTCCAATTATCTTTTTCCCTGCTAAGCACTTCAAAATATTTTTGAAGCAGGATTTACATACTCCTGCAATAATCAGCCTTTAAGATCTTTTAACATTCAAGATTTTATCCTTTAGAAATTCATAACCTTATTTCGATTTTTAATATTGGTAACGCATGAGCCAGTCCATACCACAACGAAACCTTGTCATCTTTCTCACCTTTTTAAGATTAGGGTGTATTGCATTTGGTGGACCTGCTGCGCATTTAGTGTTGTTTTTTCAATATTTTGTGAAACAAGAAAAATGGATAACGGAGCATGAATATGCGCATTTGCTTGCCTTGACTCAAGTCCTTCCAGGCCCAACCAGTAGCCAGCTCGGCATGGCGATTGGATTTCAACTCAACCGCTATCAAGGTGCTTGTTTGGCGTGGTTAGGCTTTACTTTACCATCCGCCCTGCTGATGTGTGCCGCGGCGATTTTAAGCTTAAAACTTAGCGATCAACTCTCAACACAGTTCTTTCATGTTATTCAGTTGATTGTCCTTGCTGTGGTTACATGGGCATTTTGGCAAATGATGCGAAGCTTCTGTAAAACAAAATTTCAGTATCTAGTCATGCTTTTAGCTGCATTTTTTATTTATTTCTTTCAATTTTCTCTAAATCAAGTTTTGGTGATTTTATGCGCTGCAATTATCGGTTTAGTTTTATCGTCAAATCAATTACGCAGCCAAAAGCCAAATATCACCGAAACAGTTCCACCCAAACATGACAATTTTAGCCAGAATGCATATGAAAATACTCGCACCTCTTGGCTATGGCTTCTCGCCTTTATCAGCCCTTTTTTCGTTCTGCCATTCTTCGATATACAACATAGCAATATATTGTCTTTCAGCTTAGAAAGCTTCTACCGCACAGCATCCCTCGTCTTTGGTGGTGGACATATTATTTTGCCATTTTTACATCAGGACTTTGTCTCTACAGGACTGATCAGTAATGAAAATTTTGACTTAGGCTATGCCCTTGCACAACTCATGCCGGGGCCCTTGTTTAGTTTCGCCACCTATCTCGGCACACTTTTACCCATGACCGATGTGCCAATATTGAATGCCTCACTCGCGACATTGGCGATTTACTTCCCATCGTTTTTATTATTGTGTGGCTTATTACCGTTTTGGAATAAGTTGATGAAATGCCCGATGCTTTTTGGCACCTTAAAAATGATCAATGCGGCTGTCGTCGGTCTATTACTGTGTCTACTATTTCAAATGAGCCAGAAATACATCATTCAATGGACAGACTGTATATTTGTTGCCGTCATTATTGCTTTACTTCGCAGCAAACTGCCAGTTTGGTTCAGCTTAATAAGTAGTTTTATCGGCTATTATGCTTTTTTATCTTTTCTGCCTTTTTAAGCTAAAACAAAAAACTAGAGCTAAATGAATAATCTAATCCTCATCGATTAAGCTTGCGCCCTTGACCACTGTTTTCCCCTCGACCTGATCTAGTTGATAATGCTGCACATCACTATACTGTTTGATCATTTCAACCAGCTCATTGGAATGTGTGGTCAACCAAAGCTGTGTATAGCGACTTGCTTCAGCAATCAGCAGCGCCAAGGCAGGTAATAAATCGGGATGTAAGCTATTTTCTGGCTCATTCAGTGCCATAAAATTTGGGGGTCTTGGACTCAATAAAGCCACAGCTAAACACAAAAACCGTAAAGTCCCATCTGAAAATTCGGCACTTTCCAAAGGTCTTAAGATCCCTTGCTTTTGCATCATCATTTGAAAGCGCCCACCCATTTCCTGCACATAAAATTGGGTCTGCGGAAAGGCTTTTTCTAGTACTTCAAACAAGGTTTCACTGTTGCCACGCTCACGTAAAGTTTCAAAAGCCGCAGCTAAATTTGTACCATCATGCGCTAAAACTGGCGAACGAATGCCCACCTGTGGGACACGGATCGGTGAATTTCCACTGACAGAAAACTCATGATAAAAGCGCCAGTTTTTCATGGTCTCACGCACTTGTGAAACTTCGGGGTATAAATGTGGATCGGACAATTGTCCAAACACCGACTCTTCAGGTGTTAAAGACATCGGATAAGCAATCCGTTCTTCATCAACATTTTTAAGAAATGCCGCTTGGTTGGTTCTCTCTAACAACTCGCTCATTTTTCGACGTTGATAACCGCTTAACCAAATTCCTTCTACTTTGACCAAAGGATCGAGTGCAAACAAGGTGATGAGCGGTTCAGGAAAACCTATTTCAAGTTGATATTCATAATGCTCCATCTCCACTGCAAGCTTCATGCGCTTAGGGTCTTTCGATCGATCACCCGCACGGTGACCACCTGCCCACATGATTTTTTGAATCCCGCCCTCATTTGCAATAGCTTGGGATAATTGGCCATTTGCAGCTTCATGCAGGAGACGTACAGCTTTATATAGATTGGATTTACCACAACCATTCGGACCACTGACGATATTCAGACGCGATAAGGTCAGATTCATATGATGAATAGATCGAAAACCTTGAATGGTCACTGAACGGATCGTCATAAGCTACCTAAAATGAGTTGGAAATGCTGATGATTATAAGTGGATTGAATGTATATTTTGCATACACTTTATTCTTACCATAAAAAACCCGCAAGCCGAAACTTACGGGTCTTTCATTGTACATTCTAAGTTCAATTTAGCCTTAGAATAAACGGTTCATACCATTCAATGTTGCCACACGGTACGCTTCCGCCATAGTCGGATAGTTAAATGTGGTTTCTACGAAATATTTAATCGTATTGTTCGGGCTGTTCATCACGGCCTGACCAATGTGAATAATTTCCGCAGCATTATTACCGAAGCAATGAACGCCTAAAATTTCTAAAGTATCACGATGGAACAAGATTTTAAGCTCGCCCACGGTATCACCGGTAATTTGTGCACGTGCCAAATGACGGAAAGATGCCTGACCCACTTCATACGGAATTTTTTCTTCAGTTAACTGTTGTTCAGTTTTACCAATCGAAGAAATTTCAGGAATTGTATAAATACCTGTAGGAATATCCGTTACAGGTGCAATTCCTTCTTCACCGCTCATGTTAGAACCGGCACAGCGACCTTGGTCATATGCAGCAGATGCAAGTGAAGGCCAACCGATTACATCACCCGCAGCAAAGATATTCTCTACTTCAGTTTGATATTGATCATTCACGGTTAATTGACCACGGCTGTTTGGTTTGATGCCTACATTTTCTAGGCCTAAACCATCTGTATTACCAGAACGGCCGTTACACCACAAAATCGCGTCGGCTTTAATTTTCTTACCACTTTGCAAGTGCAGAACCACATGATCATCATGTGTTTCAAGATGATCAATCTGTTCGTTGTGGCGAATCAATACACCCTGCTCACGTAAACGATATGACAATGCATCTGAAATTTCATCGTCTAAGTAGCTGAGTAATTTGTGTTGTGTATTGATCAAGTCAACTTTGTGGTCTAGACCAATAAAGATAGACGCATATTCACAACCAATCACACCTGCACCATAAATGATGATTTTTTGGATTGAATAATCCAGATCCAAAATTTTGTCTGAATCAAATACGCGAGGATGATTAAAGTCTAAAGCAGCTGGACGGTAAGGACGTGAACCTGTAGCAATCACTAATTGCTGGAATACTAAAGTTTCCGTCATACCTTCATTGCTAAAAATCAAAACAGTGTTTTGATCTTGGATATACGCACGGCCGTGGAAAATATCAATTTTATTACGGTCATAAAAACGTGAATGAGTTTCAACTTGTTGTTGAATCACTTTATGCGCATTACGTAACACCTGTTTCATCGTGAACTGTTTCCATTCACCGACTTTTTGGAACATAGGGTCACGTTGGTAACGTAAAATGCTTGAAACGGTCTGACGCAATGCTTTACTTGGAATTGTTCCTACATGGGTACAGTTACCACCAAGCTGTTCACGCATATCTACAATTGCAACTCGCTTACCTGATTTAGCAAGTTTCATTGCAGCGCCTTCACCCGCAGGGCCAGAACCCAGAACTACCGCATCGTATTTCACGAAAGTTCCACTAACGACCTCTTTCTTACGTGGCATTCAACGCTCCTTTACAAATATTCTTTAATCTAGGCTGTATTATGACGTATATCCTAACTTTTTTGGATATTTAGCTCACATATATTATGTGATAACCACATTTATTATATGAATATCGTTTTCCCCCTATTTAAGCTCAAGTCCGCTATAATGATTGAGCTAATTTTTTGAATATCTCCTCGTCAAAAACAGTGGAAAAGTTGAATATGTCTGAGAACCGTAAACCTGTACAGGGTGTAAAACTTCGTGGCGCAGAAAAAGTCGCTCGCATACCTGTGAAGGTCGTGCCAACGGTTGAAACGCCTCGTAAGCCTGACTGGATTCGGGTCAAAATGGCTGCCCCTGATGAAGTTCAACGTATTAAAACAACTTTGCGCGCACAAAAATTACATACCGTGTGTGAAGAAGCGGCTTGCCCGAACTTACCTGAATGTTTCGGTGGCGGTACTGCAACCTTTATGATTATGGGCGATATCTGTACTCGTCGTTGCCCATTCTGCGACGTTGCGCATGGTCGTCCCAATGCTCTTGACCCAGATGAACCACGTCACATGGCAGAAACCATTGCCAATCTTGGTTTGAAATATGCCGTAATTACGTCGGTCGACCGTGATGACCTAGTTGATGGCGGCGCACAGCACTTTGTTGACTGTATTAAAGAAGCTCGTGACTTGAGTCCAAAAACACTTTTGGAAATTCTAGTTCCTGACTTCCGTGGTCGTATGGATGTTGCCCTTCGTATTATGACGGAGTGTCCACCTGATGTGTTTAACCACAACATTGAAACCGTGCCACGTTTGTATAAAGCAATGCGTCCGGGCTCTGACTACCAACACTCTCTAAACTTATTAAAAATGTTTAAAGAATACTGCCCAGATGTTCCAACCAAATGTGGTTTGATGGTCGGTATTGGTGAAACTGAAGAAGAAGTGATCGCGTTATTAGACGACTTAAAAGCACACGATGTTGACTATGTCACCATTGGTCAGTACTTACAGCCCTCTAAAGAACATGCACCGATCGATCGTTTCGTTACACCTGAAGAGTTTGATCGTTACACAGCACATGGTCAAAAGCTTGGTTTCAAAAACATTTGGGCTGCACCAATGGTCCGGTCAAGCTACTTTGCTGACCGTCAATACTATGGTGAGCCAGTACCTGCGGTACGTCGTAAAACTGATCCTGCAAAGAAAATTGCAGTGCAAACGATTGAAGCCTAATCACGCAAAGATTTAAAACATCTCAAATTAAAGCCCTCATTGATTGAGGGCTTTTTTTGTGGCTTTCACACACTCAGCCGAATTCGTTTCCCAATATAAGATCTTTCGAAAATAGTGCGTTCCTTAAACGTTATCCAATATATCGAATCATCAAAGTTTACGTAATGTGACATTTCTTTGCCCGATAGGGATTGTGTTGTGATTATTTATTAATCAATCTATTGATAACACTTTATTTGCGCTTTCATGATATTCGCGCAATTGTCCAATCATACTCACCAGCCGAGTGATGCCATTTTGACAGTCTCATGCACTTTAAAATCAGAAAGACAAAAGATGAGATCATTTTTAAACGCATGTAGGCTGTTTTAAACGCATAACGCTCTGGCCCTTGTCACTGGAGCCATAACAAATGCTATTTATACTCAGTGCCGTACTCTTTATTTTTGCTCTTTGGGCCGTTTTTTTCTTTGAACTTTCACGAGCTGTAGGCGCGATAACACTGATATTCGTTTCAATTGCACTCGCCTTTTTAAGCCCATGGTCATTAATACTTGGCATCCCGCTTATTGCTTTAAGTTTAATTGTGTTGATTGATCCACTGAGGCTCAATCTACTCACCAAACCTGCCTATAAAACCTTAGCAAATGCGATGCCGAGTATGAGTACTACGGAACGTGAAGCGTTGGATGCAGGAACAAGTTGGTGGGAAAAAGAGCTATTTATGGGTGCGCCTGATTGGAAAAAATTTGAGGCTTATCCCTATCCACAGCTTAGTGCAGAAGAACAATCCTTCATTGATAATGAAGTCGAGCAACTTTGTGCCATGCTCAACGAATGGGATATTCACCATAAACATAAAGACCTCCCACCAGAAGCTTGGCAATTCATTAAGGATAATGGTTTCTTAGGACTGGTGATTCCAAAATCGTATGGAGGACGTGAATTTAGTTCATTTGCACAAAGCCGTGTCATGAGCAAGATTGCATCCCGCTCACTGACTGCCGCAGTCAGTTGTATGGTGCCCAACTCGCTTGGACCCGGGGAATTGCTACTACACTATGGTACTGAAGCACAAAAAGATAGATATCTCCCAGGCCTTGCCAAAGGTGAAGAAATCCCATGTTTTGGACTCACCAGCCCTGAAGCCGGCTCAGATGCAGGCGCCATTCCAGATACAGGTGTCGTCTGTTATGGCACCTTTGAGGGACAACAGGTGCTCGGCTTAAACATGAACTTCTCTAAACGCTGGATTACCCTTGCACCGATTGCCACCGTCATTGGTCTGGCATTTAAGTTATACGATCCAGATGGCTTATTGGGAGATAAAAATAAAACGGAATATGGCATCACCTGCGCGCTGCTACCGGCGAGTCATGACGGTGTCATTACAGGCCCTCGTCATAATCCAGGCTCACCGTTTATGAATGGGACAGTTGAAGGCAAAGATGTCTTTATTCCCTTAGATTGGATCATTGGTGGGATTGAAAATGCCGGCAAAGGCTGGCGTATGCTAATGGAATGTTTAGCGGTCGGTCGTGGTATTTCACTCCCTGCGTTATCAACGGCAGCCGGAGAAATGGCATATTTAAATGTTGGTGCATTTGCCAAAGTTCGTCAGCAGTTTAAAATTTCTGTAGGTAATTTTGAAGGTGTGCAAGAAGCATCGAGTGATATCGCATCAGACGCTTACATGCTTGAAGCATTTCGCTATTTGGTGACTTGTGGTTTAAACCAAGGCGGCAAACCTGCTGTGATGACCGCAATGGCTAAATACTATGCCACTGAAACCATGCGTAAAGTAGTTAATCACGGCATGGACATCGTCGGTGGACGTGCCGTGCAAATGGGACCTCGTAATTTTTTAGCTTTGAATTATCAGGCCATTCCTGTGTCAATTACTGTCGAAGGTGCCAATATTCTAAGTCGCTCTCTGATGATTTTTGGACAAGGCTCAATGCGGTGCCATCCATATTTATTTGAAGAGCTACAATTACTTCAAGCCGAAGATAAAAACGCTGCACTCAATACATTCAATGAAATGCTCTTTAAGCACTTAGGCTATACCTTTAACCGAACTGCACGCGCCTTTGCTTATGCGTTCACAGGTGGCCCATCCGACTCACCAGCTTCAGCAGATGAATTTAGCCGCCCCTACTATAAAAAAATTAATCGATTCAGTGCCGATTTCGCGCTGACTGCAGATATGTGTCTTGGCCTATTAGCCGGTGATATTAAACGTAAAGAAATGCTTTCGGGCCGACTTGCAGACATTCACTCTTATTTATTTATCGCGACGGCTATTCTTAAATATTATGAACAAGGTCAAAGAAGTGAAGCTGAACAATTACATGCGCAACTTGCATTAGATAAAGCTTTGTACAATGTTGAAAAAGCTTTCCAGGGCTTATTTGACAACTTCCCAATGCGACTAGCCGCAAGTATAGTAAAAATCATCTGCTTTCCGTTTGGACGAGTTGTTGCTAAACCGACAGACCGTTTAAAACGTGAAGTTGCCACTCAAATGATGCTAGACAATACTTTCCGCCAAGAACTGAAAAAGCACGTGTATTACAGCACAGCAGCAGATGAAGTTTCTGGTCGTATGGAAAATGCCTTTTTACAACTGTTAAAAATTGAACCGCTGTGGAACCAATTTAAAAAAGCTGAATCTAAAGGTCAATTCAAAGGTTTAACTTTTGAAGCACATATAGCCGATGCAATTGCACAAAAAGTCATTACTGCCTCCGAAGCTGAACAGCTCAGCACTTACAACATTCAACGCTATGACAGTATGCTCACAGATGTATTTGACATGCAGCTCATCCACGAACTTGAGCTATCCAATCCACATTTAACCATTTCACCAGAAGTGAAAAAGCAACAACACACTGATGATGAACCAGAAGCCTTCCTGCGTTATTAATCAACTTCTTCATCGATTTTGAGCTTTATTTTTCTCAAAATAAAAGCCATTCCACTGTTAAACAATGGGATGGCTTTTTTATACGACCATCAGCCAATGGTATCGCAGAGTCAAAGGTATAGGCTGTACTGCAAAATTACATCACAGAGGGTTTGCTACATGTCACAACAAGATTATGAAAATGGCTTAAAAGTTCGTACTGAAGTTATGGGTGAAAGTTTCGTTAAACGTGCTCAAGACAATACCGTGCCATTTACTCAACCTTTGCAAGATTGGATTAATGAGCATGCATGGGGTTCAACTTGGCAGCGTGAAGGCGTTTTACCCCGTAAATATCGCTCACTGATTACCATTGCATTTTTAACTGCACAAAAAAGTCCAACAGAACTCAAGGGTCATGTCCGAGGTGCTTTAAATAATGGGGCGACTGTAGAAGAAATTCAGGAAGTGTTACTTCATAGTTTGCCATATTGTGGCGCACCGGCGACTCAAGAAGCCTTTCGTGCGGCACTTGAAGTCATTAATGACTATCAAAAATCTAAATAAGTTACTGCGTTATAAAACGGCTTTAGAAAACTACGATTATCGTGGTTTTCTAAAGGGTTTCATCTTGTTTTTAACTTAGGACCTTAAATGTCGTGAATCCCGAATCAAATCCAGTACACATTAAAATTATAAAAAAATTCATTCACTTCAAATCGAACTTGATATCCCAATTCTGTAAGTTCAGCAGATAAACTTCGAATCTCTTCTAAAGCTAAATGCTTGGGTAAAACCGTAAATACGGCGGTATTCCCCTGTTTGGCATTTTCTTCAATCAGCAAAGCCAAACGTGCCTTATATAAGGCGATATCTAAATTGGCTTGACTGGATAAAACTTTGGCATGTTCTGCGGGTAAAAAGCTCATATTCTTATACGCTTATCTGATTATTATTGCTTATAAATTAAGCCAAATTCAGCAAAGCGTGCAATGCATTTTTGTAATTGATATTTCAATTTCAAAGCGCATTGTTTGGCGCAAACGAAGCTCTTCAAAGCGATATACAAAAAAAGGAACTCAAAAAAAATCCCTCATGAAGAGGGATTTTCTATGCTAGCGGGGTAATGGAATATATTGCGAGTCACTGTTTTGAGTTTGCAGTTTACGCTCTCCCACTTGTACAGGTAATGTCATCGCCTTTCCGTCTCGCTCAATCTCAATTTGCATAGTGCTCAATGGCGCTTGTTGTGCAACGTAATTGATTAAATGTGAGGTCGAGGTAATCAGCTCATTATTCACTTTCATGATTTTATCACCACGTTTTAAACCTGCCTGTGCTGCAGGTCCATTACGAATGACATCTGCGACAATCACACCATTCACACGTGGATCTAAAATATTTTCTTGTTTAATTGGAAGTAAACTAATACCTAACCAACCACGAACCACTCGCCCATCTTTTAAAATAGCGTTCAGCACTTGTTGACATACTTTTGCAGGAATGGCAAAACCAATCCCCAAAGAGCCACCTGACTGCGAGAAGATCGCGGTATTTACACCAATTAAGTTCCCTGCAACATCAATTAAAGCACCACCAGAGTTGCCGGGGTTGATCGCAGCATCTGTTTGAATAAAGTCTTCGTAAGTGTTGATTCCCAAATCTGAACGACCTGTAGCTGAGATAATCCCTTGCGTAACCGTCTGACCCACGCCAAAAGGGTTACCAATCGCTAGGACGACATCACCGACTTCATTGCCACTTAGCTTAAATGGCAAAACCGGTAATTGACTCATTTCAATCTTAATCACAGCTAGGTCTGTATCTGGGTCTGTACCCACAACTTTCGCTTCAGCACGACGACCATCATGTAAAGCCACAACGATCTGATCGGCCTGTGCGATCACGTGGTTATTCGTCAAAATATAGCCATCTGGACGAACAATCACACCTGAACCTAAACTATTTTCGTTTTGATTGGTTTGATCTGGAAGTTGATTACCAAAAAACTCACGGTAAACAGGATCATTTAATAAAGGATGATCCAATTGTTTCACTTTTTGCGTAGTGAAAATATTGACAACCGCTGGAGCAGCAACTTTTACCGCAGCACTATACGAAACTACACCGCCTGTACGCGACGTATCAATGAGAGGCTCAACCTTTTCTGCAGGCATTTTAACCCCATCTGGGGCAATGGGTGCTTTAGGTTTTTGAACCTGTTGCCATGTAAAGAAACCGATGATCACAAGTATTAATAATACCCAAGGTAACCATGTAAAGGTCCGACGCACGTCTATATCCTCTAAATTTTATAATTCATTGATGGCTAAATAATTTATATCGTATTGTAATGTAATATTTTCAACAAACTTAAAAATAAACACAGAGATTTGTGATTCTTTAGTTACAATTTAAACAATCGTAAATTTTGATGCATCTTTTTGAGATTTTGGACAGTATATGGCTCAGTTAAGTGAAATTATTCAATGGTGTGACAGCACACTCAAAGCACATGAATTTAAGGACTATGCTCCCAACGGCTTGCAAATTGAAGGCTCAGCAGAAGTGCATAAAATTTTATGTGCAGTTACCGCGTCACAAACAGCGATTGAAGCCGCGATAGCAGCGAAAGCTGATTTGCTATTGGTACATCATGGTTATTTTTGGAAAGGTGAAGCTTACCCAATCACTGGTATGCGCGGCAAACGCATCAAAAGCCTGATCAAAAAAGATATTTCATTAGTTGGCTATCACTTACCTTTAGATAGTCACCCTACTTTAGGTAATAATGCAGCGATAGCAGATTTGCTCGAATTAGAGAATATTGAAGCCTTAGATCCTACTGAGCGCAATCCTATTGGCAATGTTGGTTATTTAAAACAAGCCATGACTCCAGCGGCGTTTAAAGAGTTCGTTTCTGAAAGATTAGGATTTGATGCCATTCACCTGCCAGCAGATAAACCCTCTATTCAAAAAATTGGTTTTTGTACGGGCGGCGCACAGGACTTTATTGGCAAGGCGGCTGCATTAGATTGTGATGCGTACATTTCAGGTGAAGTGAGTGAACGCACTTTTTATGAGGCTGAAGAATTAAACGTGCATTATTATGCATGTGGACATCATGCAACCGAGCGTTATGGTGTACAACGACTCGCAAAAGCTATTTCAGAACAGTTCAATATTGAGTATAGTTATTTCGAATTAAACAACCCGATTTAATTTAAATCGTCTTGGTCTTTGGCTCAGTCCTTATACGTATATTTTCAGGCTTTATTCTGTATTGTTATTTATAAGCAATGCGCATTTTACTGCAAGAATCTATTACAATAACGGCACTTAATGTCAAAACCCAGCAAAATGCAAGGAATTGAAAACATGACAACGATTACTTTACCAGCGTTACCTTACGGTTACGAAGATCTTGCTCCGCACATCAGCAAAGAAACTTTAGAATACCATCACGACAAACACCACAATACTTATGTGGTTAATCTAAACAAAGCAATTGAAGGTACTGACCTTGCTGGCAAAACTTTAGAAGAAATCATCACTGCTGTTAAAGGCGATGCTTCTAAAGCTGGTATCTTCAACAATGCAGCCCAAGTATGGAACCACACATTCTACTGGAACTGTATGGCTAAAAACGGTGGCGGTAAAGCTACTGGCGCTTTAGCAGCTAAAATCGACGAAGCTTTCGGTTCTTACGAAAAATTCGCTGAAGAATTTGCAAATGCTGCTGCAACTCAATTCGGTTCAGGTTGGGCTTGGTTAGTTGCTGACGAAGTAAACGGCAACCTTTCTATCCTTAAAACTTCAAATGCTGACACTCCACTTGCTCACGGTAAAGTTGCTGTGTTGACTATCGACGTTTGGGAACACGCTTACTACATCGACTTCCGTAACGCTCGTCCTAAATACATCTCTACTTTCTTAGAAAGCCTAGTGAACTGGGACTATGCAAACGCTAAATATGCAGGTCAAGCTGCTGGCGTTGAAAAATAAGTTTTAAAACTTATTCAAAAGTCAAAAAAATCACCCTTTTAGGGTGATTTTTTATGCTTTAAATATCATACTGCCACAACAAACAATATTACACAAAAGAATGAATCAAGAGCCATTACTAATCATAAAAGCAAAATATACCAAAATATTAGTGATGTTTATCTTTATCACTATAATCCAGTATGTGAGTTACTCTTATGTTCAAGAATCTATTAAATATAGTTTTAATTCAGCACTAATACTGACTGGATTATCAATTATGGAATTCGTCTTAATTTTACTTATCATCAAAAATGGACTGCCACAAATTAGATTTTTCGAAAGTCATTGTATAATTCAACTTTATATAATGAAAATTCAGTTTAACTATGATCAAATAGAAAGCATATCCATTAACAACACAAAAAGTCACTACAAACTATTACCTGTCGGTAATGAATATTTATTAAGGATTGTATTCAAACACAATCAAAATCTTTTTAATCTATACCAAAACACCATTAAACCTGTTATGTCTTTTTCTAAATTTCATTTAGATACCTTCGCAAACCATCAAATTTTAGAAATATATTTATTATTCCAAATTATAATTCCTTTAGATCAAGAGAAACGCATAACTACGCTTAAAAATTTAAATCTACAAAATTTGACGATAAAGCAAATCAGCAACCTAGATGATATAAAAAACTTCAAAAATAACCACTATTTAAGAAAAAATTTCTAGACTTGAACAATAAAAAAACATTCAAATAGTCATTTCATCAAATCTGCTTGACCACTTTAAAATTCATCCCTAAAATGCGCATCAGATTCTCCAATAGCTCAGTCGGTAGAGCGACGGACTGTTAATCCGCAGGTCCCTGGTTCGAGCCCAGGTTGGAGAGCCATCTATTCTTCCATAGCTCAGTCGGTAGAGCGACGGACTGTTAATCCGCAGGTCCCTGGTTCGAGCCCAGGTGGAAGAGCCAGATTCTAAAAAACCCACTCATTACGAAGTGGGTTTTTTATTGCCTGTTGTTTAAGCAAAGCATACCTACTTTTTTGTTTATGCTTTCCTAAAAGTATCCGTATAAGTACTAACTTGTCTGATTCGGCTATTTTTAAAACACTTAATTTGATTTTTCTGTATTTTATTTAAATCAGGCTTGACCACCCTGCCATACATCTTTAGAATCCGTTTCAGATTCTCCAATAGCTCAGTCGGTAGAGCGACGGACTGTTAATCCGCAGGTCCCTGGTTCGAGCCCAGGTTGGAGAGCCAAATTCTAAAAGCCCACGCATTATGTCGTGGGCTTTTTTTATGCTCTAGGCTTTTATTTTTAAGATAAGAATCACTTGCTCTATGACCTAAGCTATTCACCGACCTCTCCTTCCACATTAGAAGCAATTATCAAAGCTTAAGTTTTAAAAACACTTTATATTAAAGGTGTTTATATTTAATACATTCAGCCTAAATTTTCTTATTTTTTGCAATTCCGACTTGACCTCACTGCATTTGCCCCATAGAATGCGTGCAGATTCTCCAATAGCTCAGTCGGTAGAGCGACGGACTGTTAATCCGCAGGTCCCTGGTTCGAGCCCAGGTTGGAGAGCCAAATTCTAAAAAGCCCACGCATCATGACGTGGGCTTTTTTCATATATGTAGTTTATTCCGTGCCAGATCTCAGTCAGTTCATATTTTTTATTATTGGTTGCTTGGCAACTTTTGCACTTGTCTGCTTAGTCTTTCCGAGACTGTTTAGAAGCAAACAAAAGTTTTTCCCACGTCGTGTAATCACTGCCTTTGAAAGTAAGATGTTTCATCGTTTAAATGAAGCATTTCCGAACTACCACATTTTAGCCCAAGTGGCTTTTAGCGCACTGATCACCAATCAAAATTATAAAATTAGGAATAGATTTAATCGAAAAGTCACTGATTTTGTCATACTTGACCAAACTTATAATGTGCTTGTGATTATCGAACTGGATGACCCTAGTCATATAGGCAAAGAGCAAGAAGATGCTGAACGTGATGCAATGCTTGAAGAAGCGGGCTACCGTGTAATCCGCTACACCAGTATTCCAACAGTTCACACGCTCAGGCATGATATAAATAAATAGTTGTAAAATACGTAAATCAAAATCAAACATTGAGTGAATGCGCATTGCATTCACATCGATAATGTAAACAGAATTTTATTGAGCATTTGACTCTTGAGCAGCCAGCACTTCTGATACTGCTTGGTCAGCCTCAGCAGCCAAAGCCTCATCTTGGGCTTCTTTAGCTTTAATGCGCTCAATCATTTCAGCTTGTTGTTGCTTATATTTTTCTTGGTTTTTGGCATCACTATTGACTGCAAGAAAAGCCATACTGACCAAAAATATAGGAATCAATAGCCCAAGTGCCATCAAAATGATCATCTTTTTGGTATTGGGCTTTGGCTTAACTTCAGACATAACGATTCTTTCATTTACATAAATAATTCGACGCCCAATATAGCAAAAAACAAAATTCGCTCAAGCCTTCATATCATTCTTTACTCTAACCAACTATACCCCCTCATTTTCACGGATTGAATGATTAACAATCCAATATTCAATAAAAAAAGGAGACATGCTCCTTTTTTATTATTTAAAAACTTAGCTTGAAGCAACTATACCCGTACAATGTGGACTTTGGCTCGCATCTTTTTGCTCATTGGTTAAATCAATACCTGTACCTGCGGACATTTTAGCTTGAATAAATTCGACCGCTTGCGCATTTCTACAGATAATCGCCTGTGTATGACTTGCTTTTGGCACAATATCCAATAAATATCCATCCTCATATTTTGCCTGTGGGAAGTATTTCACCGCTTGCAATTTCATATTTTCAAATAAAGCTTGAGTCACAGGAGGTAATACAGCTTTATCTTCTTCACCTTGAATAATATAAACAGGGGCTTTAATTACTTTGGCAGCAGTTGCATTCGTCGCTGGCTGATTATCATTTAAAAATTTCTGAACAACGGGATCGGTATCGATTTTATTCAAATCAATTCCGTACTGTGAAACCATATGCGTTGGATCTTTTAAGAATTCAATCACAGCTGCTTTAAACTGTTCTTGCAAACCATTTGCGCCATTTGGATCGGCATAACTTAAACATGCACCATCATCCCCTGTACGTCCATAGGCTTTTTCTGCAATAACACCAGCATCTGCAGTAAAGATATTTTTTAAATCATAATTTGGCTCATAGGCTTTAATACCCGAACTGGTCAATGCAGCATATGCCAAAAGCTCAGCATAGCCATCTGCAAGTTGCCCCATTAACGCATCTGCTTGCTGTGCATTGATTATGTTATTTGCAAGCGCGTAACGAATTTGAAGCAATTGTTCATCTAAGATATTGACGCCCTTACTCACGCCGTTGTCATCCAGATTTAAAGCAGGATCAAGATAGATCTTAATAATCGTCCCCAAACTCGATGCAGGTGCGGCTGCCACTGCCCCTTTATAGTTTGCATCCGTATTTGCAAATTCCGCCGTCCCTAAGGATGCATGACCACCTTGCGATTGACCGATCGACATCCACTGACCATTGAGTTGCTTACCATAATGTTCTTTTGCTGCTTTAACCGCAGTAAGTGCCGAATTTGCCGCACTCGATAAATTGAGGTATGGATGCACCCCCTTCGTACCTAAACCTTCATAGTCTGGTGCCACAATTACATAACCTGCCGCCATAAGCGTATTAGCTAGAATTTTAAAACGTGGATGAATTAGATTTTTACTTGGCGCACATTCATCTCCAGCCCCGACTGTTCCATGCTCCCATACCACAACACGATACCCATCTTTAGGTTGTGTAGCTTTTGGAAATAATACTAAGGCTGTTGCTGTTGCTGCTTTCCCCTGCACATTGGTCATGTTATACGTCATGACTTTAATGGACGATGTATTGTCTACAGTATCTAAAGCATAATTTGCTTCAGACACAAATGTTGATTTTTGATTCGAAGATGATGAGTCATTATCATCGTCATTACACGCGGTTAAAGACAGCATAGAAACTGCAACTGTCAGAGCTAATGCTATTTTTGAACTTTTCATAAAATATCCTTTTTAATCATTATTCTTTAAGCATGAAACTACATGCCTTTTTATTAATGCATAAAAAAAAGCACCCAAATAGGATGCTTTAGCTCATTTTAAACAGTTTCAGATCAATGACATTAAAGCGTCAGTGCCATGAAAATTCCAATAAAAATCATAAGCCCTACCCAACGGTTATGGCGAAACGCCCAAAAACATAACTGCGGATCACGGCCTTTGGTTTTAGTCCACTGGTAAATAAAATCGGCAGCCACAGCCAACAACGCGACCAAACCGAATGGCATCAAGAGATCTTCTAAATACAGTGCAGAACCAATTAGTACAATACTAAGCACCTGCAATAATGAAATAATTTCAATATCGTATTTACCAAATAAAATCGCAGTCGATTTCACGCCAATTTTCAAATCATATTCACGGTCAGTAATGGCATATTGTGTATCATACGCAACGGTCCACGCCAAATTACCAAAGTACAATAACCAACACGTTAAATCAGGTGTTTGCCCTACTGCGGTGTAAGCCATAGGAATCGACCATGAAAATGCCGCGCCTAAAAATACTTGTGGCAGATGCGTGTAGCGTTTCATAAAGGGATAAATGAACGCTAAAAACAATGCACCAAAGGACCAATAAAAAGTTTCTATCGGTAAAAAGAACAACATACATGCGCTAGCAAGCACCAAGATCAAGAATACATATATGGCTTCTTTAGCGCTAATTACGCCTGTCGCTAGAGGACGATGCTTGGTTCTTTCCACAGCACCATCGACTTTACGGTCAGCAAAGTCATTAATCGCACAACCTGCTGCACGCATAAATATCGTACCCAAAATCATAGGAATCAAAATACTGAATTGCGGTGTTCCTTGATTGGCAATCCACAGTGCCCACATAGTTGGCCAAAAAACCAGTTCCGTGCCAATTGGCTTATCGAAGCGACATAAATAGTAATAAGCTTCTAAACGCTGCTGCCAAGTAATCTTTTGCACCACGGCCATGACTGTCCTTCATCTGGTAATGTTATTTCTGCAAATATTGCTCAAAACTCGCTAAAAAAGTTTCCTGAACTATAAATTTACAACCATGCCAAGTATAACAGCTCTGACGTGTCCAACCATCGTCTAGCCACAGTACACGCCGCTCACACTTCGGATTGGTACGTTGAAATAAAAAATGTCCGATGGGTTTTTTTCCAATATGCTGAAAAATCCGCGCACGGCCTTGTATACTGAGGATTGGAAATATACTTTTTGCCTTGACCCACGGCTCAGCTTCACAGCCATATAAATAACTTTCACGTACCCAAGCTGTGTGCTGTATTGGCATTTGTAGCCACCGTGCATCTTGAAGCGTCATACGTTGAAATTGCTCAATACTCGGCTCAACCTTAAATACGCCTTGGGCAAAATCTGTTAATTGTTGGGTTAATGAACCCGAAGCATACAACCATGTTCTTAATTCAGGAGACATTCTTTTATCCCGCATTTCGCATGCTTGACGCTGCATATTTCATTTCCCTTATAAGCATTTGCTGAGTATAGCGAATCCTTAGTGTAACCAACTCAACATCGTTTTTCATGACCCATAGCTTGTTTTCAGTAAAATGAGCAAAACCAAAACGGCTTAAGTACTTCATTACATATGCAATCAACACAAACCTCACATACACAGTATGATGTCGTGGATAACCACTAAATTACACAAGCATAATGTTTCCATATAACCCACTACATGTTTTTATTTTTTTCGTTTTACTTTGTGCCAATATCACGGCTCAAGCAAAATCTCTTGCACTCAGTTTTGATGATGGATTAAATCCAGCGTTTAACGCACAAGCGGAACAAATCAATGCCCAAATTTTAAAACATCTGCATGATCAACAAATCAAAACTATTGTCTTCCCTAGCCTGATTAAAATTGGCGATTATCAAGGTAAACAACTGATTCAAGCGTGGGGACAATCTGGCCATCTGATTGGCAATCATAGTGCACTGCACCAAAACCTGAATAAAGAAAATGTCACATTAAAAGATTATCTGCACAGCATTGAACAGGCGGATACCGTGCTAAAAACGCTGCCAAATTACACACGTATTTACCGGTATCCTTTTTTAAAAGAAGGTAATAGCGCTAAAAAGCGTGATGCTGTCTATCAGTGGTTAGAGCAACATCAATACCGCATTGGCGGTGTGAGTATTGATGCCAGTGACTGGTTTTATAACCGAAAATATCTCGACAATGCCAAACAGCAAGACTTTGACAAATTAGAGCGTCTAAAACAAGCGTATATTGCTCACCTGCTTCACCGAGCGGATTATTATGACCAGCTTGCGCAGCTCACTTTACAACGTTCACCGCAGCATGTTTTGCTTTTACATGTAAATGCCATTAATGCCGCATTTTTAAAGGATGCCATTACTGCTTTTCAACAGCATGGCTGGACATTTATTTCAGCTGAGCGCGCCCTGCAAGACCCGTTATATGCACAGCACAGCCAAAACATCCCTGCGGGTGAAAGTGTGATTTGGTCGATTGCCAAAACTCAAGGAATTACACAGCTGCGCTACCCCGCCGAAGATGCGCCTTATGAAGGCGACAATTTAAAACAGCATGGTTTGAAATGACGTTTGGCAAATTTCTAGATATTCAATAAAAAATGACCTGCAACGTTGTAGGTCATTTTTTCAGTTCAATATTATCGTGTTGAATTAAAAGTTATCTGTCTTGGCAATGGCTTCAAACTTGCCTTGCGGCGTTTTAATCAGCACCAGCCCTTCGGTCGTAATATAAAAACTTTCAGGGTAATCAAACTCCAATGCCAACTCTGGGTTTTTCAGTTCGACAAATTGAGCCTGCTTATAACCTTCAACTGTCCGTCCCACTTCCAAATAAGTCACTTCTGAAAAGTTGAGTTTAAATCCCTTTGCTTGATCCGCTGGATCAATCCAAGGAAAAAAACCGGTATGTTTTTTACGTGGTTTTGCCATGTTTAGATATTCATTCAACTCTTTGCTTTATCTTAACCCATTCCATAAAAAAACCCGCACAAGGCGGGTCTTTTTACAGTGAAATTCTGTACAGAATTACAAGCTGTAGTACATGTCGAATTCAACTGGGTGAGTAGTCGTGTTAAGACGACGAACTTCTTCAGTTTTAAGTTCGATGTAGGCATCAAGCATTTCTTTAGTGAACACACCACCTTTAAGAAGGTAATCATGATCCGCAGCAAGCGCTTCAAGCGCCATATCTAGGCTATGAGCCACTGTAGGGATTTTAGCTTCTTCTTCAGGAGGAAGGTCATACAAGTTCTTGTCAGCAGCTTCACCTGGGTGGATCTTGTTTTGAATACCGTCAAGACCAGCCATAAGAAGTGCAGCGAAACCTAAGTATGGGTTCATCATTGGATCTGGGAAACGTGCTTCGATACGTTTGCCTTTAGGGCTAGAAACATAAGGAATACGGATAGAAGCTGAACGGTTACGTGCTGAGTAAGCAAGCATAATCGGCGCTTCGAAATGTGGAACTAAACGTTTGTACGAGTTAGTTGATGGGTTTGTGATTGCGTTCAATGAACGAGCGTGTTTGATCACACCGCCAATGAAGTACAACGCCATTTCTGAAAGACCAGCGTATTCATCACCAGCAAACAAGTTCTTGCCATCTTTAGAGATCGACATGTGAACGTGCATACCAGAACCGTTATCGCCAACCATTGGTTTAGGCATAAATGTAGCAGTTTTAGCATATTGGTGAGCAACGTTCCAAACAGCATATTTGAACTGTTGAACTTCGTCCGCTTTGCGAACCATAGTGTTGAAGCTTACACCGATTTCAAGCTGGCAAGATGCAACTTCGTGGTGATGTACTTCTACACGACCTGGGCCCATGATATCTTCGATTTTTGCACACATTTCTGCACGCATATCTTGTGAAGAATCAACAGGAGGGACTGGGAAGTAACCACCTTTCACACGTGGACGGTGACCAGAGTTACCCGCTTCATAATCTTTACCAGTAGACCAAGCAGCTTCTTCAGCGATTAATGTGTGGCGCGCGCCAGACATATCGATGTCCCATTTTACTTCGTCAAAAACAAAGAATTCTGGTTCTGGACCAAAGAAAGCTGTATCACCGATACCAGTTGATTTTAGGTATTCTTCCGCACGACGAGCAATAGAGCGTGGGTCACGTTCATAACCTTGACCAGTTGAAGGTTCGATAACATCACAAGTCACAACAACTGTAGCTTCTGCAAAGAACGGGTCGATAAAACAAGTTTCTGCATCTGGACGTAAGATCATGTCAGATGCTTCAATGCCTTTCCAACCAGCAATTGAAGAACCATCAAACATTTTGCCATCTTCAAACGTATCTTCGTCGATTGAATCTGCTGGGTAAGTTACGTGTTGTTCTTTACCCTTAGTATCAGTAAAGCGAAAATCGACCCATTTTGCGCCACTTTCTTGGATGAGTTGAAGGACCTTGTTCGCCATGCTCATTTTGCTCCGATGATTTTTTTGTGCACACTGAAGTGCGTGTTAGTAGTTGGTAGTTATTAAGCAATTACCGTACCAACTTTTAAAAGCCAAGCTAAAATATTGAATTCCTTATCAGAATAGAAGATTTTAACTCCTTGCTTTTCGACTATTATACTGTGTGTAACAGTAAATGCACCATATTCAGCCACTCTTCATCACTTTTGTTTAAAAACTTCTCGCAGGTGTATCAAAATAGTGCAACTTGGTTTTGCACTAGTATGCACCAAAATGATTAATCGCTTTCAACGATAAAATCATTGAGATTTTATCAAAGCTTTAAGGTCGAATTTAAATACGATAGAAACTAATGGTTTAGCTAGTTCTAGATGGAAAAATACCAGCGTGATAACTATATTCATGATCGATATTTAGGTTTTTTGAGCCCTTAAAGCACTCTTTTTTTGAAGTAGATTTAACCATTTTGTTTTAATTTTGATCAATCTACCTTTGCATTAATTGTGCTCCATTTTGGTGATTTTGCTTCAAAACGGTTCATATTTTTCCAGCTAGAGCCTGAATTGCAATTTTTAACGACAGTAAGCAGATCTTTTTAAAATATCAATTGAACACATTTTAAACACTTAAATTCAGCCTATTGCTTTGTTCAACTTAAATCCTAAATTTATAAGTCGATAATTTGCTGAAATGATTTCAGTTGCGATGAACTTTGGCGAAATTGTTCAGCAGAAATTGAATAATATTTGCTATGATTGGCTGCATTCTAAATATTTCACTATTTTTCTATTTAAAATATCCACACGATATTTGGGTCAATATACAACTATTTAGAATCATTTCGGACTATTCTAAGCACAGTTAAGTGCATAAATTTCAAAGGTTAATACGCTCATGCTTTTGATGATCGAAAAAAAGTACTGAGATTCACACTACTCCCCATTAGTTCCTTTGACCTACATAACAGTCTGATTTGTTACAAAATAGGTTTGTATTAGTTCCTTTTAGTTCTTCTTAATCCGGTACATTTACGGGTAATATTGCGGGTAACCTTAAATTTACCCGTTCGTTACCCGTATGGCCTCCAATAAGCTTACAGATGCAAAAATTAAAACACTTAAACCACAAGAGAAAGTTTACCGAATATTAGATTCAGATCGCCTGTATATTGAAGTTCGCCCATCAGGTACGAAAGTTTGGCGTTTTAAATTTACGCATCAAGGTAAAGAGTCATCTATGAGTCTTGGTGAGTATCCATCAATCGGTTTAGCTGATGCTCGCATTTTGCGTGAAGAAATGAGGGCAAAACTTGCTAGAGGAGTTCACCCTGTTTTAGAGAGAAAGCAGCTCAAACTTGAAGAAGAAAGCAAACTAACAAATACTTTTAAAAATGTTGCTTTAGAATACTATGCAGAGCGCCTAAGCTCTAAGACTGAAAACTACAAAAACCAATTTTCAGTTTCTATGGAAAAAGATGTATTTCCGGCTATCGGATCTAAAGACATTAAAGCCGTAACGTCAGCTGATGTTTTAGGTATTTTGAAAAATACTATTAAACGAGTTAGATCTCAAAAGAATCGTGGCACTGGTGAGGTTACAGCAATACAGAATAGGAAGTTTATTGGTGCTGTTATGCGATATGCCATTGCTACCCTACGCGCTGAGAATGATCCAACATATGCTGTTCGTGATGTGGTTATCCGCCCTGAAGTTACCCATGCAAGAGCATTAAGTAAAGATGAGCGTATCAAGGTCAGAACTCGCTTAGAAACTTACGGCGGCACTGAAACGGTAAAAAATGCTGGTCTTATGCTGCTTTACACGATGCTTAGAACCATAGAAATACGTCGCATGGAATGGTCTTGGGTAGATTTTGACGATCGCATCGTAACTTTTCCTAAGGCTGCCATGAAGAAAAGCCGCGAACATATTCTTCCGATGTCGGAACAAGTCTACGCAATTCTAAAAAACCAATATTTAAATTCTGGTAATAAAGTTTATGTGTTCCCTTCGGTTTATAAATCGGATTCAATGCTTAACCAGATGACCCTAAATAGAATGTTTCAACATTTAGCTATTGAAGATGTTTCAGCTCACGACTTGCGTGCTACTGCTTCTACTTTGCTGAATGAATATGGCTATGATGAGAAATGGATTGAAGCTCAACTTGCACATGCTGACGATAATAAAACCCGAGCATCATACAATCACGCAAAATATTTGGCTGATCGTAGGAAAATGATGCAAGATTGGGCTGATATGGTAGATAGATGGAAACAATAAAGCCTTCTATTGTTGCTGGGTACTTCTTTCTTTGAAGTACTTTATACAACCCTCTATAGATTCAGCATTTACGTGGTACAAGCCTAGAATATTATCGAGATTTTGTTCTTTCAGAGTTGACCACATCTCTTTACTATTTCAGATGAAGAATTGCGATTAATATTTTTAACTTACAGAGTCATAACTTACCTTTATGTTTTGTTTTCAACCTTCTGTTTTAAACAATAAATAAATTTTAATTAACAGAAACGTTAAAAAACAGCACTGGGTTATGTATTTAGAACATAGTTATAAGACATTTAATTTACATTACAAAAATTGTTAAACATATTTACCTAAATATAAAAACTTTTTAAAATATGCCTTTCTACCATCTGCATTTAAAATAAAATGGTAGCAAAACTTATCATATTTATTACGATGCTTATAATCATTATTATTCTGCTGAAATTCTTTATTCAACAATATTTCTTTAAAATTCAAATTTGTTACTTCAACAACTAGTTTTGTATCCATGACATTCACCTTTTAAACATAATGATTATTAACGGGATAAAGCAACTAGAAATCACTCAAAGTCAAAGGCGGTGTGGTCAGCTCCCCCTTTAACCCTGCATCAGAGACAAAAAACAACTCAATTATTTTTTTTATCTTGTTGTTGCTCTTTGTTTATTTGAGCCTGATCTTTTTTTTGCTCATGTTTACTCTGATGTTCACTAACTTGTTGCTGTTTTTGCGGTTGATTTTCCTGATCACTATCAGGTTGTTTATGTGAATCTTGATTCTGTTTAGAACCTGGCTGTTTAAAGTTTGGCATAACTACTTCCTATATTTGTCATTAGCATTAGTGACAAATACAGATTGGACCCTTTATTTATATATAGATACTATTTAAATGTATCAAGAAATATTATTAAACTTTTAGTAAAATACATTCTTATATTTAATAGCCTGTTATAACTAAAAATCAAATAAATTTTATATTTTAATTTTCTTAATTATATTTTATTACAAAAATAACCTGAAAAAATAAATATTGAGTGCTATTTATTTAATCTCCAAGTAAAGAAGTAGGTGCAAAATGAAAATTTTAAAAATATTAGGTGCAAGTATTTTAGCTGGCTGTTTATACAGAAAAATAAAAAACCAGAAAAAATCTAAATGTGCACTTAAAAATGATGCTGAAACTCAGGCATCAGCCACTAAATGAATTATTAAAAACTCATTATTTAGTTTTTAATACGTTCAATATCAAACAATTACTCACAGTTTATTTATATCGAGAACACTAATGAATAACGGTGTTTATTTACTTATTTTTAAAAGTATTAATATTGATTTTGGCACCGGAATTTTGGTTGTGAACAACAACATAGCCAATGGCGGCGATACTATATATTCATATACTGGCGAAATAAATGATACACAGGTTGTGTTTGAGTTTATCAAACACAATATTGAAGCACATTCACTCTTCGGGAATGTTGGCAAACTTAAGCTTAATCTGACATGTCACCCAGAGCCTGAGGGCTATCTTATGAAAGGTAATGTAGAGAATATCCAGTCTGTCCCATTGGTCATTAAAGCTAAGTTTATTGGTCACATTGCTAAAGAGTCTAACTAGTAGCAGTTCAGCAATAATTTAAAAAGCATAGCCCTCACTTGAGGGCTTTTTATTATGGCCAAGCATCATTTAATCGTTTTGCATCAGCTGCGTGTTCATCAGCTCGTTGCGCCACTGTTCGATACTCATTGACGCATTTTTCGAGTACGACACCACTGGCACTGGCGTACTCAATGATGGTTTCTCGGGTAGCTGTGGACATACGATTTGAGGCTGTATCGATTTGCTTTGACAGCCGATCAATAGCGGACTTAGCGCTATTGCTATCAGCAATAATTTGTTTGATATCATCACGATGTTGAATCTCCGCTTTGAGTAGCTTTTCAGACCATTGTTTTTCTTTTGCGATAGCATCTGCTTTCGCTTTTTCAGTTAATGCCTCAGCCTTGGCTAGATCGGTTTTATATTTCGCATCAAGTAATGCGTAATCATCTTGCCAGCTTGAAACTCGCCATGTCTGCACACCAAAGCCGATAAGTGCAAGCAATAAAAAAGCCGCCAAAAAGATAATGACGGCTTCATAAAATTTAGCTAAAAATGTCTGAAACATTAGAATTCCTCCACTGGCAATAAATCAACTGTTTGCCCAGCTAAACTATGATTGCAATCAGATAAGAATTGAATCTTCCCATCAGTGATAAATGAGTGGCACTGGCTTGGATGCCCCTGATTTACCATCAATGAAGGCGTGAATGTTGGAGCATCTAAATTCCCATTAAAGCCCCATCGAATGCGATGTTGTTCACCAACATGGATAGGATGTAAGGTTTTGCATCCCGGACACTCAATAAAATAAATGCCATTTGACTCAAGCAAAATATTGCTTACTTTCTTAAATTCACCCATTCACTGCGCTCCCATACATTTAGAATGACGTTCAAGCTGTCGAATCCACACGCCATAACAGTTATTTGACCGAATAGAACAGTCGCGCTTGGATACGTATTTCCATTTCAGCAACGAGTTACATGCCTGCTTATATTGTCCCGCTTTCAAATTGCGTAGCATTGAAGATGAGCGCCAGTTAGCTGCACCAAAATTGTATGAAAAATCGAGGTACACATCGTATTCAACTTGCGAAAGTTTCACGCCTTCAAGTGAATTTCGAAATGCAATCTCATCTTTAGACACGTGCGCTTTTGCCCATTCTTGAGCGGTCTTGCGCGTGATTGGCGGATCAGTCATTTTGATTGGCTTACCATTTGGTTTGGTTGTAGATCCAATGCCCTGTGTTACAACCCCACCGCTATCTTTATAGGGTTTTGCTGAGTAACCTTCATACTTTTCTAAACCTACAAAAAAAGCAGCCGAAGCTGCTAATCCTACTGCCCAAAACTTAGTCTTGTTTGACACTGCATTCACCATTGGCTTTTTTTAAAGCAATTCGATGTAGTTCATCTGCACGTTTGTTTTCTTGTCGCTTGTAGTGCCAATTGATTAAAAAACTCATAAAGCTAACCAACAGACCTGCAATTGCGATAATCAAACCCAGTGCCGTCACCGGATCTAAACCTAAAAATTTCCCAGACAAGCTAGCTATTGACCCCCCGACTGCTGTTTTTGCTGATATTGAAGTAACTGCTGCGCTTGCCTCAGTAATTGCTTGTCCCGCCGTTTCAGACATATCGCCCCCTAATTTTTGGCATAAAAAAAGCACCTGATGGTGCTATATGGTTGAAAACTTTAACTATCAGCAGTTGCCTGTGTGATTCGTGTTGAATAGTTCCACGAGGTCGGCTTCCACACGTCCCGCGCAGCAACACGCACATAATATGTAGTCGTTGATTGCAAACCACTGATCGTGCAAGCATTTTCGGTACCCGTCCAACGTGCTGCTGTTGAATCAGGATCGAAGTTCGCATTGGTACTGATCCACACCTGGTAATCTTTCAGATCCGGAACCTCACTTGGAATCCAAGTCACTGTGATTGAATTTGCAGTTGCCGATGTGTACACGTTCAACAATTGTGGTGGCACCGGATTACTGATATTCAGCTCCGCAAAAGTACTAACAATCGAACCGTTTTTACTTGCAACACGTACTGTATAAGCACGTTGAATACCGTCGATTTTTGCTTCATCCATGCTGTATGAATAATCGGTATTCGTTGTATCAACAGTTCGAAGCAATAAACCATTCGACCAAATCTGAACAATATAACCTGTAGCACCAGCCGCACTTTGCCATTGAACTTTAAAGCTCGTTCCTTCAAATGCAGATTGAAGTGATAAACCTTTGACACCTGCAGGACGCCCCCCGTTGATGGTGTAAATGTATGCCGTCACTTCATCCAAGGTTTCTTCTTTTTGCTCAAGACCATTGAAGCTTGTGAATTTCAAATAAATCTGTTTTCCCACCATATTTGAGTTGAAGTCATATTCAAAAATGGCTCGGTCAATACGAACAAATGATTCACCTGCATTATGTGTACTTGCATCATCAAAACGGCCACGAAGCATGCCACTTAATGTATAACGCCCTGATCCATCCAAGGTTGCATCAATATAGTTGATATATTCATCACCGACTTTACACAGTGTTGCATCAACTTCAGCATCTTCAAGCGTACCACCAAAGATCTGGCTTGAAGTATTCAATTGCACTTGCATCGATGTGTCATCCGCATCAATGGCTGAAACTAAGGTACCGTAACGCGCTGAACCATAGATTGTCCCGATCATTTCATAAGTCGTGTTATCTATACTCGCCCAGACGTTACAGCCACCCCAATTAATCCCACCTGACGCAGCTACCCAGATCTGATTTTTGCCACCGGTTAATTCTAAAGGAGGCTCAAAAATTGCTGGTGCATTGACATTACCGGGTTCCTCATTCCCACCTTGGTACCCATTCGATGATTGCAGATCATACTCAACTGCTGAACGAGATCCGACTGCTAACTCTTCAGCGGTAATCGAAAGCACACCTTCTTCATCTTCTTCAACACGAGTGATTCGCACAGGGAATCGATCAAGACCCAAAGATTCATCTGTAATCGTCACAATGTCCATTGGCTCAAGTCGGCAGTACTTCCAACCCAATTCGAACTCATATTCATTTCGAACATAGAGTTTTCGCTGTAATAGCAATTGCACCGCATGGCGAGCAATTTTTGGCTCACAGAAAAAGTCGAACTTGACTGGATCTTGTGTACGCAGACCGAACATTTCAATATTGGCTTGATCCTTTGCTTCAACTGTTTCAGTGTTGTATTGGTTGAAGCGATTCACGTATTCGATCTGGCAATGATTGTATGCATCTGTATCACGGCTTCGACGTACACGTACTGGTTGATCTTCTCCCAAGAAATCGTCATCTGTTAAGTGATAAACCGGTTCAAGATTTGGCGTAAATGTCACGCCATTTCCTGTCACTGCACTGTCACCGTATGAACGGATTTTTAAACCGTCTGGACTTGGTACCACTGCACAATTTACCGCTTCAACAATTTCATTGATAATTTCAAATGCTTCACGTTGTTCTGTCAAAGCAGGACTGATCAACAAATTAGTGGCTGCACAATAGGTTCGAAATTCAGATAAATCTGCCATATTCAAACTAGGTGCTGCACCGTACCGTGGATTTGTGATGAAGTCTTCAATCACGTCAGCGGGATTCGCATCATGAATCGTTTCTGAAAATGTAATGTCGCTGATCACTTCAAAATTGTGATTCGATAATGCTGCACTACCACCCAAGTCATAATTAGCACATGCGACATATCCAAGGAACGGATAATGCACTGCTTCATCTGGATGCTTGGATGCCAAATAGCCCCAAACTGGATTGTGATCACCATCAAAGAGTTCAAATCCAACTTGATCAATTGGCTTGAGTTGCACACCGCCTTCGGTTTTTGTGACGATCTGTTCTTTATCACGCCATACAATTCCAATATCTTTGATTTTGTTTTCACATAGACCAAGCATCAACGATGCTGAATACGTATATGTTGTGTTTTTGGTCTTAGTTTTACCACCTTTTCCACCAGATTTAGTCGTTGTCGTATGGGCAGTCGCTTTGAAGTCTCCATACCAAAACATATTCGCTGCAACACGATTTTTGCCGTAGACCAATGGCTGTGTCAGACCATACGCAGATTGCTGAATGCGCATCGAATTGATGCGCTTATCAGATGTACTGACTGTTGTAGTCCCAAATATTCCGCCCATTATTCTTTTAGCCTCTTCATACGAAAAAAGCCCGCAATTCTGCGAGCTAGACTTCCTTTTGTGCCATCTTGGAGTATTACTCCTTGATGAATATAGGAGTGAATAATCGTTGGCCATTCGACGACAATTGCACCATGACTGATGCATTTGCCAAAGTGATATAAAACAATGTCACCAGGCTGTGGCTCATCTACTTCATAGCACACAGATAAAACGTGCTCTAAATATCGTTGGCCAAGCTGGTGCATGTGCCAATCAGGTGGATATGGCCGTGGATCTAAGTGATCCATCAAGCCCACTTTTTCATAGACTTCACAGATCAATGTCCCACAATCTACCCCTACACCTTTGACACGCCCCTGGTGATGATAGGGTGTGCCGAGCCAAGTCATAGCTTCGTCGACTGCTTCAAGATTTTTCATTTTAGCTCACCGATGCTTTCGCGCGATGAATATTCAGAATACAAGTCATCAATTGATAGATTGAATAAACAGCAATCTTACGCATACCAATTCGACCACCGTTGGCTAGAGGATGTGTTGCACTATTTATGTTCTCAATCAACATCGCGGGCAAATTCTCACGAGTTAAAAATGATAAGCATGTCTTCGTGTTTAGTGACGGTGCGAGCCATAAGAATTGATTGTTTTCATTTCGCGTTGGGCTTAAATGTCGCAAACCGTAAGCTAACAATTCATCACCAATGTATTCAATCAAATCGTAGTTTGTGTTTGATGCGAGCCACCAAAGGTTGGTTAAGCTATCGTGACTATGCGAATCAATAAACATTAGAGCGTCAGATTGTGTTCTGTAGAAATCACGTAACTGTTGAGTTTCAGGCTGTGTGAAATCCTCCCAATCTCGGTTTAAATCAACGCCATTCGCATTTTCTCGCGTACCTAAAGTCACACCATCAGGGTTTGCAACAGGGATCACTTTATATTGAAAACCTGTACGAAGTCTTGAATAGCCGTCAATTTCGCGATGATAGCGAAGCAAGTTCTCAAAAAAACCAAACACACCCAAAGCACCACTATGCTCAATGCCATGAATAAATGACTGAATTACGATTTTTTGCGGCTTCTTATTTTCGTAAATACTTTCTAGTCGCTTCGGAGGTGGGTTTACTGTATAGCAATAAATCGCTCGACCTTGAACACTTGTCCCGACTTGTTCACGAGTTACAAAATCAGGAAAATCCGTCATTAATAAATCATACATATCATAAATTGACTGATGACTCGTAACAAGGTCAGTATTTGTAATGTTGTACCAAGCTGGTAAAGTCTCAGGCGCACGTTTTAATGTATTGCCATCACGATACAAATAGCTGTTTACAATTGTTGCATCAATCTCGCTAGACGTGGCTGTATTTAAATCCTTACCACTGTCTGTACGAACCCAATCTCGCCAAGTACCTGAAAACAATCGTTTAACGTACTCACGACCGTTGTTGTATTTCATCGTTAAGATGATTGCAGCACTTGAAATTCGCTCAACAGTCAAGAATCCTAGTGCGGATTCGGGCGGCTTATTTGTACATGTGTCAAGATGACCAGTGCTTGTGAATGCATACTGTGCTGTTGTTGTTAAGGTGTGAAAATCAATAGCTGCTGAGCTAGCGTTGAAAATAGTAACAGAACCAAGATCATCCGATGTCAGGAGCTTCTTCCAGGCACCAAATAAACCTGAAGTTGTTGTTCTGAAATAGACTTCGGTTGTAGTGATATACATCTGACGTACAATATTGTTTGTACTTGTTTCACCCACCTTAACAGCCATTACAAATAGTGTCCCTGCACTTCCTGTTCCGTACTTTGGAAAATTCTTTGATACTTCTGCATTGGTTAGAGAGTTATTAAAAACAGTAATCCCTGCTTTTGTGAAATCATTTAAATCTTGTTCAGGGAGTCCATAGTTATTCGGCTTGTATAGTGGGTTACTGTCAATAATAGAACTTAGATTCTGCTCATTTATTAACTTTTTCCAAGTTCCAAACACCCCCGATGTAGTAGTTCTAAAATAAGTATCTGATGCTGTGATATATACTTGACGTACAATATTGTTTGTACTTGTTTCACCCACCTTAACAGCCATTACAAATAGTGTCCCTGCACTTCCTGTTCCGTAAAACGGAAAGTTTTTAGACACATCAGGGTTTGTCACAGAGTTATTAAAAACAGTAATACCTGCTTTTGTAAAATTATTTAAGTCCTGCTCAGGAAGACCGTAGTTATTCGGTTTAAAAATCGGGTTAGCATTGGCAGCATCGAGTCCTAAAACATTTTCAGATAATTGCGCTAGTAATTCACGTACTTGTGAATGCTTTTTTGTACGATCACGAAATTCTTCTGGCGTAGGTAAAGGCATTTTCTCACCCCATAAAAAAACCCAGCATTCGCTGGGTATGGATTAATACAATTTGATTAAACGGCTGTTTCAGGTACCGGTATAAATGGCGCACCACGAAAACGAGCGAAATTGTTAAAACGGTTTTGGCAGGTTTCAAGACGCTTATCACATCCTGGATAAACCTTGATTCGTTGTCCCGCCTGCGGTGCTTCCAACAATGGCAAAGTCAATAACAAAGCCCCCGATTCATGCATGCGAATGGTTCGCTTTAGACCTGCATTGCCACCGTCCAAAAACTCGATTACGCCTTGCGTAAACCAACCTTGAGGCTGATTCACCTGACATAAAATTCGTGCTGTAGTACTGCCTGCTTCAATCGTCGTTTGCACCATGAAATTTTGACGCAATAGACCACATGCCGTATCGAATAACGTATTCGTACAGCTTGGCTGATACAAATTTCGTGGCATTTGCACATTCAATTCATCCAGATCTGACGCGACACTGGCCTGAATTGAATTTCTGTCTAAGTCAGGCTCAATGATTCTACCTTCGAACAACTTAATGGTGCCGGCACTGGTGTCCGTTGGTGTATTCATATCCATAAATATGCGCTCCAACTTAAATCTAGCACCATCTAATTGGCCATTATGAAACGCTTGAACAACATTGATGCCGTTCCATTCATTATCATCAATACAATCAATACTGATCGATAAATTATCAACTTCAATACCTAGTGACAGGCTAATTCCTTCACGACTGATGATGGGACCACTCGAACTATATGTTTGACCTGCAACAGTCAAATCAAAGTCATAATTCGTATATCGGAATTCATCACCTTGAACAGTGGTGATGGTGTACAGATCTGCCATCACAAACTGATCAGCATCAAGTAACGCAATTAGTTTTGCAGAAGCTGCTCTCATACTTTATTTCCTAATGATCCGATCATATCGACCTTGTTGGCTTTCCATAATTTGTTCATGAAGTTGGTGTATTGCTGTTCGTCATCGGCAAAGCGACAGCGATAGTAATACATTCCTTTCACCTCAAACTTATGACCTTGTTCCAAAGGTTTTGAAAGCGTAACTATGCCTGACTTAGTGACTTGAGCAGTTGTATCATCCCAGAACAGATCATCGTCGTTATCGCTCCAAAATTGCTGATTGTCGTTTTCATTCCAAAACGTTGGATCTACTTCAAAAACTGTCTCATCCTTTGTATGAGCCAAAGGAATCACGGAAGTATGCATCTGCTTATACAGTTGGAAACTTGTCGTACTTCCATCACCACTGTAAGAACACGTGTAATCGCAATCCTCTGGCATCTTAAAAAGAAAGGAATCGAATGCACCACGGCGTTCTAAAAAGAAACTTTCGAGTTGCTGTAATTCATTCTTACCTTTCGATTCACGCAGAAAGCCGAATGACAAAGATATTTCATACTTGGGAACGGCCTGATAACTTGCTCGAAGTTCCCGACCGTTCACTGACTCCATGATCTTTGTATTGAAAATGGGTTTTTTGCTGAGATCCCATTCGAGTCCTGGCAATTCAGGAAACAATACATCTGACACGATTTTCTCCCTTATCGACCAAAATTACGGTTGTAGCCTTTCAGACCACCAGCCAACTCACGCCCATGCTTTTCTAGGAATCGACGTACATCTTTCGAATCCCATGCCTGAATCGTGAAATTGTTAAAGGTTTGTGCTGAACTTCCACCGCCACCACCTATTCCTCCATCGGAGGTTAAGTTTTTACCCAATGCACGAATCGTGTTGGCATGCTGTTTAGGCAAGACCATTTCCTCTTCGTGAAGTTGAGTCACTGGATTCACACCTGCAGGAATATCGTAACCGCCTCGAGCGGATTTAATTTTCCCTGCAAGACCACCGACCAATGCCAATGCAGAAGCACCAGCCGCCACAGCAAGCACTGGACCAATGTAAGGAATGGATACCATAGCTTTAAATGCACCCGCCATCGCTTCCCAGGCATACATCATGATGGACTTGATTGCTTCACCCGCTTTGATGGCCAAACGCGCTAAGGCACCTGTACTGGTTGCCATGGTCTTGGTGGTTTCACCTGCGACTACGGCGCCAGTCTGTGCAGCTTGACCTGCGACTTCAGCAGCGGTTTCAGTTTTGATAAATCCAAGCTTTACAGCCAATCGAGTAGCAAGATTGGCCGCATATTTTTTCATTGGCGCTGTGATCATGCTTTGAATAAATGCTCCAGCCAGTTCTGTGAAAATGGCATTCATGGCATTTTTCCAAGTCAGTGTTCCATTCATCATGGACTGAATGCCCTTGTCCCATAGACCAGACATTCGTGATGTTAGATCACCAAACTTATCCTCAAAGTCTTTCATTTGAGCATCTGAAATCATGCCAGGTGTTTGGATATCAGACACCGATCTTTGATGATCTAATGCACTAATTTCATTAGTTACACCGCTTACCCCAGAACTATTCCCTGTGAGTTGACTTAGCTCTTGTTCAAGATCTAGGCGCTCCTGCAAGCCAATACGCTTGATGGCATACAACTGTTCTTCAAGTTGCTTTGCAAGACGTACCTTTTCAGCATTATTGATTCTCCCGGCATCAAGATCAGCGTCTAAACGCGCCATTTCTAGCTCGAATATTTGCTGAGACAAAATCATTTTGCCTTGAAGCTCTTCCTCATGAAGCGCCTTGAGTTTTTCAAGTTGTTCAACACGAATCGCTTTGATTTTGTCAGCGGCTTCCTGCTCAGCTTTGATTGAAAAAGCTTTCTTTTCTTCAGCTGACAATATAGAAGAATCAATTTCACTTAGTTCTTTCTTAAGATCTAAAGCAACCTGCTTACTTTCATCTGCATATTTATACTGTAGTGCTAGCATTTCCTTTTCAGCTTCTTCAGCTTTACGGATTTGCTCTTGAAGTGACTTATCAAAGTCTGAAGAGTCAGTCCCTGCTTCTACACCACTTACGCCAGCCATGTAGCCTTTAACATTCTTGACGTATTGACGGTTTATTGGACCAATACCAGTGCCACGATCAACATTACCCTCACCTGCATGATAAGCGGAAATAGCTTTACTAATATCACCATACTTATCTAGCAAGAAACGCATGTATTTGGCTGCGCCTTCAGCAGCTTGTTTTGTGTCGAATGGATCAGATACGCCAAAGCGCTTGGCGGTCATATCCAGCATTTGAAAGTTGCCTTTCGCCGTGCCGTATTTAGTCTGAACGCCTTCAACATTTCGACCCTTAGTCTCTTGCATGTTAAGAGCTGATAGCATGCCACTCGGCAAGCCATACTTGGCTTCAAAGCCTGAATAGTTAAACTTTTCAGCATTCGCTTTTACACGCGCATTGACCTGTAAAATCTGTTGCTGTTTTTCAAGCTCCTTAGTTTGACGTTTTTGAGTCTCCTCAGCCTTTTTCTCTGCATCTTCACGAGCTTCAACAGCTTGTTTTCGTGCCCATTCTTTATCAACAGACTCTTGTAGAACTTTAGGCATTGCAACATTGTATGGAGTCTTCGTTTCTTCCTTTTTGTCTGCATAAAATTCAGCTTTATCTCGTGAGAAACCGTTTTTCATCAAGGCCCCAACATATCGATCACGCTGATCGTTTTTGTTGGATTGATTTACATATTCCAGTTGCTGAGCATTAAGCTTTTTCAGAGCTTCTGTTTTTTCGTCAATAGAGTTTTTATGATCTTTATTGTCTTTAGTTCCCTGATTAACAATCTGGTTATATGTCTTTAAAACACCTTGAGCGCCGATAACAGCCTTTTTCTCCTTATCAACTGCTTTAGCTTGATCATCAATACTTGATTTGAGCTTATCACTTACAGTTTTTAAGTTATTAATTCCTGTAGCAAGTTGCAGAACAGTTATATGACCCTTATTGTATTCATCAAATAACTCTCCGGCTTTCTTTCGATCTTCATTGGAGGAGGCATAGTGGTCGGTAATCGTCTTGATTAGTCCTCGCATGGCCTTATCTTGATCTTTTAAGGATTTTGTAGCTTTATCCAGATCATCAGTGGCTTGACGAACTAATACACGTTGCTGGACTTTATCCAGTTTCTCATACTCTTCACGAAGTTGAGCAACTGTTTTGCCTTGTGTACTTAAAGCTGGAACTGCTTCATCACTGCTTCGTTTCATGTAAAGGAATGCAGCACCTGCAGCAACACCTTGAACTGCGAGCATTGCTAAGCCTGCAGGTCCACCAAGTAAGGCCGATGCACCCCGAAGAACTCCCATAGCTGTAGCGGTACGCATTGCCTGACCTTGAAGCGCAGACAATTGCATCTGATATGCCATGCCTTGGGCCACGCCGATCACAAACTCTTTAGCCAATACGGCGCATTGAACAACTAATTTCGCTGAAATAGCAGCACCTAAAGCGATAACTACAGCTTTGATATTGTCAAAGTTCTGCGCAATAGCAGTCACTGCAGGCGTTACTGAATTGATCAGCATTGCCTGGAAGCCTTGGAACTGAAGCTCTAGTGTGTAAAGGTTTTCTTTGGCTTTACCGAGGTTGTCCACCATATCTTTAGACATGATAGCGCCAGCATTCTTGGCTTCTTCACCCCATTTTTTAAAGCCTGCACCGCCGTCTTTGAGTAATGGAATAAGCAAACTGCCATCATTGACGATCTGCTCCATGTAGGTGATGGTTTCAGCGTGCGATAAATTGGCTTTTTCCAAACCATTGTAATATGCCTGGATAACTTCTGGACCACTTAAATCTTTGAACATATCGATGGTCACACCAATTTTAGGCGCAACCTTTTCAAAGAAGTCCATCATTTCGCCTTCACCACGGCGTGCTTCACCGAGACGATCTAGCGCATCCTTACCCATCATGCCGAACTGTTCTAATGACAATCCAGCTGTTTGAGCTCCCTTGGCAAAGTATTGGAAGTCTTCTACTGATTCACCCAGCATGTCAGACATTTTCTGAACTTCTGAAGCGGTACTAATGGCATTGCGAGTAAAACTGACCAATCCATCTACCGCTAAGGCTGAACCAATACCAGCAGCAATTTTTTTACCCAAGCCCAGCATTTGTGTAGAGATATTACTTGAGAGTTTATCAAAGGTCTTTTGAACACCAGATACATCAATCTGAAAGTCCACTTTTTTACCTGTGACTTCAATCTCTTGCGCCGTATCTTTGACAATACTTTCGGCTTCATTCATGCCTTTTTTAAGTTCGGAAGTCTTCGCACCAACGTGCACTTCCACTCGATTGTTGCTCATAATTCCTCTCTTACAGGCATAAAAAAACCGCCATTAAGGCGGTTCTTTAAAATCTATGGATTATCAGAATTTTTATCTTTAATTTTTCGTACCCAAGAATAAAACTGCATTATCTCGGCTACTTGTTTCAGTCACTGCATATAAAGTTTTGTCAGCTGAATCATAATAAGCCACACCCTTAACAGACTGTCCTGCCAGATAGCAAGGTGAATAACCAAAAACTAAATCAACATTGTAGTAAGGTGCATTTTCTTCAGCTGCTATTTTCCCTGAGAACGTACAGCCACTTTGTCCTTTACCTAAAATCACACCCGTATTTGAAATAGTTAAATTCGCATCTTCAATACCTTGTACAATCGCCGATTCTCCATAATAGGTGCCTGCAATTGTCGCTAGATTGGATGCTGTGTTGTTTAAATCCGTTTCATATACGGTATCGAATGTAACCTGATTTGAAGGTGAGTATGTAATTGTGCCTTTCAGGCTCTTCTTGGAATCAACTGTTCCACTAATTGATGTGCTGTAAACGGCAGCACCACCAAAATAAAAGTCTTTCCCGCTATTGGCTTTTATCGTATTACCAGAAACAGTGAAGTTTCCAGTCATGAATCCTGTAACACCAGCAGAATAAGGTGGTGAATATAAGAACCAGAATTTATTATTTTTATCCACCAATCCAACTACATTCTGTTCTTGATTGGTCTTTCCAGTATAAATACCTGTGACTTCAGCCTTTGATACTGGTGGGTTGTTACCCTCATTATTGGAAGATGAAGAATCACCTCCGCCACCTCCACCGCAAGCAGCTAAAGTAAAAGCTAAAAGACTCACCCCTAATACTTTTTTCATGGTTTTATCCAAGTTGTTATAAATTTCAAACAAACTTTAACCAACTCAAATATATAAATCAATCAGGGCAGCCTTAGCCACCCTGAGGAAAGTTCTGCAGATCCGCAAACAGATCATCTTCATCATCGCTTTGCGTATCGTCTGAACCTGTACTGTCTTCAATTCCCATAAATGCTTCAAGGATCCGACACAGACGCTGAATACCAACATGGCTGGGAGGACACTGCTTATGATACGCATTCAATGCTTTGACTCTTGGGAAATCCAATTCATTACGCACATAGTCGTAATCCTTGCCCAATGTCAGCACCAAATGCGTGTACAGCTCCTCCCAGTCTATTCCCCCGAATCACCTTCTTGAGGTTCATCACCTGTATAAACCAGACCTGATGCACCCATGACCGTTTCAAATACGGCGTTCACGTGACCAACGTCAAGTAGTTCATCAGCAACAAATTCACGTGTAATGTCAGGATAGTTACGTTTTAAAGAGCCATGCGCAACATCCACCACTAAAGCAAAGTCACTTGGATCAAAGGTTTTAAGCTTTGGCATCAGCTTTTCAGCAGTACCTAATGACAACGGCGCAAAAATCCAAATCTGGCCATTAATTTTAAGCGGATTACCACGTGGGTTTTCGACCTGGTTAAATTGCATCTGGTATTACTCCGAAGTAGTCCATCTGAAGACACGGCCTAAATCATCGGCCATTGGCTGGAATTCAAACTCAGGTAGATCGTAATCATCCTGTTTTGAACTGAACGCAAGCTTATTACTTACACAGCGGAAGAATTCAATACCAAAGAATTTACCCTTGTAGTCACGCATCAGATCAACACTGAATTCAGGCGTATAACCCATATCCAAGTTGCTTACGACACCTGACTTGGCACCTGCCACCGTCGCTGTGTATTTAAAGCTGATAAATACCGTTTTACCCACATCAGCTGCTGCAAAGGTATAAACACCTGTCGCTTCATCCACACTGTATTGACCTGCAATCGGTGCACTCGCAACACGCTTTAATGGAATAGCTTTGGCATCTGTCACACCTAAGTCTTTCACGAATGTACCGCTATTCGGAACGACTGGCGTTACTGAGGCTGCAACGACTTCACCATTGATGGTTTGTGCAACTGCAGTAATACCACCTTCAGTGACCACGCCACCAAAGAAAATGGAATTCAACAATGCACCATTGATGCGACCCATTGTCGCTTTACACTTAATCGAACCTTTACCGCGTGCAGCATCTACAGCAAATTGACCACGACCATAGAGTTCTTTTAAGTCATAGCTGATATCAACTGACGTTGACTGCACTACGCCCACTTCAACGGGTGTGCCGTTGGTGATTGGATTACCGTGCACATCCTGTAATGGTGTGGCAAAGATTTTACCGGCACCAAATAAATATTGAGCCATATCGACCTCTTAAAAATGAGAAAACCGCCGTATTGGCGGTCATGTTATTTATGAATTGCTTTAGGTTGTGGTGAGTATCCGTATCGGGATGATAGCAATACCTTGATCATCCAGCATACCTTCAACAGCTTCAAAGACTTCAATCGTGCCCTCGATCCAGCAATGCTCGACCAAGCCACCTAAGGTTTGGTATTCACAGATGTCAGGATGATCAGGTGCAAGCTTGGCACGCACTTGATCAATCATCTGATTCAACTGTACCGACGGCGGTATGGATGGATCTAATTCATGAATGTAAACGTACACTTCCGCTTCAAGTTCAACTTTGGCATCCAAGCCTTTCACTGGTACTTCGGTTTGATTACCTTGGGTCACGAATAAGGCAGGACGGTCATCAGGTGCAACGTGATTAAAATGCTTTAAACGTCGACTGGTGGTTTTAATCCCCTCGATGCCTGAAAGACGGTCAAACAATGCCTGGTAAATGGCTTCACTATTCACTGCTCAATCCTCTTTCAATTGCAGCATCAATATTCTTCGGCACAATCTTCGCCACCTCATCCAATGAATCACGCATGAAACGACGCTCCTTCATATCCACCTTACGTGAATGGGCTTTGATCATGATTTGACGCGGTGTGATCGGCTGGCCAAAGACTTTCTTGATCATCCGAAGATGCGCTTTAATAGCCATCGCACCTTTAAGCCCAAATTCATGAGCAAAGGCGTATGGTACCAAAGCACCACCCGCACCGACTGTACCCTCGATCCCATCCTTATCCTCTTCCACCTTGGATGAAACGGATCCTCTTAAACGTCCAGACTGCACATTCAAACGCTGACCTGTCAGCATGTCTTCTTGAATGGTGCGCTGAAGTTTAAGTGTGAGTGCATTTACCGTGCGCCGTATTTCAGCACGTACACGTTCATTGACCTCGTTAAAATCAACATCAGCATCAACACGGTAATCACTCATACATCACCTACTTTGCAGCAGCAGTTTCCTTTTTAGGTTCTGCTTTGGCTTCAGGTACCGCACGTTTAAAACCATGCGGTGCCAAGATGTGTGCAATGTCGTTATCCGACTCGATCACACCTTTTTCAACCTTGTATGTGGTACCTGCAATTTCGAGCGAAGTCGCTTTGAAATTTTCAGGCGCTTGATACTTAAATGACATGCCTTGCTCCTAAACAACAAAAGCACCCACTCCCAAACGATTGGGATTGGTACCATCACTGCCAATTGGAATTGAATTCTTTAATGCCAAGTAACGCTGGCCATAAATGCTTTGGTTATAAAATGCATCGGTACCAGAACGTGAAAAGCTCACACTCTGACCTGCAATGGTCATGCTCGACGCATCTGAAAAGCTGTTACCTGACTTTGATTTGAGTGCAACCTTGAGAATATGTGCTGCATATAGACCCACAGCACGTTCTTTCAGATCACCAAATTCAAGTGACTTCACAACGAGATCCGCTTCCTCCAACGCATCTGCAATTTCTGCATCAGGTAGGTTCATCAGCGCCGTGTCGTACTTAAACTTCAACTTAAAAGCTTGTGGGTCCATAGCTCACCTTATTCAGTGGCTTGAGCAAGTTTTTCTTGCAACTGCTCAATGGTTTCATCTTCAGCAAAGGTGATTTCAAGATCGGTCAGCGCTTTACGCACGTCATCAATCGTGAGCTCTGCAGGCTTGGATTCATCCTTGCCTTTACCATCATCAGTTTTACCTGATTGAACGCCTTTACCACGACCGGAAGCAGATTTTGAGTCACCCACTTCTGCAACTTCTTCAACAGTCAGCTCACCTGCATCAATCAGATGCTTGGCAAACTTATTCTTTTGAAGTGCTTTGTGCTGATCGGCTTCCAGTAATACAGCGATACCTGTTGGCAAAGTTGCCACACCCGCAAAAACAAAAGCGGCATTTGAGCCGCTGTATGTGTATGAATATTTAGCCATGTGGTTTTAATCCTTATGCATGGTCAAGGTAACGAAGCGAATCAACACGCTTCAGCCAAACACCCTGATATTTGTAGTGACCAGGTACAAGCACATCTAAGCCTTTCGGTTGCGCTGTCAAGAACTCAACGCTGTTACCTTTGAACTGGATGCATGATGGATCACGGCGATAGATGATCGAACGGTCTGCGTTTGCAGTACCACGGCCATTACCACGACCAGAACCACGGATGGTCAATGGCTTGCCTTGAGTAGCGAAAATGTTCTTTTCAGTTACCCAATCAAGGAACGTTTTACCACCTGAATCAGCCACAATACGGTTGGCAAGATTTGAATATTGATTCGATGCCAAGATGTATGTATCTGGTTCAATTGATGCATCACCATCAAACTGATTGGTTGCATCGGCAAGCGATTTATTGAAGTCTGAAAGGACCTGTTCGATCGTTGCTGTCGCCCAGTTGTATTGCGCCGTCACAACAGTCACACCAGTTTGATTCAGGAAGCCATTGACCTGAGTGAGCTGACCGCTTGCATTCGCTGTGGTGTAGCCATACCAAGCCACATTCGACATGTGTTTTTCAGCAGCCAAATTCGCAGCCTGAACTTTGTCAGCTTCAAGTGTAAGGTTCATTGCCTGAGCCGTTGCCAATTCTACAATTGAGTATTGGTAACCGATCGTGCCAACTTTTACAGGCAATTGCACAGTGTCATATTCCACTTCTGCAAGCGGGATATCATCACCAGTACCTGCATAGTCTTTGCCGATACCCACGCCTTTTTTACGTGAAAGAATTTCGCCACCACCGTACACCGCTTGCACATCCATCACTGGAATGAATTTGGCATAGTCCAGAACCTGCTGAAGCTGTGGAGTAATTTCGTTTTGTTCTTCAAGCTTAATGAAAAGCTGTGCCAATGCGTCCATATTGAACGCATCACCCACCTGTGCCTGAATGGCGTATGAAATCGGCGTTAAACGCGCTTTCATTTTTACTAATTTGCTCATGTTCTATTAAGCTCCATGAAGATTAAGAAGGGCTAAACCATCGGCACCAGTCACAGTTTCCCATGCTGCACCTGGTAATTCGGTACCATCTATTGAAGATGAGGAAAGAGAACCTAACGGCGCACCTGCTGTACCGTTTGCAGTTTTCACATACACCTTGGCAGTGATATCAGTGATCGGCGCTGTAGGTTTGACCCAAATCGCACCTTCAAACATTACCGGCAACATATCAGCGGCTTTATAAGCTTCTTTACCAGCCGCCGTTTTGCCTGTTTTGCCAACGCCGTGGCGTACAACCACGCCAAAGCGTGTCGGTGTAGCACCTACCACAGCGGTTACAGATTTACCGTCAGTCGTGCGGACAACCACATCACCGTCATTCACATTCACTAAGCCTGACAATGGCAGTGACAGTACGACCTCTTTAGTGGTTAAACGGCCACGCTGACCGACCACCGCATTTAATTGCTGAACCATGATTCAAGTTCCCCTTAAATTGTTTTGTATGCAGCAGACTTATCAAAACCTGTCTTTTCATTCGGGTCTTGTTTGTTGTTTTGCTGTTGTTGCTGTTGATGTAATGCATCACCGACCGCATTGCCTGGTGTGGTCGATTTCACTGCTGACAGTGCACGGAATACTGTGTCGATCTGCTCAGGTTTTGCATCACCGACGGCGACACCGCCAAGTACAGCGGTCACCAATGTGTCACCTGCTTTGGCTGCAATCACATCACGTTTGATTTGCTCACATGAACAGCCTTCAGTTTTGATACCTGGTACCAAGGCAACCGCATCCGCAACCACTGACGCACGTTCAGCGACGACCTGATCAAGCTTTTCAGGTGTGATTTGGTTTTTTTCAAGATCACCGACTTTTTGCTTCAGTTCAGCATTTTCAGTCTGCAAGGTATTAACCACTGCTTGTACAGCTGGCAATTCATCACCGATGGCAAATTGTTTATCACCGACTTTGAGTTTTGCTGCTTTTAAGTTTTCAAGCTGGTCTTGCTGGATTTTTAAGGCATCCGCTAAAGGCTTGTTATCGCCAATGTCAAAGCGAATACCGTTTACAACTACTTCCATTGTTTTTCCCTCTTGTGGGTTTGGGTTTTGGTCACCGACGCGACAATCACCGCCACAGCGACCGTATTTCACCAGCGCCACGTGATTGCCTTTAAAATTGATAAATTTGGCTTGATACGGCGTACCATCAGGTGCCTCGCCTTGTTCAAGGACAAGATCAGCCGCATAGCCCAATGAGATCTCGACGCGCTCATTGTTTTGAATGGCATTGATACTGTTTTGATCTTTAATGATCAGATCACCGACCATGAAATCACCTTCTTGGCGTACGTTTTCACATTCTCCAATGTGGTATTCCTTCCAGTTAGAGGCATTGATTTCATTTTTAGGTGGGTGATAGTCCGTAGCATCTACGCCGTCGAATCCTTTCATCACATCCGGTTTAAAAAGATCCTCAGCTGCCACATAGACATTGATGACCTGATCCGCTGAATAGCCTTCTAAATTCGGAAATTCATAGGCGTAGTACTGACGGACTTGCGGTGCTTTGGCCAAACGGACGTTGACGCATTTCAGATACCCCTCTTGAGTAAATGAGCGTGTACTTTCGCTTGGTGCAAAGTCACCGATTTTGAGTTGGTAAATGAGTTTCATAAATTGAGCCCATAAAAAAACCCACCATCTGGTGGGTCAAAATGATTTTTTAAATTATTTCATAGTCTGAAAACCGTACTCATTGTCTTCCCCCTCGTAACGGCTCAAGCGAATTGCGCATTCTAATAAAATAATCCTCCCGCAATTTATTAAGCGCTTTTTATCAATCAGGAATGATTCAAGCAAATTTTCTATAGTTCCGTGTAGGATTCTTGACCGGCCATCATCATAAAATCTGCTAACAAATTCATGGATGGTCATTGAGTTGATAGCCCCACCAAATAAAATTTCGTTATCTTCCATTTCTAGAATATTACATAATAATTTTTTAATTCCGCTGTTTTTACTACCATGACTTAATGTATCAAAACAACTCGCTAATTTAGCAACTGCAATCAAGTCATTTGACTCACGTACTCCTTCAGCAAACCAAATCAATGCATATATCCATTTAGTTGCCAATTTAGGGTGCCTACACTCTTGTTTTCCTGTAAAACCGTTCACTATATATTCGAAATAAGCTAGATACTCGTCTAGCTCTTTTCTGAATTTTATTTCATCTTCTTTAGTATAAAAAACAGGATGACGTTGCTTCTCTATAGTTGAACCAGGGCCTCCCAAATAGCCATTAAACTCAAGAAGATCATAAGTCATAATCGGTCCTAGTCGTTCGCTATGTATAGTCTGTTGAAAGAAAGCCCTCTCACCACCTATAACTAGTGAAATCATATCTAAGGCCGCTTTCGCCGAAATCTTACTTATTTTTTTTGATAATTCTTGTTCAATACCTTCAACTGTAACTTTTATTACAGAGTTTGCATCAGTTACAACATTATATATTTCTTCTGCCAAACCAGAAATTTCAGAGTTTTTATCACTAATTTTTTTTCTTAAAAGTGATTTCCATTCAGAATTTTCTTTTGGCTTGTTTAAATAAGTTCTTTTGGCATAATCGTTAAAATCAACTTTATCAATCCATTGATCTACTGTGTTTATTACCATACATCCAATTTTAATTTCTTCAATACTTTCTAACTGAAGTGTATTAGCCGCAATATAATTGACATGCTTTCTATCTAAGGCTTTTAAAAGAATCTCTACTTCTTTTTTTATAATTTTTTTAGTTTGATTAATTAATTCAATTTTTCTATCCAATTTATCTTGGGTAAATAACTCAACTAAAGCTTTGCGAACTAATTTACGATATTGTTCATACTCAATTTCTAAATCAGTTCGCAAATTATCATATGTAATTTTTGAAAACTTACTCAATAAATTTTCAATATCTTCTGTAAAAATACATTCTCTACCATTTTCACCTGTTGCAAAACCGGTGAATTTTGAATACTTTTTTTTACCAGAATTGTAGAGGTGGATTGCCTCTATTAAATCAAATGTAATTTCATTCAGGCTCATTAATATTTTTAACTTCAAATGCTTAAAGACAAGAAATAGAATACATTTAATTTAATAAGATATCCTCATAATTCGGCAACGCTGTGCATCGGCATCCAATCTTTTGCCCAGGATGACCACCCTTAGGCGGTGTATCCCATCGAAAGGTTTTGCCATGATGGCTGGCACATAACGGACGCACACGATCATCGTTAGAATCTTGCCAATCGTATGTTTCCACACCCATGGATTCCTGACGCTTCTTATTGATGGCGCCGTTGATCTTGCCCATTTGATCCCGTGCAATGTTTCTTGCACGAAAGTCCGTACTATGACCAAGCTTTTTAATTTCCTGAGCCAGTTCCTCGTTAGTCTGCCCTGTTTGCAAGGCATTCATCACTAAGGCTTCAAGCTTATCAGTGTACTGACTTGGAATAGACTTAATCAGCGAAACGTTTGCAGCAATCTGAGTATCAATTTCATCCTGAATATCAGCGCCACGGAAAAATGGCGTCAAATCCACACCAAGAATCGTTTTGGTATGACTGGCAATTTGCTTATCCACTTCCTTGCTGGTATCCATGACCACCTTGGTGGCCAAAGATACCGACACGTCCATAGTGTATTTGACCATCTTTTCACGTAACGCCGTGAATAGATCCGTCACCCAGCTATCACCAATATTTTGCCCTACCGTAGGTAAAACAAAATCCTTGGTTTGTTCTTGGCAAAATTTAGAGATTTCCAAAAGCTGGCGTGTATAGAACAACTCAACACGGCGATTGACCTTGACTGCCTTAGGCTTAGCCTTGCGACCTTTCTTGCGTTTCTTGATCTGCTGAAGCTGAGGTTTAAGGATCTGTATGATCGTCGTCATTGGCTGTCACCATAGTTTCCAGCAATTTGATGTGATCTTCACTAATCACAGAGTAAACGCCGTCAATATTAAGCTGACGTGCGATCTGCGGTTCAGTGATGATGCCCATGTTAAGATACTTTTCATCACGCTCAGCATTGGCTTTTTCCACTTCCGCACGGACTTTCGCATCCAATTGCCAGAGTGGATTAAACACCACATTAAGTTCAGGAATTTGACGCCCAAAGGTAGACTGACAGATCACAGTGAGGAACTTCATCAAGATTGGCTTAAGGTCCCATTCCTGTTTCGTTGCAATCGAGTCGTAATAATTACGAGTGTCATGCTCACCAGTGGCATTCATTCCTGCAGGTGATTGGCCAAACAGAATCGTATAGGGAATATCTGCCGCGCCAGCCGTCTGTACCGAGAATTCACGCATCATGTCAGGCAAGCCAGCGAAGTTATACGTCTTAGAGCTGTACTCTTCCTCAGCATCCAACACGATCATGCCGTTAATGCTTTTCATAAAGCCCACGGACATAAAACGTTCCATGACGCCTTTCATATCCTCTTTGATCTTGTCGACCAGGTTAGGTGTTTGAATGACATCAATCTTCGATTCATGAATCAGGCTGGCGGATCCACGCTTAACACTGGCATGATCAAGTAGATCCTCATAGACTTCCTGCAAGATACTTTGAGGTTCTTCATTCACCACATCAGCATGCGCAATACGAATTAAGCGAGAATAGTGAATGCGCTTTTTAGCCTCATTCCCCATTTTCATATCGTAGAATTCAGGCTGTTTGAGTAATCCACAACATGCCGACGGCGGTAAATACGAGTTCTTATCAGGTGTGATGTATTTCTTTTTCACGACCGTAAAGAACTCTAATCGACCTTGGCCAAGCTTAGAAATATCTAAAGGCTGATCTAAGGCAGCACCGTCAGCCGTTCCAAGCAGAATGTACACAACGCCGTAGAGACGAGAAAGGATTAGGCCTGATAAAAGCACATGCTCTAAGTGAAACGCCTTACACGCTTCCTCAAGCCGTTTTAGATCATCACCTTGAATGCCTTCATAGAACCAACCTGCACGAAGCATGTCCGAAGCAGGACGATTCACAATACGGCGTGCAAGCCAATTCTGATACACCGCTTCAAGCTGATCATCATCAATGTCTTTACGGACGAACTTACCACCTGTAGCTTTGTCACGCTCGGTACCAATATTCGATACCAAGTTTGTATATGCACCAGCATCGCCAATGGCGTTGATTGCCTGTTTTACTGCATCTGCTACAAGCGTCTTAATTTTACCGCCTGTATCAGACTTTTTATCTTTAGCCATAAATACCTCTAATCAAATACAGTCGGCTTTTTCGCAAGTGAATCATTAATCGCATCGATGGTAGGGTCCCACTGGTCATCATGCTCATGTGACATGCTGGCAGTAAGCCCTTCGATCTCTTCCACATAGTTCAATAGCCACGGCGCACTCACAGGCAACATGACACGACCATCTTCAACGTAGAACACCACGTCCATAGTACGTGTCAGCTTGTCTGTATCACGCTGGATTGCCTTAATCGGTAATGTGGTATCACGCGAAATGTTTTGGATCAGCATCGTGCCTGATGCCTTGTCCTCGATGGCCATGTATCGAAGCTTTCCGATCTTGGTATTGCTTTCCTTGTGCTTATTGATGAAAGCCTTAGCTTCCTTAATCAGCTCAGGTGCTTCCCATTTACCACGGCGCACGTCGATGATGTACAGGCGATTGTCATGACCAAGACCAGCACATAAGAACACTGAATAATCGTTATGCTCTTTAGTCTTTTGCGCCGTATCTGCCCAGATCGCACGCCACTTGAGTGGAGGCAATTCGAGATAGCGACCAAACCATTCAGCCTTAACAAGATCACCTCCGAGCTTTTTAGGCTCCTGCTGATACTGACTACTGAACGTATAACGAGATACCGTAGCGCCGTCTTTGTCCTCACCGCCTTTCTCTAACTGCAGTAATGACTGTAACGACTCTTTCAGCGGCCAATAGCTTTGACGTCCTTTCTCATCACGTTCGACATCACGTGTCACTTTCTTACGAATATGCTCAGGCAATGAGTTGATATAGTCATCATCAATCAGTGCCGGTATCGAGATCTGATGCCATTTCCCTGGCACGTTGCCAGTCATCACAAAGTTAGTCGGATCTTCAACATGTAAACGCTGCATGATCAGAATAATCGGTGTGGATGATTTGGCTTTACGTGAGTTGACCGTGTTCAAAATCTTACGGTTTGCCTTGTTACGTGCCGTCTTACTGAATGCATCTTCAGGCTTGAGCGGATCGTCCAGGATAATCGCACCGGTAAATCCAGCATCTGCCAAAGTACCTGCACGGCGACCTGTGACCTGACCACCCATCGAAGCGGAATAAACATGCCCCGCTTCATAGCCATCTACAGTCGTTTTCCAACTTGCCTTAGCATCGGTACTGGTCGAGATCTTCACAGGCCATAAACCTTGAAAATCGACCGATTTCACGATGTTTCGCGCCGTGGATGACACATCCTCTACAAGTGACTGCGAGAATGACAAATATAAGAATCGTGAACGTTGGTTTCGTGCGATACCACGTGCGATCAGATTGGTCAGTAATTCAGTCTTACCTGAACCTGGTGGAACGTTAATGACTAAGTTTTCAATGCGACCAGCAATGACTTCATCAATTGCCCATGCAATATATTCATGGTGCCAATTGACCGAGAACTTGAAGCCCATACGAGGCAGAAAAAAACGGCGCGTAAAGAATAAATGTTCTTTCTCGCACCGTTCCTGCTCGATCTGCATTTCCAGCAAACTAGTATTTACTTTCGAGTTCATCCATCACCTGCCTTAACAATTCTTTAGAGGCAGTTACATAGGTTGTGCTTTCGGTTTGAATAGCCTCACCACCAGCACCGGTAATTTCTTGTTTTGTTGTGCGTGCATCTGTCTCTTGATAAGCCAATTTCAATAGATTCTGTTTGGATACTTTATTCTTCCCGGCATCCTCATACATTTTCTGAATTTCTTTCAGTCGAAATGCCTGGTTAGCAATCGGGATATCAAAAATATTCTTCCGAAAATCCTCACGTGTCTTTTCAAAAAGATCCTTTAGTTTCTTGCTAAGATTACGGCCTGCATACTTGGTCGGGTCGTAATTTTCACACTGCCGACGATCAATTTCGATGTTAAATCTTTGCATGACAGCATCTGCTACCTGTTGAGGTGTTTCAAAGCAGGCAAGAGACTGAACTATAAAGATTTTTACAGGCTCTTTAAGTGCCGCCATAATTACCCCTTTGTCATGCTACGTCATGCAAGAAAGCCAAAAAAATTAACCAATCACACAGTTCCCACAACACGCTGCAATGTTTGTCTCCGATACAAATGGAGCATTTTTAGCAATATCCAATAGTCGTTGTACTGAGCTATCGATTCCGTGCTGACGTATTTCACCAAAGAAAACTTCAACATCATGGCCAGCCAAATAATGCTTAGGTAATCCAGTCACATCGCTATAAATGATCTCGCCATCTTCATCGCGCTCTACACCGATGTGATAAAGCTCATGTTCAATCAAACGGCAAAATTCACGATCAGAGGTTTGCTCACAAAATGCTGCATCAATCGTGATTAAGTACTGAGGTACAAAGCCAAACCAGTCTCGCATTTGTTGTTCTTGACGCGCTTTCTTCCATCCACCTTGGTTAAACATCACTTTTTCACATTGACCGAGTACCATACGCTTTTTAGCCATAGCCGCAGATGAAGCCCATGCAAATGCCAAGAACTCTTCATTGTCGTGAAGCAGCTCAGCAATATGGTCATGATCTGGATTGTGAAGTTGGCCACCCATAGATAGATAATTGTCTTTCACCCAGGCCAATAATTCTTGTGCTGGTGCAAGACGTATAGCGTCTTCTTCCTCAGCCTGATCCATAAGTTCAGTCGGTGGGAATGGTCTGATCTGTTCCATGTGATGCCTTTAAATGTCTTAGCCAGGCCGTTGCACGCCCCATATTGATATCTGCAAGTTCAAATCTGTGAAATCGATATCCCATTTCTTCTGCATGGTCATAACGATCAATACTCCAAGCTTTTGTTGCAAGTTTGCCCTTACGACCGCCAGACCATGGACCAGTTGCTATTTCAATTAGCATGCGATGTTCAATGAGATGTAAGTCAAAACGCCAGTGTTTAGTACTTTTGAAATGAAAGTATTCTTCATACTTCATTTCCATACGGTCTAATATTTCTTTTAACCTTTCGAATGCTTCTAAGTATTTTTCACTGGCTTTAGGTAGTGGCCTGGAGCGTAGTTTCTTTTTAGGCGGAATCTTTTTAGTTAGGTTTTTATAGGTATCAAGTTCCATATTTCACCCAATAAAAAACCTCCCGGAGGAGGTTAATTTAATTGCATGTAAAATTAAAATAACTTAAATATTTTTCCAGTTTTATCACTGTAGAAATGCATATCAAAGCTAGGCTTAATTATTTCATCTTCTATATTTAGATAACGGACGCAATCACCAAAACTATTTGGCTCATCAGATGATTTTTCGCACATAGCTTCTAGTGTATAGACAGCACCATGTTGATCAACTACGTCCAGCATTACTTTATTTAATGGCGTATTCATAATTAATTATCAATCGCTACAATTTCACTTGCCTGAAATCCGCGTTGTCCTTTAGATTGTGAAAACTGAACCCGTTGCCCTTCAGCTAAGCTTTTAAAACCATTTGACATAATTTGAGAAAAATGTGCAAAAACTTCATTACCATTATCTGCGGCAATAAAACCAAAACCTTTTGCATCATTGAACCACTTCACAGTGCCAGTAGTTAAATTAGACATATATTTTTCCTTATAGATTTTTTGTGATAGAGAAAAATTCGAAATACCCTTAGTTTAAAAATATAAAAAACAAAAAATAAATTAAAAATCTTACTCTATGTGACGTATTGAATAATGTTGACGAATTAAGAGTACAGTTTATAAAGCTTATTCAATTCAGTATAAAAAGACTTACCATCTAAATTCAGTTCAATTTTTTTGCCTGACTCAAGTTCAACTTGCTTTGCAACTTCAACCCAAGTATGGCCATTCATTGTGCTTTGAATTTTGTTTAATGGAATAATGTTTACACGTATAACATCGCCATTGATTGCTGCGGCGGTTGTCCACCCATTTGAAATGTTCATTTAATCACTCATGTGATGAGCTTTTGCAAACAAGAAAGTATTTAAAGGTAAAACCAATTGTAAGGTTGGAGATAATTCACTTAAGAAGATATTTAAACTTATGATATTTACAGTAGCTGTGAAATTTAAAAAAGATATAAAAATTAAATTAGTATCTTAAAAATAAAATTTAAGGAAAACCCACGGATAGCTGCAGGCTTCCCTTGATCGGCATGATGCGAATTCATGCTATGCGTTAACTGTTTGAATTTGATGCTTGAACATCAGAATGGAGGGAATACGCAATTCCGTTAACAACTCAAACACTACCGTTCAGCTTACGGATTCGATCAAACAAACTATATCAGATATATTAATATTTACCTAACTTTATTCCAATTTTATTTATATTTGTAATTTATATATTCTCCTTCTGCTAGCTATCCAATATCTAGGTGATAAACATTGCACCACTTCATGCAAAATTCTAAGTCTTGTTTTGCTTGTACTTTGTCTGTCATGGCTAGTCATCCTTAAATGTAAACGCCATATAAATCGCAAATGAAAAAATATCTGCAATGCAAAACCCGATCAAAAAAACCTTTGCTGAGTTCATACTTTCATTAGAGACAGCAGTAGCAATACAGAATGTCTGAAAAACTATAACCGCAAAAACCACTACAGCCTGTTGCATAAATCCCAGCCTTCCGGTATTTCCGAATACCTCAAATAAGAAAAGAAAAACCCCACTCAAATCTCCAGAATTGAGCAGGGCCTTATGTGCCGTAATACGTTCGGCAAATTATCTAACTTCCTTCAAACAACTTCGACAAACTTTTATCTCATCACCATCAATGGTGTGGTCAATCTCCGTCACGCCATGCAATCCAAATAAACACATTAGAACTTGGAACATTGTTTTCCCCTATTCAAAAAAAAGCCTACTTTCAGGGAAGTAGGCTCGAAGGATTACCCGTTAGGGTGACAGAAACAACAGCGGTTTCTATTGGTTATTTTCCAAACTATTACATAACTTTACACTGGCGAAAAATGACAATATTTATAACCATATAAATTTAATTAATTGATTTTACAACCCAATTTACAAACTTTTCTTTATCAAAAAATTCCGGTGCAGCGTCAGCATATATCTTTTTTTTCAACCCCATTGAATACACCAAAATAAGTAAAGGGTTTATTGGCAATGAATCTGTCTTTTGTCGATTCATGAAGTTCTTCAAAGAAGATATACATCTGCATGTATTTACTCTTAGATTTAATGCTGGGCTTCATGCATACGAAATTATAGATTTGCTCAATCATTAAATACGAATTCTTATCTGGCATCTTAAACTAAAACTATAGTAAAACAGTCAACTATATATCACACAAGTATTAAAAATAAATATTTATTTTATATCAACTTTTTCAATATATTTAAAATATATATTTAAACATCATTAAGCGTAACTTTAAATTTTTGACAAAAAAATACCCGCCTAGGAAGGTCGGGTATATCAACTGTTAAATTTCATTAAAAAGCCTAATCATCAGACTAGGCTGTTAGCTTGCATATTTAACTAAATAGGTTCAGTGAATTACTATAACTTCGTCCACTATAGCAGAAATATGCCATATGCTGTCCGGACAGTCAATTGATTCTTAATCTTTTGTCATGGCCATTCAAGAAATACTTTCCTGCAAAAATCATATTATCGATTGAGGTCTTCCCGAGCTTGAACTCATTTTCCATTTGTCGAAGTGACATCCCGCGAATATTCTTCTCAATAAAAAGATTGACCGCCACTTTGGCTGAATCACATATGCGTTTTGAAAACTTTAGATCAATAATCAGCTTGTGCACTTCATCCGCTTCATAGTCGGTTATTTGACAAGTTAATTGATTTTTACGTGGTGCCACGCCTTTATTATTTTCACAAATGAGCCAATAGATTTGGTTTACTCCTAACGTATCTGGCGCATTCCCTGATTTCATGCGACAGGTTTGAATGTATGCCCCGTACTGCTTAAACCATTCCTCAGCTGTGAATTTAGACCAATCCATTACTTCTAGCTTTGCCGCTGCATTCATCCTAAATCCCCTACCATCTTCTCAATCTGCTGAATTGCTAAACCTGACTTCACTTGCTCTGTACTAAACCGTATGACTTGATAACCCAGCATTGTTGCTGCGTTATATTTCTCCATATCACCCAGATACCCTTTGCCTCTTGTATGCCTCCCGCTGCTCCAAATACCACCTTCAACCTCAATCAAAATCATTCTTTCCTTTAGATGGAAATCAGCTCTCCATTTACGGCTCGGGTGAAACTTAAACTCTTGCTCGAAATCTATCTTTAATGCCTTGAGTTCCAGTGCCAGTTTCAATTCAAACTCATTCGGTACCTTTTGACTTTTAACCTTAGGTCTTTTGCTACCTCGTTTAGGTTTGGCACCACCGATCATTTGTTTATATTCAGCAATTGAGTAGCTGGTCACTACTTCACTCCAAATAACTGCTTTGTTTTTTCAGTAGCGGTATAAGCACGTTCTACTTGCTTGCCATTACTCTGCAGATACCCTGCTTCTACAAGTTTCTTAAGATGTAAATTTAATTGGCAACGGCCCCAATCAGTCACGTTTTCCTCAAGCTCTAAAGCAGTCACCTCACCAGTAGAAAATGCGATGTATACAAGTACGTTTTTAATCTCTTCAAATTTTTTAACGTATGACGTATTCATGCTGCACCGCCTGTTCGCTGATCTTCCCAATTGCATTCCACTGTGACCAGGCCATCATGTTGAAAACGAGACCAAAGACGATCACCTAGATCTTTTTGCAAATCCTCAATTGTCATATTTGAAATCAGCATGGTTGGTTTGGCCTGGTCATAACGTTCGTATAAAACTTTGTGCACCAACTGAAGTCTATTTTCATGACGGTCGTGCAAACCGTATTCATCTACAATCAGCAAGTCATAGTCAGCGAAGCGCTGTACTGCATTATCCTCACTGTCATCGGCTTTTTTCCAAGCATTCGCAATTTCGTTGGCGATATCTTCAGATGTGATGTAACGAGCGTACTTACGATTCTCCAAGACATTTCTAGCAACGGCACACGCTAGATGTGTTTTACCTGTGCCAGTACGGCCAACCATGATTAAATTGCGTTTGATGTCATTCTTGAAATCACTAGTGAACGACATACATTGCTGCTTTGCATTCATCTGTCCGTTATTGCTAATCACATAGTCTCTAAAGCCATTGTTTGCATGACGAGCCGGTAACTTAGCTCCTTCAAAATGCTTTTCACGAACCATGCGATTTACCTCAATCTCGTGGTCCTTATGAGCTTTGTTCAAAATCTCTGTAGCGCATTGCTTACATACTGCGGTACGACCAATTTGTATTTTTTGAGTTCGGTGTGTTTCACAGTATTCAGAACTCAACTGGATCTGCGCATTTAAAATTGAGGCGTTCATAGCAGTCCTCCACAGTCGATATCACTTGCAGGTGCATACTGCTGTACTTCACCCCAAGCATCATTTACGTTTCGAGAATTTTGTTTTTCAGTGGTATGGTTTTTCGTTTTTGTTGCTTCACGCTCTGCTTTGGCCAATTGTTTTTCAAATTCCTGAAAAATCCATTGTGCAAACTTGCGAAGTTTTTGGTTGTTCGTGATCTGGTGATTATTTTCGTGGTGAGCGTTGAAGTTCCCAAGATGGAATTGAAAATCTGCCATGCCAAGAATTTCAGAAACTCGTTGAGAGTATTTTGTGGTTTTCAAAGCGAATGCCAGCTGCTCAAGATCTGGTGTCCACGAATCCACATTTTGATTTTCAACGTGCGCGTTACTGTGTGTGTTTATATCTGTAGTATTCTTTGTTGTATTCTCTGTAGTAACGAATTGCGCATCCGTATCTCCGCGGATTGCGCTTTCGTATTCCCCCGAATTGCGGATTCGTCGTTCGGGAAATGCATCATCCGCAGTTCGGGAATTACTCACTTTTTCCATGTCAATTTGATCGGAATTTATGCAGTTCTCAAACCATGAATCGAACGCTTGAATGTTTAATTTGAAGTATAATTTATGCTCTAAACGCTTCTCTGTTTCACTCAAAATACCTAAATTTTTAAGCAGTGTGCGAGCGGTTGCTTGCTGTCTATAAGTTAGGCCAGTCTCCATCAACCACTCTTCAGATGTCTTGTATACACCTAATTCATTGTCTGTTTTATCGTGCCAGTAAATAAGCTGACTTAGAAAAATACCAGCCAAAGGGTTACCAAGGTGAATACCAAGCTTTGGGAAGTACGCAATCGCTCTACCAAGCCCTTTTAATGTTGAATAATGGCTCACTTAGCACACTCCAATTTGACCAGGCCACGTTTCTCCAATTGGCGAATAATTCGAGGCTCTACAAATTCGTTGTTTATCTTGTATCGTACACGTGACTTTTCTTTGACCTGAACAAGCTTCTCGCCATTTTGCATTTGTCGACGAATAGAAATAGCTCGCCCCCCCATTTGTGTGGTGTGCTCCAAGATGTAATATGATTCTTGAGCTTCAATAGCAGCGTTCATTTGGGACAATGGCATCGCCGCCAACTCTTTTGCTGAATATATTTTTACTGGATCAAGCAAAGGAATAATCGATTCAATCGGTGCTGGAGCCTGAGCGTTTTTCGCTTCTCTTTTTGCTGAATATCTCATTTCCCCTCACCCTCATTAATCCATATAAAACGTCCAAACATCAAAATCATTTCTGAACGCAGTAAGCTTGAGATAATTTCACCGGCATACCAGGCCGAGATCCGATGTTCATTGGTTAGCATTTCGATAAACTCATCACGTGTGACTGCAGCATTGGCTTCATCACGATTGATCTTGCGTAAGTTGGCCTTACGGATATCCAATAAACCATTGAGCGTGCGTAGCGCTGGGTCATACCAACTTTGAACGCCTTGCAGGTGTTTATGCTCAGGCTGCTTTTTGATTGCCTTGTTGGTGATCATGGAACCTCCGCAAGCGCTTGTTCAGCTGCAGTCAATCGACGTTTAGCCAAGACCTCTGCAACTGTTGCCGGACGCACTAAATGGCTCAGTGCAAAGTTGTGATTTCCATTCAGTAGCACGCCATCACCTTGGACTTTATGTACGGTCATTAGATGGCCTGGTTTGATTGGGTCTGTGAAGACCACGACGTCGCCATTGAGGAATCCATCGTTTGCCATGTCATTGTTTTGTGGTATATTTGGTTTCATATTCATTTGTGATTTCCCTCATAAATTGAATTGAAAGCCTGATGTTCGAGATCAGGCTTTTTTATTGCTCGACGCATTTGTTTATTTGAGCTTCTAGCTCGGCCAATATTTCGTGCAGAAAATGGATGACCTTCGACATATCAATCGCTTCACCACGAGTGATCCGACCGTCTGCCATCATTTCTTTGAATAGCGTGTAGATATCCCCGCCGCCCATTCCAAAACTCAGAACTAAATCCGTCAGCGCTGTATCTCGACATTCGGGAATATTCGGCAAGTTAATGGCCACTTTTCCGTGATGAGCATTCAGTCTTTGCAGAATTCGGTAATCCCCTGTTAGCTCCATAAGTTTTGAAGCCTCAAGCAAGGTGATGTGGTGTGTTTCCGTATTGGGGTTCACTTTGCTGTTCAGTACCGCTGGGCTTTTAATGCCCATTCGTGGCGCCAATGCATTCGCTCCACCTTGGTAGTCGTGAACAGTGTTGTAAGCAGCATCCAATATGTTCATATCGGTTTCCTTTGAACGTGGTTATTGGATGGCTGGGTTATTACTATTTTTAGTAGAACGCTTTATAGGAATTTGCCCTTTTGCTAAATCACGAATTTGATATTCACGCATTAAAGGAATCTTTGTTTCAGGCCATTGGCTAATAGCCTGAGAACTTATTTCTAACTTCAAAGCCAAATCCGCGACATTACAATTCAAAAGCTTTAGAGCTTCTTGTTTTGTCATTAATTTTACTCACAAAGGTAACTTTTCTTACCTTATTAAACAGCATAAAACTTACCTAGTCAAATGGTAAGATTCCTTACATTGAATATGGGCTTAAATTATGGAAACTCTGGGTACACGCCTAAAAGCATTAAGAAAAACAAAAAAGATAACTCAGCAACAACTTGCTGACGCAATCGGCGTATCTAAAACTTCTGTAATTTATTGGGAGAAAGATGACAACCTCCCTAAACATGAAAGCTTGATGGCTTTATCTAAAGCACTAGTGGTATCGCCTGATTTTTTGCTTAGCGGTAAGACACTTGGTGGTTTGGAGTCAAACACTTCTGTGCCATTCCCACTTGCAGGTCGATTAGTACCAGTAATTTCATGGGTACAAGCCGGTGCATGGACAACTGTAGATTCTGTTCCCGCAGGTACACAGTTTGAAGAATGGTTACCGCCAAATCCTAAATGCGGAAAGAATGGCTATGGTTTGGAAGTGGTTGGTGAGTCAATGCTCCCCGACTTTAGGCCTGGCGATAAGATTTATGTAAATCCTGACTTTCAAATAACGGATTTAAAAACAGGTGATTTAGTTATTGTTTCTTGCCAAGGCGATAGTGAAGCGACGTTTAAGAAGCTGATTGTTGAAAGTGGAAATATGTATTTGCAGCCTTTAAACCCTGACTGGCCAGAGAAAACTATTGCTTTAGAGGATGGTTGTAAGTTGGTTGGTAAAGTTGTTGGGCTGTATCGGGATGTTTAAAAACAAATTGGGCAATCCTAATTTTTTAATTAAATAATTTTATTACCAATAAGTGAAATTTAAAAATGATTGAAGAAGTAGAAGTTGTACATGAACCTCATATTATAAATAGCTTAGATGATGCTGTGAAGTTATTACAACTCGCATTAAATGATGAATTAGACCATTATAATCTTCGTGTTGCAGATTTAGAAAAATTTTCGATGCACTTGGTTGGTAATAAGTTCCATCAAACAATTACTCCTTCTGTTATGAAAGGTTTTATAGATTTGCAAAATGCAATCTATCGATCATACGCTCAAATCAAGTATAATGAATCTTCAATTCTGCGTCTTTCGAAACAAGAAAAAGATGAATTAGAATTAGAAATTAAAGTGATAGACGGATCATCGGGTTTTGGCTTTGATCCTCAAGATCTTTTTGAAAAACTAATTACTTTGTTGGCGGATAAATTGACTAGTAAACATGTTTTTATACTCGTTTTATCCACTATTCTACTTTATGGTGGATATAAATCTTATAATGATTATTTGACTACTCAAAAAGATATTCGGTTGGCTGAAATTTCCCTTGAAAAAGACGTGAGCTCCAAACAAGAAAGACTTGCGACTGTAGCCCTGCTTTCTGATAAATCCGCTGATGAAACTAAAGAAGTTCTAGCAAGAGCTGCTGCAGTCGCTCCACAAGTTAACACCATTAAAGAGGAAGCAAAAAACGCAAGCCACTCGTTAATTAAGAGTGCTCAAGCTGCTGATACTATTGATTTTAATAATGGTGAGATTCAACTCACTGGCGATGCCGCTAAAGAATTAACTAAATCATCACCTAGTAAATGGGTGGATGTTCGTATTGATGGAACATATTTTGTCGTAAATGTAGATTCTTCTCACTCTGCTAAAAGAAAAATAAGAATTCGAAATACTGAAACCCAACAAGAGGTTTTGGCAATCTTGCAAAATGATACTTTAGATCAAAGAAATCTTGATATTATTCAGAATGCTGAATGGGGCTATACACATGTTTTCTTGAAAGTCAGAGCTAAAGAGTTGAATGGAATATATAAAGAAGCTGAAATTTTAGAAGCTCGTCAAATAAATTGAATTACTCATAAAAAAAGTTTACCTGATCATTTTCCTTAAGTGATCGGGTGGAGATTTATATGAAATAAAAGATAAAAGAATCGCTTATTTTAGAACTCACTAAAGCCAAGGTTGGCAAACAGTATATAGATCACCCAGCTAACTCAACCTGACGAATTCTGAATTTTAGGTTGAGAGTTACTTAGCTGCTAAAAAGGAAATTGAAGCGGCAGTTAATCGACTGCAGTCAGGGAATTAATTGAAACTGCTAGAAATAAAGCTTAATAACTAGCCTGAAGAGGAAGTCCCAAACCTAAGCCAGATTTAGCAAAACTTATCAACTTATAGGAATTCCAATGAATAACATTAAATTAGCCATAATTTTCGCAGGAAGTTTTATAGTAACTGGATGCATGACCGCCAATTCAATTACTCCCTCAAGTGTAAAGCAATTTCACAGTCCTGATGAATTAATTAAAGGCAAGGAGCTTAATGGAAAAGATGGTAAAGGAAAAGAATATTCAAATATGCAAACCCTTAATAATGCTTTGATTCCTTATTCTTTTTTTAATAATTTGTGTAAAAATAAAGGAGCTGAATTAGATAGGCTTTTACCAACATATTTTAATAATTTCAGAGGTGATAAAAACAATCCCGCATTGATTAGAAATAATATTGATCAAGGCATGGGAATCTTTAAATGCCCAATAGCGCAACCATGGTATGTATCCATCCAACCAATTACTACAGCTACGAAAAAAGCAATAGGATCATTACCTGATGTAGATTATGTAACATTAAAAAGCAATGTAATCAGCAAAGCTGAAGCAGAAAATACCGTAAAAAATAAAGTAAATGAAATTAAAACTAATATCGAACAAGCAAAGCAAAATTTTGAAAATTATCAAAAACAACAATACATCCAATCCCCTCAATATATTATTGATCTTGCAGAAAAAGGAAATCTTGATGCCCAAATGAAATTGGGGGCAATGTATTTTGATGGAAATGGCGTCCGTAAAAATTATTACGATGCATTAAGATGGTATAAGGAAGCGGCTAAAAGTGGAAATATTAAAGCTATTAAAGAAGTAGGTTATATTTATGCCAGTTATATTAAAGATGGTAATTCAGCTCTATATTGGTATAGCAAAGCGGCAAACCAAGGTGATTCAGAGGCCATGAACGCAATAGGTGTTATACATCATATTGGTAGAAATGGTGTAAAAATGAATACTACAGAAGCAATGCGATGGTATCAAAAAGCTTTCAAAAATGGAGACAGTTTTGCACCTAAAAATATTGGCGATATGTACTTCAATGGTGATGGTGTCCCTCGCGATTACACCAAAGCTAAGCATTGGTACATAGAAGCTGCTAAAAAAGGGAATCGAGCGGCAGAATTCAAATTGAAGCAAGATTTTTAATTGATATGAATTAACAAAACATCCTAAAAGCCCATCTAATCGAAGATCCAACCCACCCTACGGTGGGTTTTCTTTTATCACGTGCCCTACTAGACTAGCCACAACTTAGAAGAATTTGAACCTATGGAAACCATCTCATTTTTATGTTTAATCACTTTTGGAATTTTTGGCTGCTATGAGCCTGAGCATCCAGATCCTGAGCGTGAACAATTACTACTGGAGTATAAAGAACTTGATTCAAAGTTTATGTGGTATCAAGCTCAATTGGTGGGTCCCGCAACAGAAAATGAGCTTCGTAAGCAAATTATTTGTAGTGACTTCCCTACTGCATATGAACAAGAATACAAACCTTTAATGATCAAGCTTGAGGGTACTCATGAAACAGACCATTCTAAAGATCTAATGAATGCTTTCAACTCATACAAATCGAAATATAACATTCAATGTAACTAAGGTTTAGAAGTTAACGTCTGTTGGGCATTTCCGGCATCAGTTTTTTCTATCTTAGGATAAAGATCGCGTTCTGCAGCGTCTAGTCTTGCTTTGGCATCAGCGATAACTTTTGCATAATACGCATCAGATGATCTTGCTTTAACTGCATCACAATTTATTTTTTTCTGGCAATTGTCGTATTCTTGTTTGGCTATGCTTGCTCTTTTCATAACATCATCATAATGCTTAACAGCCTCATACCATCTAACTTGCACATTTTCATCAAAAGTTGATTGGTCAGCATTCGCATGACACGTCATCACTGTTGCACAGCCAATCATGATTAAAGAGTAGAATTTGAACATTTAAATACTCATATTTTTATTAGAAGTAGTGAGAGCTTAGCATAACTCCATCCACCCCACCTCGTGTGGGTTTTCTTTTGCTTAATATAAAGCAAAAAAATAAAAAGTAACTTTTATTACCAAATTAACTTGACTATAAATGTAAGTTAACTTACCTTTGTCTCACAGACAACAAAAAAGCACACCAGACCTCTTAACTCCTGATGTGCTTTGCAAACTGCGAGATAAGTATGAACAAAACCTTAACCCCTTTCAATAGCCTCAAGGTAACACTTGTCGCTGCAACAGTAACAATCGGTGCATTGGCATTCGCTTATAAGCCTCATGCTGCCAATACTCAAGTGCTTCATAAAAGCATTCCTGAAGTTACTACCGTCGCAGCAATGCAACTCACTTCTAAAACTTCAGGTAGCGCAGTTATTCGTTTAGACAACTTTACCCTAGACGTAAGCTTTGACTTTGAACCATTTGAAGACAGCTACGGCGTACCCGGTAGTGAATTTGATACGGCTGAAATTACCCAGCTCTCTGTAGATCAGATCTCCGATGAATACGGTAACCCTTTCCCAGACTTCACGGACTACAACGACCACCGCAACATCAATGAAATGTTGGTGCAGCACATGATTAAAAACCGTTTGTTGGGAGAAGTGTAATGACTATTAATATTATTCCGGCAGACCAAGCACTAAATGTCAGTGCCATCATCACTTACATCTATGCAGATCCAGGCCTCGGTAAATCCTCTTTAGGCTTTACTGCTGATAAAGCTGTTTCCTTTGACTTCGACCGTGGTGCTCATCGTACCGGTGAACTTCGTCGTGGTGCAGTAATTCCAGTTCAACAATGGGCTGACGTTGCAGGTCTTACAACTCAAGACTTAGCACCTTACAACACTGTCGTTATTGATACAGTAGGCGCGATGCTTGAATGCATTAAAACCCACCTACTACTTCATCCTAACAACCGGCAGAAAGATGGCGCTTTAAAACTTAAAGCCCAAGGTTTGGCCAATCAAACATTCAAGCAATATGTGAATACCCTAATCAGCATGGGTAAGGATGTTGTTTTTATTGCTCACGCCTCTGAGGACCAAAATAATGATCAGATCATCTACCGTCCTGACTTAGGCGGTAAGAATAGAAATGAGCTGTACCGTATTGCAGATATGATGGGCTACATGACTACTGTCACTACTGGCGAAGGTAAGAATGCTCGTGTCATCAACTTCAAACCATCTCCAACTCATCATGCAAAAAACTCAGGTGCTCTTGGTGGAGAAACTGGTGAAGTTTGGGTACCTGACTTAAAAACAGAACCGATGTTTTTAGCACAATTAATTTCAGCAGCTAAGGCACACATCAATACATTAACCCCTGCGCAATTGGCTTCAGCAAAAGCACTTGAAGACTTGGAAAACTGGAAACAAAGCTGTGATGAAGCGCTATATGCCAGTGACCTAAACCAGTTAACTGAGTCCCTTGATAAGAGCCATATGTATTACCAAAACATGCGCCAAGCCATGCTACTTAAGGCCAAAGAACTGAATTGTAACTTTGATAAGCATAAAGAAACGTGGATCAGTCCACCTGAATTTAATGGCATATCAGATGCGCAACGTGATGATCTATTGGCCTTCATCGATGAGCGTGGATTAGATACAAAAACTGTATGTGAACATCTAGGTATAGATTCGCTGATGCAGATCGATGTATCGAAAATTCAAGAAGTAAAACAGGAAATAGATCAAATTGCTAAAGCGGGAGTAAATTCATGATTATCTTAAACGGACAAGAAGCATTTGCTGCCATGGCTTCAGGTCAAAACATTGAATGTCGTCATACTGGATCTGATTTAGATTTTGATAACATTCGCAACTTCCCTGCGACTGTTTTCTTTGACCCTGATCATGAATTCCGCATTGCTGTCGTATATATGGCCATTGGTACCATGCAAGTTCCAGAAGCAATATCCGAAGCACCGGCAAAAGGCACTCCATGTTTTGCCCCTTCACTTTTAACAGCTGAATTGAGTAAATCATTCAAATGGAAAAACTCTGAATCGGACTTGGAATTACTCACTCGTGGCTTAGTTCATCTATATGAAGATAATGCGGTAGTTCATGCTCAGGCATTGATTTCAGTAAGTGGCGGGTCTTTAAATAAAGAGAAACCTGCCTCTGATACATCATTGCCTTGGGAGGATGAATCGGCTACAGAAGCTGAAAATAGCCAAATTCAAACATCAAATGATGTGGAAGAAAAGACATCTGAGCAATCTACAGTTGAAGAAATTGAAACAGATCCAGTGAAACTGGTTGAAAAGTTCACTATGCAAATTAATGCATGCACCACCAACGAAGCAGTCTTGGCATTACGTCCGGTGTTTATGGCAAATGGTCATTTAGAACGTGAACACACTCAGCACCTATGTAAGTTAACTGAGGGCAAGCTGCTTGAACTAGATCCTGAGCAATACACACCTAAGCCAGAACATACGACTGACAACTTAAGTGTAGAAGAACTCAAACGTTTGCAGGTTGAGGCTGAAAAGTTAGTAGCAGATAAAAAGTTAGCTAGTGAATCAACAGATGATGAATATCAAAATCTTTTGAAAGATTTAATAACCAGTGCAACAAATGCGAAAACACCAAGGGAAGCCACCGCCCTTACCGGTTATACACGCAACTGGACAGAAGCACAGCGTAAACCATTATTGGATGCTATTCATAAGCGCCTACGTGAGCTTGCACCTGCAGAAGCTGAAATTAAGACTCCACCTTCACTGATGGTTCAGATTCAGAATGCACCAGACTTAACTGCATTGGATGCTTTGGAAATTGATGTCTCTGCTCGTAGTCCTGAAATACAACCCAAGTTAATGGACTACGTTAAAAAGCGTCGCTTCGAGCTTGAGAATCAAGCAAGTGAGGTGAGCTCATGATTTGTCCTAAATAATTAGTCCCGGCCTTCACAATGTTTTTAGCAAGTGATGGATATCAATGCGTAATTAATAAAATTGTTGGTGAAGCTGTTTTCACTAAAGCAAATAAACCTGGTTTGAAGATTGATAATGCGGGAAACATGAATGGTGCTGCTCAAAAGCGTTATGAGCTTTTTCTTAAATTATGGCTAAAGAATGGCAAAGAATTTATTCTTCGCCTTCAAGCCCAGGCCCTTATTTTAAAGGTGGCGTGATGGATCCCAACGGCGAAGATACAGATATAGGACATGAAAGTATTTCTGAGGATTTTCTTGAATCAGTGAAACAAATTTTAAAGGAGGTGTCTTGATGGAAATTGATCGTCGAGTTCGTGCTAATGATTTTATGAAACTTCTCTCAGTTGGTAAAACGAAGTTCTATAGAATGCTAAAGCAAGGAGAGCTCCCCGAGCCTATCCGTTTAAGCGAAAAAGATGTTTTTTGGCACGAATCTCAAGTGAAGAAAGAAGTCGAAAAATACAAACAAGAATCTGATAATATAGCCTGCACTTAGCAGGCTTTATATTTTGTGCCTAATTTAAGTTGAAGTTCTTAAAACGGGTAACGTTACGGGTAACAAAAAAACGTTAAACAAAATATTAGTATAAATTTCTTAGGGATACGCTTGATATGCTTCTCATGATCGACAATTATGACTCTTTTACCTACAACATCGTCCAATATTTTGGCGAGTTAAATCAGGAAGTAAAAGTTGTACGTAACGATGCCGTGACTTTAGAAGATATCGAGCGATGGCAACCGAAGTATTTAGTCATTGGTCCTGGCCCTTGTTCGCCAAGTGAAGCAGGCATTTCAATTCCTGCGATTCAACACTTTGCGGGAAAAATTCCTTTACTGGGTGTGTGTTTAGGCCACCAAGCCATAGGACAAGCTTTTGGCGGCGATATTATTCGCGCTAAAAAAGTGATGCACGGTCGTTTATCTGACATGTATCACAGCGATCAAGGCATTTTCAGCAACCTCCCTTCTCCATTTGCCGCTACTCGCTATCACTCTTTGGTGATTGATCAAGCGACTTTGCCAGAATGTTTAGAAGTGACCTGCTGGACCAATGAGGAAGATGGCACGATGGAAGAAATCATGGGTGTTAAACATAAGACATTGCCTGTCGAAGGCGTGCAGTTTCACCCTGAGTCAATCCTCAGTGAACATGGCCATCAAATCTTTAAAAACTTCTTAGAAATTTACGCTTAATCGAGTGCAAAAAATATTATGAATATTCAACAAGCTTTAAATAACATCACGAAAAATATTGAACTCACTCAACCTCAAATGGAAGAAGTGATGCGTACCATCATGCAAGGTGAAGCAACCGATGCTCAAATTGGCGCACTCATGATGGGCTTACGCCAAAAAGGTGAAAGTATTGATGAAATCACTGCCGCAGCACGTGTAATGCGTGAATTTGCGATCAAAATCGATGTCAGTGATCTGCCACATTTGGTGGATATCGTTGGTACAGGTGGTGATGGTCAAAACTTATTTAACGTTTCTACTGCGTCTAGTTTTGTCATTGCAGCAGCAGGTGCAACCATTGCTAAACATGGCGGTCGTGGTGTTTCATCAAAATCAGGCTCTTCTGATCTTTTAGAACAAGCTGGAATTAACCTTGACCTTAACATGCAGCAAACTGAACGTTGTATTCGTGAAATGGGCGTTGGTTTCCTCTTTGCACCTAATCATCATAAAGCCATGAAATATGCTGCTGGTCCACGTAAAGAATTGGGCTTCCGTAGTATTTTCAACCTACTTGGCCCGCTTACGAATCCGGCCGGCGTAAAACGTTTTGTGATTGGTGTTTTCTCTACAGAATTATGTCGTCCTATGGCTGAAGTTTTAAAACAACTCGGTGCAGAACATGTCTTGGTGGTGCATTCAAAAGACGGTTTAGATGAAATTAGCCTTGCATCAAGTACTTATGTTGCTGAACTCAAAGATGGCGAAGTCACTGAATGGGAAATTCAGCCGGAAACCGTAGATATCGTGTCGCAAACCTTAACGGGTCTATCTGTAGATAGTGCTGCTGAAAGTCTAAAATTGATCAAAGATGCTTTAGGTAAAAACAAATCTGCACTCGGTGATAAAGCCGCGAATATGATTGCCCTAAATGCAGGCGCAGGCATTTATGTTTCAGGCTTAACCAAAAGCTATAAACAAGGTGTTGCATTAGCACATGACATTATTTATGGCGGTCAAGCTCTAGAGAAAATGGGCATTTTGTCTGAATTTACTAAAACTTTAAAAGAATACGAAGCTTAAGATTAGGACACAGATCATGGTAGATATCGCCAATACAATTTTGGGTAAAATTGTTGAATGTAAAAAAGAAGAATTTGCAGCCCGTCTTAAACAACGTAGCTATAAAGATGTCGAAGAGCTAGCTCAAGCAGCTACACCTGTTCGAGGTTTTGCACAAAACCTCGGCTCTAAACGTCCGGGGGTGATTGCTGAAATTAAAAAGGCATCACCATCGAAAGGCATCATTCGTGAAAACTTTAACCCTGCTGAAATTGCGCAGCAGTATCAAGATGCTGGTGCGGCATGTTTGTCTGTTCTCACCGATGTGGATTTTTTCCAAGGTGCCGATGAAAACATTCAGATTGCACGTAAGAACTGTGACTTACCTGCGCTGCGTAAAGATTTTTTAATTGATCCTTATGGCGTAATTGAAGCACGCGCTTTACATGCGGACTGTATTTTATTAATCGTGGCTTGTTTGTCTGATCAACAACTCGAAGAAATGTCGAAAACTGCTTTTGAGCACAATCTCGACGTGTTGGTTGAAGTACATGACGAAGAAGAACTTGAGCGTGCAATGCGTCTTTCTGACAACTGTCTACTTGGCGTCAATAACCGTAATCTAAAAACTTTTGATGTTGACCTCAATACATCATTACGTTTGAAGAAGTTACTTGAGCCTTCTCGCCTACTTGTAACAGAAAGCGGTATTGCAACACCTACTGATGTAGCCATGATGCAAGAACATGACATTCATGCCTTCTTGGTCGGTGAAAGTTTTATGAAGCAACCACGCCCTGATCAGGCTTTTAAAGAGCTGTTTGGTGTGCCTGATAAAATATAAATGAAATATGTAGGGTGAGTTCGCTCACCCTTTTTCTCTTTTGCATCCATATTAAAAAAATTACACATCCTTTTTATAATTTTATTCAATTGAGAATTAAAAATAATGAAGTCGATTATTTCTTCTACTCTTCTATTCATTTCATTAATCTTGGTTTCACTACACCAGTTAAGTTGGGCAAAAAATATAAATCTGAATACTGGCTCACCGTATCATATTGACCAAAATCATATCCTCTACTTTAATATTTCCACTATGCCCGAAGGCATCATTGCTGCTCAGATTGACCTAAATCAAATTTTTCCAAATATAAATACTAACGTGCTAAAGGGCAAAAATTATGATTTCAATAAGAATCAAATTGAAATCATTAGTTATCAAGGCTTACCAATAGTCATTAATTTCTCAGTCAATACTAAAAACAAGAATATTGAAAATTCAACCTATTTTTCTATTTCTAAAGAACATAAAAATTCTTTATCAAAACCAATCAATATTAAATCTCACCCTATTTCCATGGAAAAATTAAATCATTTTGAACAGATTTTTTATAAAGATAACCCACATTTATTGAAAAAGAATTTAGCTGATGAGCCATATTTAATAAATCTATTCATGTTCCATGCAGCAATAAATGATTTTGATGATATGAATGATTTTTTCCAAAATGCGATAAAGAACCTGGCACAGAAAAATGATATTGATAATTATGAAAAAGCCAAAAACTTGTATCTTGAATATTTAAATTTAGGTGAAAACAATGAATTTTATGATACCACCTTAATTATGGCGGCAATCGAGCATGCAGATATTTCTTTCATTAAAAAAATGAAGCTGAGAAAAATAAATGAACTTGTAGTAGATGAAGTTGAACCACAGACATATTATTTCACTAGATACTCCCCATTAGGTAAAGCTATTCGCCTAAATCAATATCAGATAATTTCTTATTTACTTGAAAAAGGCGCTTCAACCGAAATCGTGTGTATTTCTAAATTTAATGAAGAACAATCAGCATTAGCTCTTGCAGAACAATATAAAAATAAAAAAGTTATTAAATTAATTAATTCAACTTTGAAGCCCAAATAGGATTTGTAATGAATTAAGAGATCTTCTTTATATAAAGTCTTTCCAGTTCAAATCAGTGCCATTTAAGGCTATAATTGCTCTAAATTTTTGTATATTTCCCGTTTTTTCATTATGAGCAAACACGATTCTTCGCTTTCAAAAGATCAGTACAACCTACTGAAATCTTTTAAAAAGCAAATTACGAATCCACATTCCTCTACGATTGCTAAACAGCCTGAGCCAACGCCAAAGACTGTTGAACAAGAGCAGGAAGAAGACTTAGCGCTTTTCCAAAAGCAAATGCAAGGTGTTCAAAAAATGAATGCAGGAAATACTGCAAAAATGGAAAAAGTGGGTCGTAAAAAACCTGATGCGCAAACCTTGGCTAAACGTGCTGCTGCAATTGGTCCTATGGAAACAGATGATGCATTGCTTTCTGATACTCAAGCGATGCTCAACCCTGTTGCCAGTCAAGCGGCCTTAAGCTATCGCATTGCAACCTTACAACATAAAGTTTTTGAAGATTTAAAAGCCGGTAATCTACGTTGGTTCGAAGCAGTCGACTTACACGGTTGCACTGTAGAAGAAGCTCGTTCGGCTGTGCTGCAAATCATTCAAATGGCGAAAGATGACAATCAAAACGTCATTAAAATTGTGCATGGCAAAGGACCAGAAGCAATTTTAAAAACTTATGTAAATAGTTGGTTACGTCAACATCGTGATGTATTGGCATTTGTGAGCGCCCCAGAAAAACAAGGCGGTACAGGTGCTGTACTGGTTCTGCTTAAACGTGCAGAAAAGAACCCACAGTTTAAACAATAATCGGATTTAACTCCAAAAGAAGGCATTGTAATAGTTTTCTGCTACAATGCCGTCCTTGTTCAATCTCTCAGTGTAAGTGAACACGTCTTATGTCTATGCAGCAATCCTACGCAAATATCCTAACTGCCGTTGGTGAAGATCTGAATCGCCCAGGTCTTAAAGATACGCCTATGCGTGCTGCTAAAGCTTTTTCATATCTTACTTCTGGTTATAGCCAGACACTTGAAGAAGTGACCAACAATGCGGTTTTCCCATCCGATAACCGTGAAATGGTCTTAGTTAAGAATATTGAATTCTATTCTTTGTGTGAGCACCATTTATTGCCTTTTTATGGCCGTGTACATATTGCTTATCTCCCAGAAGGCAATGTTTTAGGTTTATCAAAATTCGCACGTATTACAGAAATGTTTGCCCGTCGCTTACAAATTCAGGAAAACCTTACTCAGCAGATTGCTGAAGCTGTGGCTGAAGTGACCGGCGCGCGTGGTGTTGCTGTGGTGATTGATTCAGCTCACATGTGTATGATGATGCGTGGTGTGGGTAAACAAGAGTCTACAACCCGTACCGTTTCTTTTGTCGGTGACTTTAAAACCAATAAAGAAGAACGCCGTGAATTCCTAAGTGCTGTACCTGAAAGCTATTAACAGAACATTCAGCGTTAGCACTCATAAAAAAGCTTCAAACTCTTGAGGCTTTTTTATTTGTGTTTTAATGTCCCAAATCATTTGCTTTGATAGCAAAGCACTATTTTCAGGATGAATCATGTCAGATGTATATATTGCTGGTCAGGGTTTAGCGCAAGCCGATCACAGCATAGATTACCCTCGCCCAGACCGTTTGGTTCAGGGCAATCCCAAACGTGAAACTGCAAGCATGTATGCACACCCCAATATGGACTGCGGGATTTGGCAATGTGAAGTTGGCGCATGGAATATTGTCTTTGCACCCAATAAACAAGAGTTTTTTACAATCCTTGAAGGATTAGTACGTATTCATGATCAACAAGGCGGGTATATTGAAGTTTCCGCTGGCCAAGCGGGCATTATTCCCCCATCGTTTCAGGGCAAGTTTGAAGTTGTCGAAGCCGTCAAAAAATACTATGTGGTTGTTGAAGTTTAAATTACGGCACATCTCGCCATAAAACGCATTTACCCATAAAAAACTCCCACATAAGGGAGTTTTTTTATACTCTGAACGAATTAGATATACGACAAATGCTTAGTGACTTGGATACAGTTTCGACCATTATTTTTTGCCGCATACAGCGCATGATCTGCTGCATCTAAGAAACGCTGATAATCAGGATGTCCATCATACTGTACACAACCAATGCTTACGGTAAAACTAAATTGCTGACCTTGTGCCGTTCGGATCAAACCCTTTTCAATATATTGGCGAATATTTTCTGCAATTTTCATCGCACGGTTTACACCAGTATCCACCAAGAGTAATAAGAACTCTTCCCCACCAATACGGAATGCATAATCGCTACCTTGACTATAACGCTGTAAGGCTTCGGCAATAAATTTGAGCGCAAGATCACCTGCCGCATGACCAAACTTATCATTGATCATTTTAAAATAATCCGCGTCAAAGGCGAGCAAAGACAACGGCGTTTCATTTTGCCGCGCAAAGGTAATTTCACGTGAAATAATCGTACTGAGATAACGACGGTTTAGGAGTTGAGTCAAAGAATCATTGCCAGACTCAATATATTCAGCCACTTGAAATAGTTGATCAACTAGATGCTGAATTTCACGGTTCAATTCACGAATCTGTTGAATCAACTGTTGCAGCTGATCTTTTTCCGTCATCTGCATCGTTTGCTGGGTTAATTGATCCACTTCATAAATTCTGTCAATAATCAGTTGAACCTGATCTGAACCTGAAAAAGCATATGCCGCTTTATGAATGAACCATAGCCCAAACTCTGATTTTGAAAATAAGGGATGATAAAAACCAACATTGCCCGAAAAGATTTTAAACATCAGTTCATTTTCCCAGTCGAGCAATGAACCCCGTTGTTTATCTTTATGCACGGCCACATCTTGCATCGCTGAAAATAAGCGATAATTGTGTTTTGTTTCTTGGTTTTTTTCCGTATTGATCTCATAAGATCGGCACATAATTTCTGTGCTGAACCCCATAATTTGCACAATATAACTGCACATATGGAGAATACTTTGCGTTTGGTTTAGCTCTAAAATTTCAAATATTTTACGTTCTATTTCACGCACACCACGTATGATGAACCATGACGGAATACCAACACGCGCGTGTACCATTCCAACTTTCTGCTGTCTTTTGACTGAGCTTTCAAATTCACCATTCAGTGCGACATTAAACGTTTCTAACAACCATTTTCTTAAAGTGTCGATGAGCCTTTTTTGAATGATATCGTCTTTAAAAAATTCAGCTGACTCTGGCTCACGTGACATTTGTTCATAAAAAACAGTTACTAAATGTTCAACATGTCTTTGGATAAATTGCAATGCTGCAAGATGTTCATTTTCAGTATATTGATCACAAATATTTTTCCAAGTCTGACTTAGACCTGTAATACATTCTTGATTCATTCGGTGACACAAACCACAGCTATTACAAAGCTAGCAATCATACCTTGCTTTACTTACATAAAAAAACAAATTTATTTGATATTTCACATTTTATCTATCTTAAAAATTAATAGAAAAATACATAACTCAATTTCAATTTATTCCAAGCTTGATCATCTTGCTGCTGGTATTCATAACCTAGTCTTAAGGCATTTTGTTGGTTGACGATATATTGTAATTCAGCATCGAGTTTCAGATTCCACTGATGTACATCTTCCCAATACGGAAGCTCTGCCTGCACTAGACTGTTGAATCGTTCAGACCAAATATTTTGACAACCCAGTGTCGGCCCAAGTCCAACTCGCCATCCCTGATCGAGTGACTTGCCGCCCTGCACCTGCATTTGAGACTGCACATAACACAAATGTGTGCGTTCCTGATTGGCCCAGCTATATCCAGATTGAGCTTTTAATTCAGCTACACCATGTTGTTTCGTTTCACTAAATTGACCTGCATCTACAGACACTTGCTGCCAGCCAAAATTAAAACCCCAAGTTAGTGGTGTTTTAAATGGCGTGATTGGGTTGTAAGAATTGACCGATAAAAAATCAAAATGATTGATCTTGAATTGTTCGTCACGATATTGGATCGAGCCATCCCAAAACATCAACTGCGTACCAATCCGAAAGCCACCTTGCGGATCGATCAAATCATGATAAGCCTGACGATGACCGAGTTCGATATATTTTTCACCTTGAACTTCACCCACGGTAGCTGAAAAATTTCGCGCATGATGTCCATTGACAGGGTCTAGACTTGGCTGCTTAGGTTCAGTCCGTTGTTTCGGTTGTGAAGATTGGCTACGTAAGGCCAAGATTTGACGCAATTTAGGCTGCGTTTCTTCCGCACTCACCTTTCGACCAATCAGCAATAAATACAGATGGTCATACGCCATTTCTAATATTTTCGCTTGCTCTGCTTCATTAAACTGAGCGAGTGCTGTCGACATCATCGCAGGTTCAATTTCAGCGAGCTTATGCGCTTCACGTGCTAAACGATATCCATGTTGCTGCGCTTGTGATAAAAGCTGCGTTTCTAATGCAGGACGATACACCGCTGCTTGAATCAGTTGTTCATCATTGATCGCTTTAATCGTTTCAACAGGAATGGAAGCGACTTTAAATTTTTCGGTTAAATTCAGTGTCGGGCGAACCAAATCCATTAGGCCCAATAATCGATATGCACAGTTATCACTGGCAAAATAATAGGGAAAACTGACATTTTGCATTTCCCAAAGATGTTTAACCAAATAACTGGTTTCTTGCTCGGTCAGTGCTAGCTCATATTCCCACAAATCACGACTTTCAAAATCACCATATTCTTTCACCTTTCGGTAGTACGGCATCAAGGAATATTCACCAGGATACTGTCCTGTTAAGCCTTTCCATGCATAAGACCAGTTATCTTCACCTGCAACTGTCGCTGCATAGTTAATGGCATAGGACACCAAATTTAGCTCTTTTTGATCTTTCGGATCGAGACGCAATAAGGTATGTCCAAACATAGAACTTGGATTACCCATAAAGTCTGTGGCGTAAATTAATGTCGCTTTATACGGCTTAATTTTCCCAAACCATTCATCAAACTCAGGGCAACTCACCACTGGTAACTGCTCTGAACGGATGGATAATTCTTGCATCAGCCACTGACTACGCGCAGGGAAACGACAACGAAAGGCTTGATTAGGTTCGGCGGGTTGAAACAGTGCAGCGATATCTGCCTCTAATTCAGCTTGAGCACTTTGGCGGCCATTTTCAGCTAAAAAATAACCTGTATAGGCAACTTCACTTTGTCCTTTATGATCTGTATATAAAAGTCGTTGCCAACTGATGTGTTCAGACAGTTTTTTTGATTGTGCAAGTTCAATATATCGCTGTAGCTCTACGGTTTTAGAGAGGTTTGGATCTACAACTTGCTGAGCATATAAGATGCTCGGAATCATAAAGGTACAAAATAAAGCAATTGATTTCATTCAGTTATATTCAAATCCATTTTTATATATTTTAGATAATAAAAAACCCTGCCGAGAGACAGGGTTTTGAAAGCATCGATTAAACGTATGCTTTAAGTACTTCATCTTTCGCCATTACGCTTTGTAATGAAGCAAGTACTTGTAGAGAAGACTGGTTTTCAGCTGAATAGATTTCAGCAAAATTTGCTTTAGACACAGCAAAGAAACGTGCTTTATCTGTTGATTGGATGTTTAAAAGCTCAGCCAAAACATTCAGGCTCTCACCTTGACCAACCGCCATATCACGAGCAAGTGATTCAGCATTTTCATTGGTAAATGTTACCGCTTGAGCAGTCACTGTACCAGTACCGCTACAACCTAAAGTACCAAAAGTAATACCAAGTAACTGGTTAGTAAAAATACCGTTGGTAGTCGCAGCTAAAATTTTAGGAATTTTACCTGATTGACCAGCCCAAACTTGAGAACCAACACCACAACCTACGTCACGGTCAGCAAAAGCAGCTGTAGAACCTAGTGCAACGACTGCAACTAAAGCTAATTTTTTTAACATAGCACTTCTCCAGGGAATTTTATTCCATTGTTTTTAATTATTAAAACATGTGTAATTTTGATTACACACCTGTAGATTAACTTGATCTTTCAGATAAGGCAAAACATTTTCATCTAAAACTTTTGGCTAAAAATAATACGTTCTTTTTCACTATTTTTTGAGCAACCAAGTACCATTTTCATCCCGTTTTCCAAGGATTTTGAGTACTAAAACCAGACTGAGTAATAGCAACAAATACCAAGAACCGAGTTTCCCCCAACCGACCATATGCCATGCATCGACCTGACTTGGATATAACCAAATTTGATAGAAGGTACTGATATTTTCTGCGATCCAAATCAAGAATGCCAAAATCAACAGTACTGGTAACATAGGCAACTGAATCACATGATTTTGTAATTGAAAACTCAGCTTGGTTTTCCAAAAGATCACCACACTCCAAGCAAACAAAAACATACGAATATCTGGCACAAAAAATTTGGTCATAAAATTAAGATATGACAAAACGGCTAAGCACAGCATATTGCCAAAACGCGGTAAGTTACTGAACGACACCTGATATAGACGTAACGAACGTGCAAAGAAACTTCCTACTGCCGAATACATGAAACCTGCAAATAATGGCACGGTCAGCAGTTTGAAAACCGCAGGCTGCGGATATTGCCATGAAGCAATGTGTGGATGAGTGAGAAATATTTCCATCCCCATAGCCAGTAGATGAAACAGTGCTATGACTTTGGCTTCCGCCCAAGACTCGAGTTTTAAGTAGAGTAAACACACTTGAATGATCAGTGCATAAAACAATAAATAGTCATAACGGTAAAAGCCAAAATATTCCTGACTTCCCATTGCTGCAGTGAATGCAAAAGCGATCAGCAGTAATATCCCAAATAAGGCAGCCGAAGCTGCCTTATAAGAGAACTCAAAACATGATTTTATCATCTTGACCACGGTTGAATCCTAAACCTATTTCCCTGAAGCCTTATAAATACTTGGCACTATATTCGTGTACCGTATCAATAAAGGCTTTCGGATTGGTTGGATCTACCCACTGGGTAATACCATGGCCTAAGTTCGCCACATAACCGGTTTTTTCACCATTGGCATATGCGTCATCTAACATAGCACGCGTCGCTTTCGCAATTGCTTCAGGCGAACCATACAATGTTGCTGGGTCTAAGTTACCTTGCAATGCTGCACGGCCTGCGACTGTTTGACGTGCCACATTTAATGGCGTAGTCCAATCTAAACCAAAGGCATCTGCACCCGTTGCAATCATTGGCTCTAACCATTGACCACCACCTTTGGTAAACAAAATCACAGGGACTTTGCGTCCATCTTTTTCACGCTGTAAACCTGCCACGATTTTTTGCATGTAGTTTAGTGAAAATTCGATGTATTCACGGTGTGCTAGTGCCCCACCCCAACTATCAAAGATTTGTACGGCTTGGGCACCTGCATCAATCTGCGCATTGAGATATTCAGTCACTGCCACAGCTAAACGGTCTAATAAGGCATGCAACACTTCAGGTTGTGCATACATCATTTGTTTCGTAAAACGGAAATCTTTGCTTGAACTGCCTTCCACCATATAGGTTGCCAGTGTCCAAGGACTGCCTGAGAAACCAATCAATGGGACTTGTCCGCCCAATGCTGAACGAATCGTAGTCACTGCATTCATGACATAATCTAGGTCAGATTTGGCATTAAACTTAGGTAAATTCAGTACATCTTGTTCGGTACGTACAGTTTTATGAAACTTCGGACCTTCACCTGCCTCAAAATACAGTCCCAAACCCAACGCATCAGGTACTGTCAAAATGTCTGAAAATAAAATGGCTGCGTCTAAGTCATAACGACGCAAAGGTTGTAAAGTAACTTCACAAGCAAATTCTGTATTTTTACAAAGGGATAGGAAGTCACCCGCTTTTGCACGTGTTTCACGATACTCTGGTAAATAACGGCCAGCCTGACGCATCATCCAAACCGGAGTTGCATCTACCGGTTCACGTAATAAGGCACGCAAGAAACGATCATTTTTTAAGGTCGTCATTCACTTTCCCAACTTAATTCGATATTGGCATCATCATATCAAAAAGGTTGTAAATATAATAACTTCTCAAGCATTTAAAAACCGATCATGTTGAGTGCCAAAAATGATATTTACACAAAACAACTACTGCATCTCTACTTTTTTTCTGTAATACTTAGCCAGTTTTTAATACACAGTAAATGAATAATTCTTAAGGTTGAATTACATGTTCGTTCGCACCATGCTCGCACTGAGCCTAAGTTGCATATTTGCTGGTACAGCTATTGCCGCATCTACTGCTGAACAACCATTAACGCCAAAAAAAGTGACTAATGTTGCAGTTCAGGATCCCATTGATCCGTTAGCGACTGAAGCTTCATCTGCAACTAGCCAGATTAGCGCTCAAGAACAAGAAGATCTGAACCAAGCATCGCAAACTTTAGACAGCCTGCAACAATCAGAAGATGTTAAAGCCGACATCGGTGCTGCACCTGCTACAGCGACTGCTACAACTCCAACATCAACTTCGCCTGCTGCCAAAGTTGCTTGGGGTTTAAATGACCTAAATAATGCACAGTGGTATGACAACATTGGAAAAGGTCAGTTCCCTGTTTATGCACGTGCTCATGTCATGCTCAATAATGCACATGCTTCACCGGGTGCAATTGATGGTACCAGTGGTAAAAATACCTTAAAGGCGATCGCTTCATTCCAACAAATGAATAGCTTGAAACCTACAGGGACTTTAACCAAAGAAACTTGGGATGCGCTGATTGCGAAACAAGGTTCTAAACCTGCATTTATTGAATACACGTTGACTGACGCAGACTTGAAAGGTCCTTATGCAGCATCGATTCCACACGACTATGCATTACAAGCAAAAATGAAAGGCTTGTACTACACACGTGTGACTGAAATGTTGGGTGAAAAATTCCACATGGATGAAGACTTTTTGAAAAAGTTGAATCCCAAAGCGACATTTAAAAAAGCTGGTGAAAAAATCTTAGTAGCGAATATTCGTAACGAAGTTCCTGAAGATATTCACCTGATCGTTGCACATAAAGGCGCGAAACAACTTTACTTGTTTAATAGCCGCAACCAAATGATCGGTTCATTCCCTGCAACGATTGGTAGTTCTGATACTCCATCGCCTACAGGTACATATAAAGTCACAGGTGTTGCACCAAACCCTTGGTACAGCTACTCACCGTCTAACTTTGTTCAAGGCAACAACAAAAAACCACTTTCATTACCACCTGGTCCAAATGGCCCTGTTGGTAATATCTGGATTGGCTTGAGCAAAAAATCATTCGGTATTCACGGTACACCGAACCCATCTGCTATCTCTAAAACTGCGTCACACGGTTGTATTCGTTTGACCAACTGGGATGCAAATGACTTAGGTAAGAAAGTGAAATCTGGTGTGACTGTTAAATTCTTAGAATAATTTTAGTCATATTTAAAAAAGCCTGCATCGTGCAGGCTTTTTTTATAGCTGTGCATTCATGCATAACAAAAGACTCAATCTTGGCTGAGCGTTGCAAAAATAGGATGAATTGTCGCTAAAAAACTATATATCCCAATTTAGTTCAATCTTAAAATAGGTACATGTTCAATAATTAAGATAAGGATGAATGCCATGAATGCTTTTTTACATCCAAGTGAAAACCGTGGTCACGTAAAAATGGGCTGGCTTGAGTCTAAACACAGCTTTTCTTTTGGTAACTGGTATGACCCGAAATACATGGGCGTTAGTGCACTTCGTGTAATTAATGATGACTTAATAGCAGCACATGAAGGTTTTGGTCAACACCCACATGACAACATGGAAATTTTAACCTGTGTGTTAAAAGGCACCATTACGCATAAAGACAGTATGGGCAACCATGGTGGCATTTCTGCAGGTGAATGGCAGCTGATGAGCGCAGGTACAGGTGTGCGTCATAGCGAAATGAACCAAGGTGATGAAGATGTACATTTACTACAAATTTGGATCGTTCCAAATGAACGTGATGCTGAACCGACCTATCAACAAATTAAATGTGATCCACGCGATCAACCCAATCAATGGCATTTAATTGTCGGTCCAAATGACGATGCAGCTATGTATATTCGTCAGCAAGCGGAAGTTAAATCCGCATTTTTGACGAAAGGTCAATCTTTAGAGATCCGTGCAACGCAGCATATCAACTATATCCATGTTATTTCAGGTTCAGTGCAAATTGCTGAACATAAAGTTGAAGCTGGTGGTGCAATTGCGTTCTTAGAAGATAGCCAAATTGAAGCGCTTGAAGATGCTCAAGTGATTTGGTTTGATTTACCCGAAGTTAAATAATTAAAAGCCCTCAAATGTGAGGGCTTTTTTATACAGTTTGTCTCAGGCGTTCACTGCGTTTATACAACCACATCAACACCAAAGTTGGAATGATAAATCCCGCAGTCACCATGATGCCATGTAGGATTGAGGCATAAGGTTCAGCAAGCATGGCCACATGTTTCATTGGAGATGTCAATGGATGGAATCACTTTAAACGTCTCGAAATCACGCATTTCGAGATATTCTTAAATGACACTCAGCATCTAATTATCTAGATAAAATTCATCAATCAAAGGTGATTTTATTCTATTGCTGATGCAATCTATCTAATCAACCTTCGGTTTCCACGCGATAAAAATGATTTTGCATAAAGACGCAAAACATAGAGGCAAATAATTGCCGATCTTGTTCAGTTTGAAAAATGCCCCCGAAATAGTCCCCATCTGTAGTTAAAATTAAATCTAAGAATGTTGCCTGCTTGGGAACTACTCCCTTTCTTTGGCAATATGCAAAATATGCGCTGACATCTTCAAATAAAATCCACCATTCCTGTGGACTTCCAATCTGAACGCCACCTAATGAATGCTCTAGATCAAACATCGCATTGAGAAGATATTGAAAATTTTGCTGTGAACTTTGAAATTGAAATCTCGGATAATCTGTTGTTAGATTTAAATTGATCAGATGTAAATGGACGCTCCGAGCACACTCTAATCTATGTTTAACTTTTACATATTGTTGATACCGACGTTTATCTTTTACTGTGACCGAAGTTAAGCGAGACAAATCCATATTGTCGTGTAAATCACTGAGTTTTATTTCACACGCTATTGCATTTTTAGCAGTACGCTGCGCCGCTTGAAATCGGTTCTCACCTGTTGTTTTAGTTAGTGCCTGTATTGCGTCGATAATATGGGCTTGAAAACCTAAAGCATGAAGCTCATCCGTTGTTGTCTCTGTATCTTCTAAAATGTCATGTAATACAGCGACGATTTTAGCGTCGGGATGTTGCACATTTTGCATCACACGAAGTGGATGTTGAATATAGGCTTGTCCCGCTTTATCGACTTGTCCGAAATGGCGTTCAGTCGCCAAAGAAATCGCATTTTCTAAAGTTGAAATAAAGAATCTCCCCTTCGTGGTCTTTTTTATTTTTCTCCATCATATTAACCAATGAATACAGATATTTGTAACTCTAAGCGCTACTCGAACGACACAGATTGACTCGTAAAATACATATCTACCGTGAATTATCGTGAGGTAGATCTTTTGCAAATACTTCTATGCCATTCGCGCCAACATTTCCAAAGTAATTTTTTTCACCTCTTCTTTACTTTGCTGAATATGGCTGCGCATTTTCTCCAATGCCGCTGTCACATTATGTCCAAAGATCAATTGTAAAATTTGTTGATGCTCTGCATAAGTGGCTTCAATTCGATAATCTTTAGAAAAATCTAAACGTCGAATAATACGGATTTTTTCACTCACATCCCGATGCACCTTTGCCATTTCACTATTGCCTATTGCTTCAACCAATTGACAGTGAAATGCTTCATCTTGCATCGATAAAGTTTTTAAATCATGCAAATACTGCTCAGGCTGAATACACCACAGATTCACCAAGTCTTGTAAAGCCTGTTTGAGTTGTTCTGTTTCCATTTTGCAGAGCTGCTCAATGGCATAGCATTCAAGCAAAATCCGCAAATCATACAGTTCTTCATAAGCTTTAAAGTTCAGCGGCTTCACCTCCCAACCGCTACGAAAATGTACTCTTACATAGCCATCTTGCTGTAAACGGTATAAAGCCTGACGTACGGGTGTACGGCTCACTTCATACAACTCGGCAATTTCAGATTCGGTAAAACGTGCGCCCGGTTTGAGCTGGAAATCAAAAATATCGTTTTTTATTTTTTGGAAAACCAGCTCAGACAAGTTGTCTGAGCTTTTCCCAACAATGGTGGTTGTGGTCATGTTTATTCCATATAAACCAGCGGCTCACCGCTATGTACCGTTTGTCCTGCACGGCAGATAATCGCTTTCACGATACCATCATCATCGGCATAGACTGGAAGCTCCATTTTCATCGCTTCAATAATGGCTACAGTCTCACCTTTCTTCACAGACTGTCCCGCTTCGACAAAAATTTTCCAAATGTTGCCGGTCATCGATGCATTCAAGGCTGCATACTGGCTATAGTCGGTATCATCTTGCAGGATTTCCATTTCCGCAGGCGCATCAAACTCATCTTTCCAGCGTTCAACTTCAGTTGTAAATGCCTGCAGCTGCTGCGCTTTAAATTCGGTAATACTGTCCTTTTCTGTTTCTAAAAAGGCTTGATAGGCTGCAAAATCAAATTCAGTTTCTTCAATTTTGATTTCCGCCACACCATTGGCAAAGTCAGCACGGAATTGATCCAGTTCAGCTTCGGTTACTTCATAATATTTAATTTGATCAAAGAAGCGTAAGAACCATTGCTGATCGCCAAACTGTTTGTTCTTTTTAAACTTATTCCAAATAGGCAGTGTACGGCCAATCAATTGATAACCGCCTGGTGAGTCCATGCCATAGATACACATGTACATACCGCCAATACCCACTGTGCCTTCTGCAGTAAAAGTACGTGCAGGGTTATATTTCGAGCTGAGCAAACGATGACGCGGATCAATTGGCACTGCACAAGGTGCAGTTAAATACACATCGCCCAAACCTAAAATTAAGTAATTTGCATCGAAAATGATGTCTTTGACTTGCTCACGGCTGTCTAAGCCATTAATACGCTGAATGAAATCGACGTTATTTGGCAACCATGGCGCTTTGGCACAAACACTTTCTTGATAACGTTCTACAGCACCTAAAGTTGCCGAATCCTCAAATGCCATCGGCAAGTGAATAATACGGGATGGAATTTTAATTTGGCTCAAATCGCCCATCTCATTTTCGAGACCCAATAAGAACTGAATCAAATTCGCTTGGCTGAAACGCAATCCATCATATTTAATTTGCAGTGAACGTACACCTGGTGAAAGCTCTAAGATGCCATCAATATTCGCTTCACGAATCAGCTGCATCAGTCGATAAACACGTAAGCGCAATGCAAGGTCGAGAACGTTTTCGCCATATTCCAGCAAGATGTAACTGTCACCTGCCTGACGATATATAGCTTTCGGCGCATACGCATCTGCTTCACGCACTGCCAATATCCCTTCTGGCTTACATTCAAAAGTTGCCGCCTGTTTTGCTTCAGGTGCTTGAGCAAAGTTTTGGATATCGGCAATTTGTTGAACTTCCAAGGCATTGGCTTGTTCAACACTCATCGGATAGAAACTGATGCTGTCATCTGCTTTAAGCTGACCAATCTTCCAAAGTTCTGCTTTGGCAATGGTTACTGGGCAAACAAAGCCACCGAGGCTTGGGCCATCTTTAGCCAAAATCACAGGGAAATCACCGGTGAAGTTAATCGCCCCAATGGCATATTCACAATCATGCACATTGGATGGATGTAAACCTGCTTCACCGCCATTTTCACGTGCCCAGCTTGGTGTCGGACCTGTTAGGCGAATACCTAAACGGTTTGAATTAAAGTGCACATTCCATGTTGAAGCAAAGAATTCTTCAATATATTCAGGTTTAAAGAAATCGGGTGCACCATGCGGACCATACAGCACGCCAATTTTCCATTCTTTGCCATAGCTTGGAATACGCTCTGCTGCCAAAGCTTGTGGTGCTGCTGTAGCAATTTCCAATCCATCCAAAGGCAGGCTAGGGTTGACCATTTTAATCATGTCGCCTGCGCGCAGCACTCGCCCTGCATGACCGCCAAAATTACCCAATGCAAAGGTTGAACGACTGCCTAGATATTTAGGTACATTTAACCCATTGCGGATTGCAAGATATGTACGGCAACCCGATTCAACTTGTCCTAGTACCAAAGTTTGCCCAGCTTTGATGTTGATCGGCTGCCAAAAATCGACATTTACTCCATCTAGAGCCGCGCTGCATGGCGCACCTGCTAAGGCTACGATGCTGTTGGCATGAAATTTAAGACTTGGTCCTTGTAAGGTAAATTCAAAGCCTGCTGCCGATTTTGGATTACCCACAACTTGATTGGCCAACTGAAATGCATAATCATCCATTGGGCCTGATGGCGGTACACCAATATCCCAATAGCCCACACGCCCCGGATAATCCTGAATCGTACTTTGTGTACCTGGTTGCAGCACCTCAATCACATTTGGCACATATTTAAAATCATCCAGCAGGCGTGTCCAAATTTGCATATTTTCAAAGCGTGCATCAGACACTACGGTATGCGCATAGTCTAAGTTGGTGCTGATGCCATTCAAGCGGGTTTCAGCCAAGGCTGTTTTTAACTTGGCAATCGCACTGTCTCGGTCTGCAGCATGCACAATAATTTTGGCAATCATCGGGTCAAAATATTGTGAAATTTCAGTACCTGTAGACACCCAAGTATCCACACGAATATCTTCAGGGAAATACACATCCGTCAACACACCCGGACTTGGCTGGAAGTTTTTCACTGGATCTTCCGCATAAATTCGCACTTCAATGGCAGCACCATTGGGTTGAATATTGCTGAGTTTTTCCCAATCTAAAGCATCACCTGCCGCCACTTTCAGCATGCATTCAATCAGGTCTAAGCCCGTCACCATTTCAGTGACTGGGTGTTCAACCTGCAAACGGGTATTCACTTCAAGGAAATACACTTCATCACGGGCAGCATCATAGATAAACTCAACCGTACCTGCGCTGCGGTATTTCACCAATTGACCAAGCTCTACAGCAGCACGGTGCAATTTTTGACGGGTTGCTTCTGGTAAGTGCGGTGCAGGTGTTTCCTCAACGACTTTTTGGTTACGGCGCTGCAATGAACAATCGCGCTCCCCAAAGGCAACGACTTGACCTAAACCATCACCAAAAATTTGTACTTCTACGTGACGGGCTTTATCGACAAAACGTTCGAGGAAAACACCTGCATCCTTAAAGAATTGCTCGCCTAGACGCTTTACACTTTCATACGCATCTTTTAATGATTGTTCATCATCACAGCGGGTTAAACCAATTCCGCCACCACCTGCGGTGCTTTTCAGCATGATTGGATAGCCAATCTCTGCAGCAGATGCGAGTGCTTCATCCAAACTTGCCAATAAACCTGTGCCTGGTGTCATGGGTACATTGGCGGCCGCAGCCAATTCACGTGCACGATGCTTCAAACCAAACTCTAAAATTTGTTCAGCCGTTGGCCCCATAAAAGCAATGTTATTTTCCTCACATGCACGGGCAAAGTCGGCACTTTCAGATAAAAAACCATAACCGGGAAATATTGCTTCAGCGCCAGTTTGTTTGGCTGCTTGAATCAATTTTTCAATACTTAAATAAGTTTCTGCAGGTTTAACACCTTCAAGTGAAACCGCTACATCTGCATCTAACACATGCTGTGCATAACGGTCGGTCTCTGAATACACGGCAACAGATTTCACACCTAATTTTTTTAGAGTACGAATCGCACGAACAGCAATTTCACCACGGTTTGCAATTAAAACTGTTTTAAACATGATTATTTCCCCGATTTTTTTAATTTGATTTTGCTGTTGTTGCTTGCAGTGATTGGATATAAGCGCGCCAGCCGCCAAATTCACTGATATTTTTTGCACCGTTTAGGCCATAAGGTTCACAAATAAAGCCTTTCACCCAACGTCCATCGGCAAGCTCGACATTGCCCATACCTAGTGGTGTTGGAATTTCGGCGACAAATTCACCAAAGCGTGCTTTTGGAATATCCCAAAGCTCGACAATAATTTTTTGACCCGCTTCCTGACGCGCTAAACCTGGTTTCGGCGGTACTGTGCCCGGCAGTGCATAGAGGGCGTAATCGGCAGAAGTCGTTGTGGTTTCAACATGCACGGCTTGGCGTGTTGTCAGTTGGAAATTGAGTGGCATACCTGTGAGATGTGCGCCTACAACAGCAACACGAAAATGCTGTGCTGATGGTGCAGAAATGACTGAAGCTGCGTCAGGCAATGTTTTAGCTACTGCACCCAGCGGTAATTGCAGGTGGTTTTGCCATTTTTCTGCAAAGTCTGCTAGAGCCGTATCGTGCCAAGCCGGCGCAATGAATGTGATTCCAAAAGGCAGCCCGTCGGCACGAAAGCCTGTAGGTACAGCGATGGCACTGAGGTCAGCTAAATTAGTAAAGTTGGTATAGGTGCCAAAGTGGCTATTATTTTCAATTGGCGCTTCTGCCATTTCAGCCAGTGTGTGAATGGTTGGCGAACTTGGCACCACTAAAGCATCAAATTGCGCTAAGGTTTGCTGAATTTGGCGTGCCAAATCTTGCTTTAAATATTCGGCGTTATAAGCATCCACCGCAGTGTACTGCTGCCCTTTTTGAATAATTTCTAAAACTGTTGGATCAAAGTCATCTGCATGGCTGTCTAAAATTTCAGCTACGGCTGCCGTACGCTCTGCTACCCATGACCCTTGATACAGTTGTGCAGCCAATTTTGCAAAAGGACTGAAATCAATTTCAGTTAGTACTGCACCTAAGTTTTTTAATTCAGTTAGTGCTTGCTGAAATGCATCAGCAGATTGAGCATCGCCAAAAAATTCTAACTGTTTTGGAATGGCTAACTTTAATTGTGCGCTGAACTTTGCAGGCGCTGTTGCTGGGTTCACACGTGAATAGCTGTCGGTTACATCAAAACCTTCCATAACTTCTGCCACTGCAGTTGCATCAGCGACGGTTAAGGCAAAAATTGAAATACAATCTAAGCTCTTACAGGCAGGCAATAAGCCTGTATTTGAAAAGCGACCTTTGGTCGGCTTTAAACCGACAATATTATTGAAAGCTGCAGGGATTCGTCCTGAACCTGCAGTATCTGTACCGAGTGCAATCGGGACTAAACCACGTGCTACTACACTGCCTGAACCAGAGCTTGAACCACCGCTTACATAGTCAGGATTAACAGTATTCGGCACGGCACCAAATGGCGAACGCGTACCGACTAAACCAGTAGCGAATTGATCTAAATTGGTTTTACCTACAATGATGGCACCTGCTTGTTTTAAGCGCTGCACCACAGAGGCATCTTCAGTTTTAATGTCCGTAAATAATTTAAACGCAGCCGTCGATGCAAAGCCCACCACATCAATATTATCTTTCACTGCAATAGGCACACCAAATAAAGGTAAGGCCGTAGCATTTTCAATTTGTTTTAAAGCTTTAATCTGAGAAGTTAATTGCTCTATAGATGCAATGGAAATCCATGCTGGGTCTACGCGATCAAATTGCTCGACCAAGGCATATAAGTCTTCAAGTTGAATTGTGTTATTCGTGTAGGCCGCTTTCCATTCCGCTAAGGTCCAGCCTAAAGTTTTTATTGAGTTCATTGATGTGCTCATTCTTGTATTCAAGTTTGAATACTGTGTTGCACACATCATGCCAACTCTAATTATTATTTATTTTTCAATATCTTAATATATTTTATCAATCATTTGCCTATTTTATTTAGCCAGTACAAAAGGATAAATGTTCTATTAAGTTTCCAAGCTCCACTATTTTGGTGCATGACTTTTATAATCGTGTTTTCAATAGATTCTTTTCATTTAGATGCAGATATAAATACAGTGAACTTTCTATTTTCACTCTTTATAAGCTTTCAATTTAGATGTTTTGTATGACTTTGAACTTAGAATAAAAAGAACTGAGAAATATTTTGAATTTTATATATAGAAAAAGATACATCAATGATGGCTAAAGCAATATTGGGCTTTGAGATTGATCGGGTTGAATAGAAAAGTAGTAATAATAAAAGCTATTGATTCGCAAAATTTAGTTCAACAATCAAAACTAAAAAATGGTGCGCTCAGCGGGACTCGAACCCACGCCACAGGCTTCGGAGACCTGTACTCTATCCAGTTGAGCTATGAGCGCGCGCTGCACATCATAACAAAAAATTGCTGAAGGTAAAGCAACTATATATAAGTTACGTATTTTTATGCTTATGCTTTAAACAATGTTCCAAACTTGCAACATAGAATTCCATGTAACTTACTTGGTTTATTGACGTGGATCGCTCACAATAGTGGCTCTATTCCTCAAGTGAGAATTTCATGACTGATGCATTGACGTTAAGGGACGTGTCAAAGACCTATCGAAATGGTTTCCAAGCACTGAAAGGAATTAATTTGACCGTTCCTGAAGGCGAGTTTTATGCCCTACTTGGACCCAATGGTGCAGGTAAATCTACAACCATTAGCATCATCAGTTCTCTTACCAAAAAAACTGCAGGTACCGTCGAAATTTTTGGGCATAATCTAGATACCCAACCATCCCAAGCCAAGCAATGTTTAGGGGTAGTACCGCAAGAATTTAACTTTGGTCAGTTTGAAAAGACCTTTGATATTTTGGTCACACAAGCAGGCTATTACGGCATCCCTAAAAAAGTTGCCGAGCAACGTGCCGAAGAATATTTAGAAAAACTGGGTTTATGGGATAAACGTGCCACTCAAGCGCGAATGCTGTCTGGCGGTATGAAACGTCGTTTAATGATTGCACGTGCCATGATGCACGAGCCGAAACTGCTTATTTTGGATGAACCCACTGCAGGTGTAGATATTGAGCTGCGTCGTTCAATGTGGGATTTCTTGACAGAAATGAATGATAAAGGCACTTCAATCATTCTCACCACCCACTATTTAGAAGAAGCGGAAATGTTGTGTCGTCGTATCGCGATTATTGATCGTGGTGTGATTAAAGAAGACACTTCAATGAAAAACTTCTTAAACCAGTTAAGTGAAGAATCTTTTATTTTTGATTTAGCTGAACCGATTCAACCCATTCATTTAGATATTATTGGTGTACGTTTCAACCTAATTGATGCAGTGACCCTAGAAGTCACCATGGATAAAGCTCATACCTTAAATGATTTATTCCAACTCATGGAATCTCAAGGTATTCAGGTTCGAAGTATGCGTAATAAATCTAACCGACTAGAAGAACTGTTTGTCCGTATGGTCGAAAAAAATCTTGAAGGTGCAGCACAATGAATTTTAACCAACTGTGTATTGCCCTCTACACCTTAGTGTATAAAGAAATTCGCCGTTTCATGCGTATTTGGCCGCAAACCCTTCTCCCACCGGCAATCACCATGAGTTTGTACTTTGTGATTTTCGGTAATTTAGTCGGTTCACGCATTGGGCAAATGGGTGGTTTTAGCTATATGCAGTTCATCGTGCCCGGCTTAATTATGATGGCGGTCATTACCAACAGCTATGCCAATGTGTCATCCAGTTTCTTTAGTGCAAAATTTCAAAAAAGCATCGAAGAATTAATCATGAGTCCAGTGCCGTTACACATGGTGCTTTGGGGTTATGTGATCGGTGGTGTTTGCCGTGGTGTTTTAGTCGGCTTTATTGTCACTGCGATGAGCCTATTTTTTACTGAATTACACCTGACCAATATCTTCGTAACTATATATACAGTTCTCATTACTTCGCTGCTGTTTTCTCTTGGCGGATTTATTAATGCTGTTTATGCAAAGTCTTTTGACGACATTTCGATTATCCCGACTTTCGTCCTGACTCCGCTGACTTATTTAGGCGGTGTTTTCTATGCCATCTCATCACTGAGTCCTTTTTGGCAAAATCTCTCTTTAATCAACCCTGTCGTGTATATGGTCAATGCATTCCGCTACGGTATTTTAGGTCATAGCGATGTGAATGTCGGCATTTCATTGACAGTTATTACTGCATGTTGCGTTGTACTTTATGGCGTGGCGTATCATTTACTTTCTCGTGGTTCAGGAATGCGTGAATAATGAGTGTAGAGCAATCCCTTTTAGGCAAAGACACCAATTACCCAACAGAATATCAACCTGCTATTCTGTTTCCGATTGCACGTGCCACTGCACGTGAACAATATGCCCATGTGGAAGGCATCCGCCAAGGTACAGACTGGTGGCATGTTTTTGAAATTTCTTGGTTAAATGCTTCTGGTGTGCCTCAAGTCGCTATTGGCCGTTTAACTTTGCCTGCAAGTTCAGACAACCTCATCGAATCGAAATCTTTAAAGCTCTACTTTAATAGTATGAACTTTACCAAATTTGATTCTCAGGCAGCGTTTAAAGCAACCGTTGAAAAAGACTTATCTGCTGCAGCCAATGCCGCTGTGACTATTGATCTATTTCATGTTGATGAAGTTGAAATTTCAAAACCGCAAGGCATCTGTATTGATGACTTAGAACCCACCCAGTTAGAAAATCATCCAAATGCAGCTTTACTCTCTTTAGACGAAGATGCAGCGCAAGAAGAAGTTGAAATTCAACTTTATTCACATTTATTAAGAAGTAACTGCCCAGTCACGGGTCAACCTGATTGGGGAACGGTATTTATAAGGTATAAAGGTACTAAGCCTTGTTATCGTAGTATTCTGGCTTATATTATTTCTTACCGTCAGCATAATGGTTTCCACGAACAATGTGTGGAGCAAATGTTTGCCGATATTTGGCAACATTTAAAACCAAGTCAGCTGATGGTATATGCTGCCTATACACGCCGTGGTGGATTGGATATCAACCCTTGTCGTGTATCGGATTTAACATGGATGCCTCGCCCCATTCGATTGGCGCGACAATAAAAAAATTGAGGTTAGTGATGCCATTTTTTGGTTTTATTCCTTCTGAGGAACTTCTAAGCAGTATCCAAAATGGTCACGCGAAAAAAAATTCGAGTGAACCCCTTTATCCTTTACGTGATAAAACAGCTTTGCTGATTAATGAAGAAATCATTGGTGCAACTATATTAGCTCCTGTTCATCTGTTTCCTGCAAGCGATAAGCGCGACACAGCAGAAAAACTGGCTGGCTATGTCAAATCAACAGTCGCTGTATTGTTAAAGCAGCTATTGGGTAAATCTCCGAATGATGTGGTGAAACAATCCATTGAATTTTCAGAACGAAGTTTATTTCAAGACGCGACTGGCACTTATCGTGTAGGTCTGAGCTTAGATGCAGGATTGGTCACTAACCTTAAGAACAGTTATGCCGAAATTAAATCGGGTGTAGATATCAATAAAGCTGCTTTTGGTGAACTGTATAAACAGTTTGCTGAAGCTGCAGTGCGTCATTTTATGAATGACTTTAATAAAACACTCGATTTAGGCATGATTAAGCGTAAAGCAGCCGATATCGGTTCTTCTGCTGTGATTAAAGCTATTCATATTGCAATTGATAAGATTTTCCCAAATCTGACCAAAGAAGAGCTAGGTGCCCTTGCAGAAGCACATGATTCGATGTTTAACAAATAAATCGCACTACTCGTCAAAACCTAGCTTCAGCTAGGTTTTTTTATGGCTAAACGCATAAAATCGAATCCCGATACAATGACTATATAGTCATGCAAACACAGTTCTAGAATTGAACAGATTTTTATTAAAAGAAAGACAGTACATTGATATCCACAATTTTTAAAAATCTACAAAGAACAGGAAGAACCTGAATATAGATCATATTTTAATGTGAGCCGTCATTTTGGCTTAAATTTCAATGCGTCCATTTTAATATTCAATCTCTTTCTTTTTTATCATTCAGTCTATATTTCTACTATATAGCGACGTTTTCAACAGCATTGAAGCGCTGGCGAACAAAAACTATGTAATGAATAAAACACTGCTTGCATATGGGTGTTTTAGACCGATACCTTTTTAATCCTATCCCTTTATTTTTAGATATAACATTGCAACTTTTGTAGCTTCTAAACAGTATTTCGCAACGCGATAAAGTTTACTCGTTCTGCGTTTTTATGACGCATGAGTTTTAGAGTCATCTTTATTTCAAATGATTTGTGAATATTTGAAAGTTATGTAAATGAATATGTCACTTTTCAATATGTTAACTGCGAAAAAACCCTTTGCTTTGTCTTTTTTTGTATATCTATTTATGAAAGCATGCGCTGTCAGTGGTATCTTAGTTGCTATTGGTAACGTTTACCTTTAATGAGCTATGAAACCAGAAGGTCATCACAATTTTCAGGATCTTTTCCCCTCGAAATTTTGTTCATACTCATCGCTAAAGCAACTGGAAATTTTTTATTTATGCTAAATCGAAATTTTTATAAAAAACTATCACATATTGCCATTATGGCCGGTTCAATTTCACTGACTAGTTTCTGTCAAGCCAACGACTTTCAGTCTCATCCAGCCTATGCAGCTTTTAAACAAAATACCATGCAAACCTATGGTTTAAGTGAGAGTCAAATTGATTGGGCAATGCAAGGTAGTAAAAACCTACCCAATATTATTAGCATTATGAATCGACCCGGCGAATCAAAGCCTTGGTATCAATATAAAACCAATTTTTTAGCTGAAAGTACAATTCAACGCGGTGTTCGCTTCAAAAATCAATATGCCGACACTTTAAATCGTGCAGAACAACAATTTGGTGTGCCTCAATCCGTGATTTTAGGCATTTTGGGTGTTGAAACAGGCTATGGCAGCAATAAAGGTAATTTTATTACCCGTGATGCTTTGGCGACCCTTGGTTTTGGCTATGAACGCCGTGCGCAATATTTCCAAGATGAACTTGCTGCACTGATTGCTTGGTCATATAAAGATGGTGTTCCAACCAACTCTGTCGTCGGTTCATATGCAGGTGCTGTGGGTTATCCTCAATTTATGCCAAGTAACATTCCAAAATTTGGTGTGGACTACGATGGCAATGGTCATGTTGACCTGCGTAATTCAGCTGTCGATGCCATTGGTTCAATTGCAAATTATTTAGCAAATTATGGTTGGCAGCGTAATCAACCGATTGCTTTTGCTGCTCGCTATAGCGGAAATAACCCAGATGCTATTATTGCAAAGGATTTAAACCAGCCAACACCCTATGGTGTACTCAAGGCTCAAGGTGTAACCCCTATGAATCCATTGGTAAAAATCGATGATCTCGATTTAGTCAATGTCATCCAATTGCAAGATAGTTATGGACCAATTTATTACATTACTTATCCAAATTTTCAGGTCATTACAACCTATAACAAAAGCCGTATGTATGCGACTGCACTATGGCTTTTAGGCACTGAAGTTACCAGTCGATAAGACTGGTTTTTTTCTTATAGAGCAAAAAAGTCAACAAATATTTTCACCAAAATGAGCATTTATTCGACATTTTACACACCTTGTTACATTATTGATTATTTTTTAACCAACTATTGTTAATTTTTTAGACATTTTCAAAGTATTTTAATTAAACACTAGACAGCCTATTGATGGCATGAATATTATCCATCTCGTTAAATATAGTTGCAAAAGTGAAATATCAGACGTGTTTACATGGATATCAGCGACTTAGTTGAACCAGTAAATATGCCATTGGGAGATAAACAATGCAGTCATCAATTATTAAATATGCCTTAGCGCTTGCCACGGCAGTTGCGCTAAGTCAGTCACAAGCTGAGATGGTTCAGTCATCATCATTCAATCATGATAATGACAACTCTCGTCTTGCAGCTCGTGTATTGAATAAAGAAGCTCAAAGCTTCAATTCAAACTTTACGAATTTAAGTAGCCTTTCAATCACTGAGCGTTCTGGCGATAAAATTCGTCGTCAAACAATCGCTGCTAAAATCGAAATTCCTGAAGATGAGCCTTCAGTGATTGAAAAGTTAAATACTGTTGCATCGAATACTGTTCGTAAGTTCACTCAAACAGGTACTGCTTCTTGGTACGGTCGTCAATTCCACGGTCGTAAAACAGCAAGCGGTGAAACGTTTGACATGAACGCACTTACAGCAGCACATCGTAGCCTGCCACTTAATTGCTTTATTCGTGTTACGAATCGCAATAATGGTAAAAGCGTCGTGGTGAAAGTAAATGACCGTGGTCCATTCCATGGTAACCGTGTTCTTGATTTATCTTATGGTGCTGCTAAGCAATTGGGTATTACCAGTGCGGGTACTGCAAATGTGAGCATTGAGCGCGTAGACGGTCCAAATTCTTAATTCTCCAATGAAGTGACTGCATTTAACAGACCACGCCTAGCGTGGTTTTTTATTTGAAGCCTCTTAGCCTTTCTAATCTTCAGTAATCCTGATTTTGACCCTTCCCGCATTCTTGTTTATATTGAAGTCCTTCCCCATGATTAAGGACTATCATGAAAACAATCAACGAATGGTTTGATGAATACAGCGAAAGTCATCAAAATAAAACCAATAAAATTATTCACTGGATTTGCGTACCCACGATTTATTTTTCAATCGTTGGCATATTGGCACATTTTAGCGCGCTACTTACTGCTGTCTTACTTGCTTTAGCATTTATCTTTTACGCACGTTTAGACATTGTCCTTGCTGTTGCAATGGCCGCGTTAACGTTAATCATGGTATGGCTAATTTGGGTACTACCAGTTGGTTATGGCTTTTATATCGCACTCTTTGTATTCGCATGGATTGGTCAATTTTATGGCCATAAAATTGAAGGTAAAAAGCCCTCTTTTTTCAAAGATCTCCAATTCCTCCTCATTGGCCCTATTTGGTGTTTAGATACATTTGCAAGCAAAGTACTTAGTAATTGGAAAACACACCATAAATCGCAAATAAAGAGCATTTAGAGCACGATTAATTTCATAGATCTCTTTTTCACTTATTCGACATTGGTTTTCTTCATATTCGATGCTTAAAACCCTATTGTTTATAGGTGTATTTATCTCTGGTATTTCCAATCATTTTTTCTATTTATACGACCAAAAAGCCAGTGTTTAAACACTGGCTTTTACTCAATATGGTTAATCCAATTTTATGTTGATAGCTTCATCTGAATCATGATCATTTAAATGACTAAAGTTAAAAATGACTACGTGATTTTTATTGATAGGTTTTACCTTGATGCTTTAACCAACCATCTTGATGACGTCCATTCGGATCGTGATGTGTCCAATGCATCACACCTCCCTTATCTGAATATTCATATTCACCGTAAAATTGAACTGTATCGCCTTTTTCCAAGTCATCAATGCGTGGAGCAAGATCGATATTATGTGCGACTAAAAGCGTTTGACCATTATTTAAGGTCAAAATGAACTTTTGATGTCGGCTACCTTCATTATCATCTCGAAGTACCGCTTTGACTTGACCTGCACCCTCAACCTGAACATTACTGAGTTTATTTTTAAATGCATGTGCAATAATATCTTCAGCACTCTGCCCTTTTTGTTGAGCATCTACAGGTTGTACTGATTCTATTTTTGGCTGTGCGTTTTGTTCCGCTGTCGTCTGAACTGGTGCAGATTTTTGTTGTTGTAAATCGATTCCGAAATAAGCGGCTGTAAGCGCAACAATAATTCCGCCGATGGTTAAATTTGTTTTGTTTGCCATAAGATAGTTTAAATCTAAATTTTCAACTCATTATAGTCATTAATATGGATAAAAATAGAATCTATGCACAAGAATGCACACAATATAAAGTTTAAATAGCTTTGAAATCAGTAAAGCTACAGCCATAAAAAAAGCCCTCTAAAACGAGGGCTTTTTTCTACAAATAATCAGAGATTATTTTGCAGCAGCTTGAGCAGCAGCAACTTCTTCAGCGAAAGAAAGTTCAGCTTTTTTCTCAATACCTTCACCAACTTCGAAACGTACGAAGTTAGCAACAGTAGTACCAGTTGCTTTAAGAACTTCTGCAACTTTCTTATCGTTGTCGATAACGTACATTTGGTTCTCAAGAACAACTTCGTTCAAGTATTTCTGAACTGAACCAGTTACCATTTTTTCAACGATGTTTGCTGGTTTACCAGATTCAATTGCTTTGGCTTCAGCAATTTCTTTTTCTTTAGCGATAAGTTCAGCAGAAACGCCAGCTTCGTTTACAGCAACTGGGTTGAATGCAGCGATGTGCATAGCCAAACCTTTACCAGTATCAGCATCACCAGCGTATGCAACTACAACACCGATTTTTAAACCGTGTTTGTAAACTGCAAGGTTGTCGCCTTCAACGATTTGAGCACGACGCACTTGGATGTTTTCACCGATTTTTTGAACAAGCGCGATACGAGCTTCTTCTACAGTAGCACCATCTTCAAGTTTCAATTCAGCAATTTGAGCAACGTCAGTTACACCAGCAGCAAGCGCAGCAGCAGCAACTTTAGCAGAGAAACCAGCAAAGTTTTCGTCTTTAGCAACGAAGTCAGTTTGACAGTTAACTTCTACAAGGATTGCTTTGTTGCCTTCTTGAGCGATAGTGATCGCGCCGTCAGCAGCAATGTTACCCGCTTTTTTAGCAGCTTTAGCTTGACCAGATTTACGAAGGTTGTCGATCGCTAATTCGATGTCACCGCCCGCTTCTGTTAATGCTTTTTTACATTCCATCATTGCAAGACCAGTACGATCGCGCAATTCTTTAACCATGCTTGCTGTAACTGCAGTCATGTTAATCTCCTAAATACGGTAGAAAATGAATTCTTTTTAGAACAGAAACGGCCCAGAGCTGTCTCTTGGGCCGTCTGCATACATGACGCTTACTTTGCCACCATCACGTGTCGCAAAAATGACAAGCTTACGTCAAACGCATTAAGCCTCAGAAGCAGGAGCTTCTTCGCCTTTAGCTTGTGCATTTGCTTGTGATTGAGCATATTCTTTACCAGCAAGAATCGCATCAGCCATAGCAGAAGCGTAAAGAGTAACTGCACGGATCGCATCGTCGTTACCAGGGATAACGTAGTCTACGTTGTCTGGGTTAGAGTTTGTATCAACGATACCGATAACAGGAATACCAAGGTTTTTAGCTTCTTTAATTGCAATTGCTTCGTGATCAACATCGATTACGAATAATGCGTCAGGTAAACCACCCATGTTTTTAACGCCGCCAAGAGCGCGTTCAAGTTTTTCCATCTCACGAGTACGTTCTAAAGCTTCACGTTTAGTAAGTTTAGCGAAAGTACCGTCAGTAGATTGAGTTTGAAGGTCTTTTAGACGGTTGATTGACTGGCGAAGAGTTTTCCAGTTAGTCAACATACCACCCAACCAGCGGTGATCAACATATGGTTGACCTGCACGTTGAGCTTGTTCACGGATGATTGCAGAAGCTGCACGTTTTGTACCAACGAACAAAACTTTGTTCTTTTTGCTAGCCAAGTTGTTAGCAAAGTTCAAAGCATCATTTAACGCAGGAACAGTGTGCTCAAGGTTGATGATGTGAATTTTGTTGCGCGCGCCGAAGATGTATTCGCGCATTTTTGGATTCCAAAAACGTGTTTGGTGACCGAAGTGTGCGCCTGCTTGAAGAAGGTCGCGCATGCTTACGTTGTAATCTGCCATTTTCTTTACCTTAAAGTTTGGGTTAGGCCTCCATATACCCGCATTCTCCACCTAAAAAGGCACCCAGAGAAATGTGTCGATATATGTGCGGATTTTATTGCCCCATCGCACAAAGCTCGTGAAAGATATTCACGAAAAAGCATTTGATAAAATGGGCGGCTATTTATACCATAGTCACATACAAATTTCCAAAAGTTTTTAGAGATCATGAACAGTACTTACGAAGCTCCACGTCGATTAATTAAAACGCCTGACGAAATTGAAAAAATGCGCGTCGCGGGTCGACTGGCGGCAGAAGTTTTGGATATGATCAAACCGCATATTGTTCCAGGTGTGACTACCCTAGAACTTGATACGATTTGTCATGACTATATTGTCAACAAACAAGAAGCTATTCCTGCTTGTTTAGGTTATGGTGCTGCGCCGGGTCGTCCAGCGTTCCAGCACGTGATCTGTACTTCAGTGAACCATGTGGTGTGTCACGGTATTCCATCTGAAAGCAAAAAGTTAAAAAAAGGTGACATCTTAAACATCGATGTCACTGTGATTAAAGATGGTTACCACGGTGATACCAACATGATGTATATCGTAGGCGGTGAAACATCTATTTTAGCGAACCGTTTATGTAAAGTTGCTCAAGAAGCCATGTACCGTGGTATGGCGGTGGTAAAACCAGGCGCAACCATGGGTGATATTGGTAATGCCATTCAACAATATGTTGAATCAGAACGTTTTGGCGTTGTACGTGAATATTGTGGTCATGGTATTGGTACTGTTTTCCATGACGAACCACAAGTTTTACACTACGGTCAACCCAATACAGGCATGATCTTAGAAGAAGGCATGACCTTTACCATCGAACCAATGGTGAACGGTGGCGACTGGAAAACCAAACTTCTTGGTGATAAATGGACTGTCGTTACTAAAGATCATAGCTTGTCTGCACAGTACGAACACACGCTACTTGTAACAAAAAATGGTGTAGAAGTGCTAACTGCTCGCCCCGAAGAAGATCTATCGCGTTTTGTTCAATAAGCAAAGTATTTGAAGCACAAAATTTTATTAAAAATGGTCACAGATATTGTGGCCTTTTTTATGCCTTTTTTTTATCCGTGACTTTAAGAATTTGCCATAAAATTTGATTAAAAATTTAAGTAACTCAATGTAAATTTTCTCAATTATATGGTTAGGATAGAATATCACACTTTTTTGCACATTGTTGATTTTGCCACTCCCCATTACTGTGCATTTAAGCTAAGATAGTGTGCTTTTTATTTTTTAATCCCTATAAGAAGGAATACTGCCGTGGACGTACGTCTGTCTGATCGTGTAAATAGCATCAAACCGTCCCCTACACTTGCTGTTACTAACAAAGCTGCTGAATTGAAAGCTGCTGGTAAAAACGTAATTGGTTTAGGCGCAGGTGAACCGGATTTCGATACCCCACAACACATCAAAGATGCTGCAATTGCTGCTATCAACAATGGCTTCACTAAATATACAGCTGTTGACGGTACTCCAGGTCTTAAAAAAGCAATTATTGCTAAATTAAAACGCGACAATAACCTTGATTACGCTGCAAACCAAATCTTGGTTTCTTGTGGTGGTAAACAATCTTTCTTTAACTTGGCACTTGCTTTGTTAAACAAAGGTGACGAAGTAATTATCCCTGCTCCTTACTGGGTAAGCTACCCAGACATGGTGATCATTGCTGAAGGTACTCCTGTAATCGTGAAATGTGGTGAAGACCAACGTTTCAAAATTACGCCTGCTCAATTAGAAGCTGCAATCACTGACAAAACTCGTTTAGTGGTTCTAAACAGCCCTTCTAACCCAACAGGTATGATCTACACTAAAGAAGAATTACTTGCTTTAGCTGACGTTCTACGTAAATACCCTGAAGTTTTAGTTGCTTCTGATGATATGTACGAACCAATCCGTTGGGACGACGAATTCTACAACATCGCAACAGTTGCACCAGACCTTTACGATCGCGTAATCGTTCTTAACGGTGTATCTAAAGCTTATGCAATGACTGGCTGGCGTATTGGCTACGCAGCGGGCCCTGCTAAACTTATTGGTGCGATGAAAAAAATCCAATCTCAATCAACTTCAAATCCAACTTCTATTTCACAAGTTGCTGCTGAAGCTGCATTGAATGGTCCTCAAGACGTTCTTGAGCCAATGATTGAAGCATTCAAACGCCGTCACGACCTAGTTGTGAAAGGCTTGAACGACATCAACGGTATCACTTGCCTTCCTGCTGATGGTGCATTCTATGCATACGCAAACATCCGTCCATTGATTCGTGCAAAAGGTTTAAAATCTTGCACAGAATTCTCTGCATGGTTATTGGAAGAAACTGGTGTTGCCGTAGTTCCTGGCGATGCGTTCGGTCTTGGTGGCTACATGCGTATTTCTTATGCAACTGCAGACGAAGTACTTGTAGATGCGCTTGCACGTATTAAGAAAGCTGCTGATTCAATCGAAGGCGTAGATGCTGCGATTGCTTCAATTGCTGCTGAAAAATAATTTGATCTAAAGATCGAATCAAAAAAACCCGCGATATTCGCGGGTTTTTTTATATCTGAGCCATTTTATAATATTTGCTATGTTTCCATTTAAGGATAATAAGACGACGGCGTATGCCAGTTAAATGCCATGCCTCCTGAACACACTCCTCACCGATTTTAGCCGATACCAAAATACTAAATGCAAGATTACTCAATGAAAGCTTCAAAGAATCAACTTGACAATAATTTCAACAATTAGCTATGTTAAACTTAGATTCCTTTTTAGAACTCGTAAAATAGGCCAGAATAATGAACCCAAAAGAAATGACCGGACTGCAACTTCTACAAGCCATGTGTGCAGGGAAAATTCCTCCTGCAAGTATTAGCGAAACTATTGCCTTATGAAGTATCTAAGGGCAGTATTAGCTTTAAGGCTAAAGCAGATGCACGACACTTAAATCCGCTAGGCGGCGTGCATGGTGGCTTTGCTGCTACTGTACTCGACTCTGTGACAGGTTGTGCCATTCACACGTTATTAGAGGCAGGTGTAGGTTATGGCACCATCGACTTAAATATAAAAATGTGTCGCCCAATCCCAAAGAATGTTGAACTTACAGCGATAGGAACAGTCATTAATATCAGTAAAAATTTAGGGACTTCTGAAGGGAAAATTATTGATGACAATGGCAAACTTTATGCACATGCAACTGCAACTTGCATGATTATACGTCCTTAATATTTTTATTTTTCTGCTCGCAATTCAATGCGAGCAGATGATGATTCAAACTTAAATTGCTGAATGTAAGGCGCGAATTAATTGGCCTTCGCTTAGATCAATGCGATTACTGCCCTTTTGAAAGCAGTAATATTTTAAAGCACTATCTAACTCAACACGAAGTTCTTGTTGTTCTGAAATAGACCATACTTTAGAACGATTTGAGCCTGATAACGCATTACCGGCCAATTGGTATAAATACAAATCTTGCTTGCGTTGCAAAGGCACACGACGGCCATCATCTTGATGTTCAAAACGTAAATGACATGGCGTGTTGATCAACCATTTTTCACTAAACCACAGTTGTAATAAATCACCCAATGCCAAGTCACGTCGACCCAAAGGCCAAACGTCAACGTACGCACCTTCGACAGGTGTTTGATATTGCTCTTGATTACTAATAATGGAAAGATAGTTTTCTTGGTAAAAAGAAAAATTTGAAAAAATCTGAGAAATAGTCAGCGTATTCATTCGCTTTCTCCTGTTTAGCCATTTTAGTGCTGGCAAGTTGGGTTTAAATCCACACTGTTTAAACATATGTTTAAACGCTCTGTTGTTGCATTCAGACTATCAATTGAATTTTTTCTTTGCAAGCCTAAGATTCATTTTTTCTAAAAAATCCTTCTTTTTGTTCAAATAAAAAACATCTATCACGCATTTCTCCTCATATTGGTATTTTTAGCTTGACCCTCTTCAAAATCTGCTTATAATCGCATTCAGATTCTCCAATAGCTCAGTCGGTAGAGCGACGGACTGTTAATCCGCAGGTCCCTGGTTCGAGCCCAGGTTGGAGAGCCAAATTCTAAAGCCCATTTATTTAAATGGGCTTTTTTAATGCCTATGATTTACATATAATCTATAAGTCATTGTCATTAAAATAAAAAAAATGTTCATTCAAGTTGATGCTGAATCAAATAAAACTGCCTTAAGACACTACCTCACTGCATTCATTTTTCTTTTAATTATTATCAGCCCATTTGCAATTTATTTGGTGAGCTGCACACCCGAAAGTGAAATTGAGCAACATTTCAAAACGCCACCCAATTTATATAATAGTGAAACCAACACCCTTCTTGACAGCAGCCTACAATGGTTGATTCCACCTCAGCAGATTCAAAATCACAATACTATTCCGGAAATATCTGAATCTGTATTGAACGAGATGACAGAAGGACAATATTGGTCAAGCACACCGATTACGCTGCAAAACCAATCAGATCAACTGTATGTCCATATAGATTTTGCAGGTCAGCAACAAACACGAAAAGATCTTGAAATTTCGGTACTCCCATTATGCATTGTTAACGAAAAAGAAACGCCATGTATGAAAGCTGGGTTAAATGCAAGTGGGCAAATCTTTAACATCTCAACTCAAAAAAATACGCAATATCACACATTGGAGACCAATAAATCTTGGATGTTTTATGGCCAGGATTTCCAAGAAAATTATATTATTCCACCGCAAGCCACACTCAAATTTTTAGTTAAAGCCAACATCCCTGAACACTTAACCCTGCAATGGCTTAGGCTAAGTATCGGTACCAGCCCCATTGTTGAGAAACAGCAAAATTTTATGGTCATGACGCAAAACAGTATGAAAATAAAATATGCACTTGCTCTATTGCCACTCTTCATATTCGCTTTGATGCACATTTTTCAAGGGTTTGAAAGCCTTCGTAATTTATCTATCGGCGCACTTTCAGCACTTTTATTTGTAATCAACACCATCATTTGGGATATCCACTATATGGTGATTGGTTGTTTGATTTTATGTTTTGCAAGTGTCTGTTATTGTTTTGAGAGCCGATATTATCGATTGCTTTATTTAACGGGTTATTTACTAATTGCAGGCTATTCGCAGCAATATTATGGCGGTTTTAATAAACACTTTTTCGCTCAAACCAGTTTAATTTTATTGATAGGTTTATCGATGTTTTATCTTGAACCTAAAGATAGCTAAATCATTTTCATAAAAAAGCTCTGCAAATCGCAGAGCTTTTTCTCATTTAACTACCCTTCGCTTTAGATCACATTAAAACTCAAAGTATATTTATATCGTTTTAATGCGTCTCCCTTCATTTCAAAAGGCTGCTGATAGTCAATTTTCAGTAAATACTGACCACGATCTGATAGGCTAAAATTCAAGTTTCCATCTTGATCAGTTTTAAGCGTTTTATAAACCTTTCCTTCACGGCTGTAATCCGTCGTTTGCTGCAAAATTTCAATCTGCAAACCCGCAACCGCTTTTTTCTGATCTAGCACTTTCAGTTGTACTGGCTCATTTTGCATAATGGCATTCGGATGAGTTTTAAATTGCACATCAAAACCATCATGCAAATGATTCACTACATTTGTAGACGTTACACGGCGCGATACAAAAGTTTCAATGATTTCCTGCGTTTGAATACTTTTGATTTGCGACTTTTTAGTCAACTCGGCTGTATAAATGACATTTGCATTCGCAGCTTTTTGAGGATCACGCACACCATTGATTAACGCTTTCCACTGCTTTTGATCATAAGCAAAACGCGCTGTACTTCCTTGCTTTTCACCGCGAATACGATATGTACCATCCTGCTTATTTTCTAAACTATAGCTGCTGACCGTTTGCGTTTTTACCCAATCAGCATCTGTTAAATGTAGCTTATCACCTGATGGTGTATGTACATGGAAATTAAAGTTTTTAATGGCTATTTCAGAAACAAACGGATTGTCATAAAAACCAGAAAGAATGGCACTATGATTATTAAATATTTGATAGTTTAATGGCGCCACATAAGGATAATGCGCTTCAGCCTGACCAACCGCACACAAAGCGATACAGAATAAAGTGAATTGTAATTTCATATTAAATAAGTGAGCTTAAATTGTTTGATTCATAGAGATCGTTTCATTTTAGATTCACCCAAGATAATTGTAAATAATTCTTATTATCATTTATTTTAAGTGCATAAAAAATCCCCCATTCTGGAGGATTATTTTATCAAGCTGCTTTGACTGGCACACCACTATGAAAGCGGAATAAATCATCTGGGCTGCTAATCAGATTTTTTTCAACTTCACGAATATGCTCAATACGCATCTGAATATCTTCTTTCGGGTTCTTTAGCTTATTGGTCGTCGCCACATCCATGGCCAATGCTAAATAGTCCTCATAATGGCGTGATTCAGACTTTAGCAAATAGCGGTAGTACCGCCCCAACTCTTCATCCACATGTGGTGCAAGCGCATAGAAACGCTCACATGACCGTGCTTCAACAAATGCGCCAATCACCAAGATATCAATTAACGCTTCTGGCTCGTAAGTCCGCACTTCTTTACGTAGACCACCTGCATACCGACCAGCACTGATTGCAGTCCATTCCTGACCACGTTTTGCCATCAGTTCCAGCACTTGCTCATAGTGCAGCATTTCTTCACGTACTAGCTGTGCCAGTTTGATTTGTAAATCCGAGAAAAAACTATAACGAAACATCAAATTCATTGCTGTACTTGCTGCTTTCTTTTCACAATTGGCATGATCCTGCATCAGGATATCCAAATTATTTAAAGCTTCATCTAGCCATGCTTTTGGTGTTTCACACCCCAAGAAGCCAATGACTGGCTTCATTAGGGCATCATAATCAATATTTGACATATACTTTACTTAAAAATTAACGTGCAGATTTAATCGCAGCTTTCATTTGTTTTACAGACTGTGCCAATCCAATAAATACAGCATCAGCAATAATCGAGTGACCAATATTCAATTCATGAATTTGAGCAATGCGCGCAATTGGAGTGACATTTTCAAGATTTAAGCCATGACCAGCATTCACAATCAATCCTTTAGATGCCGCATATTCAGCACCTCGAATAATACGTTCCAGCTCTGCTTTCTGCGCTTCAGGTGTTTCAGCATCTGCATATGCACCTGTATGCAACTCAATCGTAGGCGCACCACAGGCAATCGCTGCATCAATTTGAGCAAAGTCAGCATCAATAAATAATGAAACTTCGCAACCAATCGCCGCGAGTGCTTGAGTCGCGTTTTTCACATCTTCAAAATGCCCAACCACATCTAGACCGCCTTCAGTCGTGACTTCTTCACGCTTTTCAGGAACAAAGCATACATGATGCGGCTGAATCTCTTTGGCAAATTCAACCATTTCATTGGTCACTGCCATTTCAAGGTTCATATGGGTTTTTAATACAGAACGCATACGACGTACATCATCATCTTTAATATGGCGACGATCTTCACGTAAATGCAGCGTAATCCCTTCCGCCCCCGCTTGCTCACAAATAATTGCGGCATTCACAGGATCTGGATAAGTTGTCCCACGTGCATTTCGTAGTGTTGCCACATGGTCAATATTTACACCAAGCAAAGCTGCCATAATTCTTTCCTAATGACGTTGAGTTTGAGAATTCTGTATCCACAATTGACGACTTTTTAATGGACGATCGCCAAGCAAGGAAGTAATCATTTGTCGGTACAACTTAGACAGTAATTGTAACTGTTCAGGATTAAATTCCCCACCTTTTTCATAATCACACATACTTAAAATATGTTGACCTGACAATGTTGCGCGTGAGGCTTTAATGACAGGTTGAAAACCTTCGTTTAAATGAAATTGATAATTTTCATGAGGCTGAATTTGCTGTTGATTTGCATCAGTTGAAAAATCCAACGCAAAACCCAACTCTTCAAGCAGCACATGCTCAAATTGTCTAAGGATTTGCCGTAAGAATAGATCTGGGTGGGCCTGGACAGACATGCATTGAAGTTTTTCCAAGGTGTGTGCATATTGAGCAAATGTCTCAGGCATCTCAACCTCTAAGGGACATAATCTCAATAAGACTTCATTCAGATAAAACCCTGAAAAAAAAGCATCACCAAAAAAGAAAATCGGTTGATTTACAATTTCGAGTTTACTAAAGTTTTTAAGTTCGGACTTACCAGATGCTTGCAAGCAAATTGGTTGATACTGGGGAGGTGGCGTTTGCCTGAGAATACCATCAATTCGACCATGCTCCTGAGTAAACAAGTGCACAATATGACTTTTTTCACGATATTTACGATGGTGAATTAAATAACCATGCAGTATCTCATTACGCATGATTTGAAATATTAATCCTTGCCTTTCTTTTTCTTGTCGTCTTCATCTTCATCCCCATCTGGAATGACTGCACCCACAACTGCAGCAGTACCTTTAACCACGCCTTTTGTGGTTTTATAAGCCACTTTGACAGGAACAGTAACGATTTTATGAATACACCCTTGTAGAAACAAAACACATGCAACTACGGCCAATACTTTCATCATTACTCTTCCCTCAAAGTTTTAAATCTCTAGCAATTAAATATCGCTATAACCCAAGCTTTTCAATGCACGCTCATCATCAGACCAACCACCTTTAACTTTCACCCAAAGTGTTAGCATGATTTTTTGCTCGAACATTTTTTCCATATCCACACGTGCATCCATACCGATTTTCTTCAGTTTGGCACCTTTCTCACCAATCACAATGGCTTTTTGGCCAGAGCGATCGACAAAAATCGTCGCATCAATATAGGTACACGCCGCTTTAGGACGACCTGTTTTTGGATTAATTGTTGCTTCTTCTGTTTTAAACGACTCAATTTGAACCGTTAAATCATAAGGCAGCTCTTCACCCAATTGACGCATGATTTTTTCACGGATAATTTCAGAGGCAAGGAAACGCTCTGAACGATCGGTCAATTGCTCAAGTGAATACAGTGGTGGTTGGAACGGCAGATATTTCTCAATAGTACTGCGCAAATGATCCAAATTTGCACCGCGTAACGCTGATACAGGAACAATTTCCGCAAAATTCATCAATTTTGCACGTTCTTGTATCAATGGTAATGCATGGTTTTTGTTTTCTAGCGTATCAATTTTATTGATCACAAGAATAACCGGCATATCGGCATTTTTTAGCTTTTCTAACACTAAATCATCATTCTGTGTCCATTTGTCTGCATCAATCACAAACAGAACCAAGTTCACATCACGAAGTGCAGAATGCGCCGCACGGTTCATCATTTTATTGATGGCACGGACTTCTTTTTTGTGCATCCCAGGCGTATCAACAAATACCGCTTGAGACTTTTCACGTGAGTCAATACCCACAATTTTATGACGAGTCGTTTGTGGTTTACGAGACGTAATTGAAAGTTTTTGACCCAAAATATGGTTCATTAACGTTGATTTACCCACGTTTGGACGACCAACAATCGCCACAAAACCACTTTTAAAATCGGCAGGAATTTCAGTTCCTTGTGCACTAAAAAACTGACTAATTAAATCGTTGCTGTCGCCTTGCGACTCGTGATCAGCATCTACGTGATCGGAATGAGTAGTCATTAAGACTTTTTCTCCAAAATTTCTAAGATTTCTGCCGCTACAGCTTGTTCAGCAAAGCGACGGCTTGAACCTTCACCGTATTTAACAGGGAGCCCTTCGACTGTACATTCAACTTTAAAATGTTGGTTCGGAGCATCACCCTGAATATCTACAACCTCGTAAACCGGGAGAGGTTTTTTACGTGCTTGTAAATACTCTTGCAAACGTGATTTAGGATCTTTTAGTTGATCGGTCGGTTCAATATGATCTAAATATGGTACATACCATTTAAGAACAATCGGTTCCAGAATTTTTAAATCCTGACAATCGACATAGATTGCACCAATGATCGATTCAACGGTATCTGCAAGTATAGACTCACGATGATGACCGCCAGATTTCAACTCACCTGTACTCAAGATTAATTCTTGACTGAGTTTTAAGTCATTGGCAATTTTACCTAGCGCTTCCTGACGAACCAGTGTTGCACGCATACGCGTTAGACGCCCTTCATTTTCGTGCGGGTAGGCATGGTACAGATAATTGGCAATTATCATACCCAATAATGAATCGCCCAGATATTCTAGGCGTTCATAATTGTATTTATGGCTCACCGATCGGTGGGTCAAGGCCAGTTGTAACAATTCAGGTTGTTTAAACTGATAACCGATACGACTTGCTAAACGAGCTTCATTTAGCTTGGACTGAGCTTTGATCAAAACTTTTCTCGAACTTCAACACAATATCAATATTCAATAAGAAAGGTTTTCTTATTTCATAATCTGTTTTCACTTGTAGACCGTCTACATTAGTGACTTGAGCAATATCTTTAAAGTTTAAATCACGCACACCATTCATATCTAAGCGTTGTGACATTTGTGACTCAAACTTACTAGGAGCAATATTTTTAGGACTGCTCTTCATCAAATCTTCAATTTCATTGTTGACGAGACGGTCGTCAACATACGGTCCCCAAACCGCAATTAAAGCTTTAGCTAAAAAAGCAAAACCAATAATAGCAATTAAAATTGCTATATAAGACGTTCCCCGTTGATGTCTCATTTTATTTTCCTGATGTAAGACTAATCAATACTGCCATTACGACTAAATGAAGGCAGTTTTAAACCAGGTTCCTTATGCATCCACTTGTAAAAAGCACGTCCAGTGAGGTTTTCTTCAGGTACAAAGCCCCAAAAACGACTGTCCGCACTTTGATCACGATTATCCCCCATCGCGAAATAGTGACCTTCAGGAACCTTAACTTCCCAATATAAACCATTTTCTGTTGAATATTTACCATTTTCAACATAGTTGATAAATGGTGCTTGGCGCGCAACATTGACGCCTTCAAGCTCACGCATGGTAAACGTATGCTTACCCATGGTTTCTTTATGATAAATCGATGTAGGTGTATCAAGTTGATCTTTTTCACGGCTAAATTCTACAGGAACTTTTGCCACCTTTTGACCATTCACACTCAGTTGACCATGATCGTAAATAATATGATCACCTGGTAAACCGACCACTCGTTTAATATAGCTGATGGTTGGTTGTGGTGGATAACGGAATACAATGACATCACCACGCTCAGGTTCACCGACATCAAGAATTTTTTTATTAATAATAGGTAATCGTACGCCATACTGATATTTATTCACCACAATAAAATCACCTGTCTCTAAAGTTGGAACCATAGAGTCTGATGGAATATTAAATGGCTCATATAAGAATGAACGCATCACCAAAACTATCGCTAGAATCGGCCAGAAATCATAAGCCCATGCGATAACGACATTTTCATTCCCCTTACCTTTGGTCTGCCGTTGCTTCCAGACAAACTTATCCAACAGCCAAATTAAGAAAAAAATGACTGTGGCAGGAACAAGGATCAAATTAAAGTCAAAATCCATGAGCTCATAAACCTCTATTTATTATCTTTCTACTTTCAATACAGCAAGGAACGCTTCTTGTGGGATTTCGACGCTGCCCACTTGTTTCATACGTTTCTTACCTTCTTTTTGTTTCGCAAGAAGTTTCTTCTTACGCGACACGTCACCACCATAACATTTAGCCAAAACGTTTTTACGCATCGCTTTTACAGTTGAACGTGCAATGATTTGTGCACCAATCGCTGCTTGAATAGCCACATCGAACATTTGACGTGGAATTAAATCTTTCATTTTTTCCACAAGTGCAATACCACGATGGCGAGCATCTTGTCGGTGGCAAATCATGGCCAAGGCATCAACTTTTTCACCGTTGATTAACACATCCACCTTAACCAAAGATGAACTCTCAAAACGGACAAAGCTATAGTCAAGCGATGCAAAGCCACGTGAACATGATTTCAACTTATCAAAGAAATCCATTACCACTTCAGCCATTGGAATTTCAAACGTAATGGCCACTTGGTTCGCCATGAACTTCATATTCTTTTGAACGCCGCGACGTTCAACACATAAAGTCATCACATTACCCAAGTATTCTTGCGGTACTAAAATGTGACATTCAGCAATTGGCTCACGTAAGTCTTCAACTGTTGAACCATCCGGCATTTTAGAAGGACTATCGATATAAATGGTTTGACCATTTTTCATCACCGCTTCATAAATTACGGTTGGTGCTGAAGAAATCAGGTCCAGATCATACTCACGTTCTAAACGTTCTTGTACAATTTCCATGTGCAGCATACCCAAGAAGCCACAACGGAAGCCAAAACCAAGTGCATCTGAACTTTCAGGTTCAAAGAACAACGCTGAGTCATTAATTTGCAGTTTGTGCAGCGCCTCACGGAAGGGTTCAAATTCACTTGAATCGATTGGGAATAAACCTGCATAGACCTGTGGTTTCACTTTTTTGAAACCCGGTAAGCTTTCAACTTCTGGTGTAGTTGCCAAGGTAATCGTATCACCAACTGGAGCACCAAAAATATCTTTAATACCCGCGATCACGAAACCAACTTCACCTGCTTCGAGCATGTCAGTTTCTGTATGTTTAGGATTAAAAATACCTACTGAAGTAATGATGTGCGTTTGACCTGTTGATTTCATCAACATTTTATCGCCTTTACGCACACGACCTTCTTTAATACGAACTAAAGAAACCACGCCCAAATAGTTGTCGAACCAAGAGTCAACAATTAAGGCTTGTAATGGTGCATTACGATCGCCTTCGGGTGCAGGAATAACATTTACCAGTGTTTCAAGCACCCCTTCAATGCCTAGACCGGTTTTAGCTGAACATGTAGGTGCTTCAGTCGCTTCGATACCAATAATGTCTTCAATTTCTTGAATAACACGCTCTGGCTCTGCTTGCGGCAAATCAATTTTATTTAAAACAGGTAGGACTTCTAAACCTTGTTCAATTGCGGTATAGCAATTCGCTACAGATTGTGCTTCTACCCCTTGTGCAGCATCGACAACCAATAGTGCACCTTCACACGCAGCCAATGAACGTGAAACTTCATAAGAAAAGTCAACGTGCCCCGGTGTGTCAATGAAGTTGAGTTGGTATTCTTCACCATTAGGATGGGTGTAATACAAAGTCACTGACGCAGCTTTAATCGTAATACCACGCTCACGTTCCAATTCCATAGAATCTAGAACCTGCGCCTGCATTTCACGATCTTGCAAACCACCACAAGTTTGAATAAATCGGTCGGCAAGGGTCGACTTACCATGGTCGATATGCGCAATGATCGAGAAGTTACGAATGTTTTTTATATCAACAGATTTTTTAGCTTGCGCCATGGGCTACCTTGGAAAAATAAAAGCGCTATACATGCAATTCTTTATGCATAGCAAAAGCCGAATAGAAATTGCCGAGGATTATAGCAGATGGATTTTTCAAAGTATCGAAAATAATGCATTGCTTTTATGCAAGTCATTCATCCTATATGGAGAACTTGGCTAGTCTTGGTTTGAAATTTTGCGATAAAATCAAACTCAAAGATCATAAGCACTAAAATCCAGCGGATTTAGGCTATCCGCAATAGGTTGATACGCTTGGGTAAAGGTTGGCGACATGCGTTTTGGACGACCTGTGGCAATTTCAATACATGCCCACTGCGTATTGCCTGTAAATAATATCGCTTTGTCTTTAGGTCGATAAAATACATACTGACGAAATGAATACAACGCATTGATATCATTGAGCCACGTTCGCAGAATAATCTCCTCACCTTCAACTGCTGCTTTGCGATATTGCACATGATGCTCAACAGCAACCATGGCATGCTTCAATTCAATATATTCTTTTAAACCTAAACCCAAGGCTTCAATATGTGCTGTCGCGACATCTTGCATCCAACTGACGTACACCACGTTATTCACATGATTTAATGTGTCGATATGTTCAGCTTGAACTGTAATTTTTAAATCAAAGATATCGCTCATAGCGTCCTGCAAATTTTAAAATATGCTCCACAGTCTACTCATTTTTATCTAAGGGTAAATTGCAAAAACACTAAAGTTAAAAAAACCACTCGCTTGGAGTGGTTTTCATTCAGCAAATCATTATTGAATGCGCATGCCCACAATCGCACGTTGCCCCTGACGAATCAAAGAAACACGTGCAATGCTGCCATTTTTCAATTCTGAAATAACTTTCACAAAATCTTCTGCATTATTCACAGCTTTATTATTAACTTGAGTCACAACGTCACCCGGCTGAATTCGCGCTTGTGCAGCAATACCACTAGCTCGTACATCTTGAATTAATACACCACCTTTCACACTCAGTTGCTTTAATTCATCTGCAGTTAAATTACGAATTGACACCCCAATCACCGGGCCTTTTTTCACAGGTGCAATTTCAGCTTTTGCAGGCGTATCATCTGGTGCAGTGATCAAGGTTGCTGAAATGTTTTGGCGTTTATCATCACGTAATACTTCAAGCTGAATACTTTGATTAGGACCTGTACGATTGAGATAATTCAGTAGTTCGCCAGTACGTGAAATCGGTGTACCATTAAATTTCAAAATGACATCACCCGCTTTAAAGCCAGCTTTTGCTGCGGGTGAATTCGGTGCAACTTGAGTAATCAATGAGCCCTCAGGTTTTGAAAGGTTATAGGATTCAGCAAGATTCCGATCGATATCTTGCAGCATAACGCCTAAGTAAGCACGTGTCACCTTGCCGTTTTTCTTTAATTGGTCTGCAACATCCATCGCCACATCAATAGGAATCGAGAACGATAAACCCATATAACCACCCGTACCACTAAAGATACGAGAGTTCACCCCAACCACTTCACCAGACTGGTTAAATAAAGGGCCGCCTGAGTTTCCGGGGTTCAATGCCACATCGGTTTGAATAAATGGAACCGAGGTTTCTCCCATCATATTGCGCATTTTCGCACTGACAATCCCTGCCGAAGCTGAATAGTCAAAACCAAATGGTGAACCAATAGCCAACACTGGCTCACCTACACGTAAACGGTCAACATTACCTGTGCGTAGCTCTGGAAAATTTGAACCTTTCACCTTTAGCAAAGCCACATCAGTCCGCTCATCACTACCCACAACGGTGGCATCAATTTCACGGCGGTCATTCAATACGATGGTGACTTTCGATGCATCTTCTACCACATGGTGATTAGTTAATAGATAACCATCTTTACTAATAAAGAATGCGCTTCCATAACCGGTCTTTTCTTGCGGCATTTTTTGCTGCGGGATAACGACCTGATTACCAAAAAAGCGTCGTAATATTTCTGGGACTTGCTGCTGTAAAAGCTCTTCTTGACTGAGCTTTTTAACCACATTCACGCTTACGACAGCTGGGCTGACCTGTTCAACCAAATTGGAAAAATCAACAGGACCTGCTGCCTGCGTTTGTACGCTAGCAACCGTAAACACAGCTGCATAAAGTCCCTTTTGTAAATACGATTTATTCATTGTTAGCATTCACTCAATTGTGCTTATCATTTGAAATACGTTAGTTTTTATCACAATGCAAGTCTAGGCTTCGTAATAAAATGTTTGATGAATATTTAGGATAAACAATCTTAAACATTCCTTAAATATTACAGATCCATGAATATTTTTCATTATTTAGTTAATTTATAGTCATTGCGTTTTTAGGCAAAAACAGTTGTGATGATCGGACATTTTTAAAATTAGCTGATGGACATGTCTAATTTAAACACGACACATCAATTTGATGTGATTATTGTGGGAAGTGGCGGTGCAGGTTTAAGTTTAGCCCTCTCGTTACCAGATCATTTTAATATTGCTGTTTTAGCTAAGTCGACGCTGACGGATGCCAGTACATATTTTGCCCAAGGTGGCGTGGCAGCCGTCCTCGATAAAACAGATTCCATTGAACAACATATCGATGACACCATGATTGCAGGTGCACATTTATGTGAAATGGCGGCGGTAAAACAAACCGTTGAAGGTGGTAAGCCCTCTGTCGATTTTCTACTGAATCAAGGGGTGCAATTTACTTTAGACGAACAAGAACAGCTACATCTGACCCGAGAAGGTGGCCACTCTCAGCGCCGTATAATTCATGCAGCGGATGCAACTGGACGTGCAATTTCCACAACATTGGTAGAACGCGCCCAAGAAAAATCAAATATTCAGATCTTTGAAAACTATATCGCGATAGATCTAATTACCGCAAAAAAGTTAAATCCTGAAGCTGAAAGCCGTGCTCTAGGCCTTTATGCATTAGATGAAAAAACCGAAAAAGTACATACCTTTTTAGCACCATTTACTGCCCTTGCCTGTGGCGGTGCAATGAAAGCTTATTTATATACATCGAATCCCGACATTGCGACGGGTGATGGTATTGCCATGGCTTATCGTGCAGGCTGTCGTGTTGCCAATATGGAATTCAACCAATTCCATCCAACCTGTTTGTACCATCCTCAAGCTCGCTCCTTTTTAATTACCGAAGCGATGCGTGGCGAAGGTGCCTATTTACGTCTTCCTGACGGTGAACGCTTTATGCTGCGCTTTGATGAGCGTGCAGAATTAGCACCACGCGATATTGTAGCGCGCGCTATTGATTATGAAATCAAACGTCTGGGCATACGTCATGTTTGGCTTGATATCACCCATAAACCTGCAGAATTTGTCAAAGAACATTTTCCTACATTGTATGCACGCTTAATGGAACTTGGCATTGATATCACCAAAGAAATGATTCCTGTGGTTCCTGCTGCTCACTACACCTGTGGCGGCGTTGTGGTTGATGAAAACAGTCAGACCGATATTCCAGGCCTATATGCCATTGGGGAAACCTCTTATACTGGTCTACATGGTGCAAACCGTATGGCGAGTAACTCCTTACTGGAATGTTTCGTTTATGGCATGAGTGCATCAGCACATATCACAGCACAGCATCAGGGATCCTATCAGGCGCCTCATGTCCCAGAATGGGATGACTCGCAAGTGACCAACCCTGACGAAGACGTGGTGATTTTGCAGAATTGGGATGAACTTCGCCAAACCATGTGGAACTACGTGGGTATTGTCAGAACAACCAAACGGCTTCAACGTGCGCTCCATCGTATTGAAATGCTCAATCGTGAAATTACCGAGTATTACCAAGACTACCAAGTCAGTAAAAATCTGATTGAATTACGTAACTTAGTGTTGGTTTCAGAAATGATTGTACGCTGTGCAATGGAACGTAAAGAATCACGTGGACTGCATTTCACTTTGGACTATCCTGAACAAGCAGCAGAATTACGAAAAACAGTCCTAACTCCACCCAATTTCCAAGTGGAATGTCCATTGGTGAATACAGAACTGGTTTCTTAAACATCTAAAATGTCTAAAAACCATAAAAAGCCGAATGTAAATTCGGCTTTTTATTTGAATCAGCAAATGCAATTGAGCCTTTATAATCGCTTCGGTGGAATAGAATAGCTTCCTGTTATATGTGCAACAGGCTCATCCACACCTGCTGAATACACCAACACCTCACCATAAATTATACTTTTGCCCACTTTCAGCAATCGACACTCGCCTATTAAGTCTTTATTGGCTTCTGGCTTTCTTAAAAAATTAATATTCATATTGGTCGTGACCGCAAGTCCCACAATCCCGATCTCCCCCAAGATGGCCACATATAGCGCAAAGTCAGCCAAAGTCATCATGGTTGGGCCAGAAATCGTATTACCCGGTCTTAGATCTTGTTCAGTGACATGCCAAATTAAGGTCGCGGTTTGCTGTCCAACTTCTTGAATCGTGCAATTTTTTAAACTTGGGGCAAATTCACGTTGTAAAAAATCAATAATCGCCTGCTTTCGATGCGGCATAAAAAAATCATCCATAACTTATGCTATGAATGATTTTTAAATCAAATACCTAAAGATTACTATGGCATTTTAGATCTGTTGCAAATGCAATAATGCCTGTTGAAAAACCTGTTCAGGTGTTTGCGTCGCATCGAGGCGCTTCATGCGTGCAGGTTCATTTTCATGAATTTCAGCAAAACCTGAACGCACTTTCTCAAAGAAAGTTGCTTTCTCTTGCTCAAATCGATCTAAAGCGCCACGTTCACGTGCACGTAACATCCCCGTTTCAATAGGAGCATCTAACCAAAAGGTAATATCAGGCATACGCGCCACAAAACCGCCATTTAAAACTTTCAGTTTTTCTCGGTCCAAACCACGGCCTGCACACTGATATGCAAAACTCGAATCTGTAAAACGGTCACATAAAACGATTTTATCTGCAGACAGTGCCGGTAGAATCACGGCTTCTAAATGCTGTGCACGTGCTGCATACATCAGCAATAATTCAGTATCATTACTCATGGTTTCTTCGTGGTTCACCGAAAGTAACAGTGAGCGAATTTGCTCTGCCATAGGTGTACCACCCGGCTCACGGGTTAATACCACATCTTTTGCTAAGTGTTGGAAATGCTCATGTAGTTTACGAATCAACGTGGTTTTACCCACACCTTCCGTGCCTTCAAAACTAATAAACATGCTCACTCCTCAATTTTTCGCACGAATTACCGATAAATACTCTTGTACCGCTCGGTTATGGTCTGACAAATTACTGCTAAATTTATGACCACCGTTACCTGTTGCCACGAAATAGATGTTATTTGACGCATCTGGATGCATCGCGGCTTCAATTGCTTTTTGACTCGGCAAAGCAATCGGTGTAGGCGGTAAGCCATTGATCGTATACGTATTATATGCTGTAGGTGTACGTAGATCTTGGCGAGTGATATTGCCTTGGTATTTATCACCCATGCCATAAATAACCGTAGGGTCCGTTTGTAAACGCATGCCTTGCTGTAAACGACGGACAAACACACCAGATACTTGCTCCAACTCACGATCAAGACTGGTTTCTTTTTCAATAATCGACGCCATAATCAAGGCTTCATATTTATCTTTGTACGGTAAATTTTGAGCTCGATTATTCCAAGCCTGATCTAAGGCTTTGATTTGTCGGTTATACAAATCCTTCAAAATTTTTCGATCAGACTCGCCTTTTGCAAAGAAATACGTATTCGGTGCAAATAATCCTTCAGGGTGTGAATACGGAATACCGAGCTCTTTTAAGATTTGTGCATACGGTAAATGACTGATGTCATGTGTCACCAAAGGGTCATTTTTTAAAGCATCTATCAGTTGCTTAAATGTCGTCCCTTCGATCACTAAAATTCGATTCATTTGCGCATTTTCAGAGTTAGAAATCAGTTTCATGACTTCACGTACGCTCATGCCTTCATGGATTTCATACACACCTGCTTTTAAGGTGTCATTAATCATGAACTTTTGGTACAACTTCAAAATAATAGGAAAATTAACTTGTTTCTCTTTGGCTAGTCTGTCAATAAATCCTGAATAGGTATCCCCTGCACCAATCGCCAACATTTGCTTTTTGCCTTCCACAGGATAGGCTTTAAACAAACTCGACCACAGTAAAATCGCCACAAGTACAACGATACCAAGTAGCACAACCAAACATGCTTTAAATGGAAAACCTGCTTTGGCAGATTTTTTCTTATTTGTTTTTTTAGACACGGTGGACATATTAACGAATCTGACTTAATTGAAGTGTTCGGAAAAGTTCAATACAAGCTTGAACATCTAACTCAACTCCATTCAGAGTTGATGCAATTTTCATGGGACTTAAGGCATTACAGAAAAAAACACTCTGAAAATGCGTAATTTCATCCATATTGACGTGACGTTGAGTACATGGAATCTGAAGCTGCTGCATCCGTTTTAAAATTTCTGCACGCATGACACCATGCACGCCATTATAACGAAGTTCGGGCGTAATCCATCCTTCATTTGTGCGAATAAAACAATTACTGCTCACACCTTCGACAACTGTACCTTGCACATCCGTCACTAAAGCTTCGCCCCATGGGGTTTGATCCAACTCTGCTTTGAGCATGACTTGTTCTAATCGATTTAAGGACTTTAAGCCCACCAAACTTGGCATGGTTAACCCAATAGCTTGATGTAATACACCACTTTCGACAGTTTCGTACTCAAAATCTGCAACGGTTTTGGGGTAATAAAACACCCAAACATCTGCTGGGTGCTCAGGTAAACTATAGCCACGCTGACCAATACCACGACTCAACACAATTTTTAAAGTGCCATTGACGACATCTTGTTTACGTAACAATTTTAAAGTGTCTTCAATAAGGTTTAAATCTGCATTTAGCTTTAATCGCTCATTGCTCAATTTTAATCGTGCAATATGCAAAGCTAAAAGTTCTATTTGTCCTTGGCGAATACGTGCCGTGCTAAAACAGCCATCGCCATAGTGAAAGGCTCGATCAAGTAAATTAACTTGTTCTATTTGCTGCGCATTTTTAAAACACTGCATACGTCGTCATCCCAATTACATCACTTTATTTTAAAAAATAATTGCTCAGCATATATTTCTTTTTTGTTCATATTAAATTCTTTTTTAATTATTTTTTCTGCATTAAAACTACAGATATTCTTGCCTCATCTAACAAAACATGTATAAAAATTGAGGACAACATGAATCTATCGAAATTAAAACTTGGGGTTTTGGCTGCATTCATTTCTGCCACAGCATTCAGTGCATCTGCCAAAGATTTCTTAAATGTGTCATATGATCCAACCCGTGAATTGTATGACAACTTCAATAAAGACTTTAGTGTTTACTGGAAAAAAACCACAGGCCAAGACATTAACTTTAAACAATCTCATGGTGGCTCAGGCAAACAGGCTCGTGCAGTTATTGATGGTCTAGATGCAGATGTAGTTACGTTGGCTTTGGCTGCAGATATTGATGAAATTGCTGCACGTGGTTTAGTTGCAAAAGACTGGCAAAAGAAATTTCCGCAAAACTCAACGCCATATACATCGACCATTGTGTTCTTAGTGCATAAAGGCAACCCGAAAGGCATTAAAGACTGGGGCGATTTAATTAAACCTGGTGTCGACATTATTACCCCGAACCCAAAAACATCGGGTGGTGCGCGCTGGAACTATCTAGCAGCGTGGGCTTGGGCAAAACATCAAGCAGGTGGTAATGATGCAAAAGCCCAAGAATTTGTCCGTCAAATTTATAAGCAAACCAAAGTCCTCGACTCAGGTGCTCGTGGTGCAACAACTACATTCGCTGAACGTGGTATTGGTGACGTGTTATTGGCTTGGGAAAATGAAGCACATTTGGCAGTTCGTGAACAGCCAGGTAAGTTTGAGATTGTGACCCCTTCACTTTCTATGTTGGCCGAGCCACCTGTTGCGATTGTAGAAAAAAATGCTAAGAAAGATGGCAATGAAAATTTAGCCAAAGCGTATTTAAATTATCTGTACTCACCTGCAGGTCAAACTATTGCCGCACAGAACTATTATCGTCCACGTAATGCGGCAGTTTTAGCAAAATATAAAAATGTTTTTAAACCTTTAAAACTCGTCACGATTGATAAAGAGTTTGGTGGTTGGAGCAAAGTGCAGAAAAAACATTTTGAAAATGGTGGTGTCTTTGATCAAATCGTGAAGATCAATAATTCCAAATAATGCTTTAAATACTGAAAAGCATCTTCCTTTCGCATAAGGTCGATGCTTTTTTTTCATGGACATGCCTTTTATCTTTTTTATTCATATAAAATTCGTTTTTAATTATTTTTTATGCATAAAGATTGGCGCTATTCTTCACCCATGTTACAGATAAAGTAAAAATTATTGAGGTTCACATGAGTATTTCCGCAAAGTTAAAATTGGGTGTTCTTGCTGCAGTCATTTCGACGGTTTCTTTTGGCGCAGCTGCAAAAGACTTCTTAAACGTATCTTACGACCCAACGCGTGAACTCTATGAAAGTGTGAATAAAGACTTCAGCAAATATTGGGAAAGCCGTACAGGTCAAAAAATTAATTTTAAACAATCTCATGGTGGTTCAGGCAAACAAGCGCGTGCAGTCATTGATGGCTTAGATGCCGATGTAGTGACTTTAGCACTTGCAGCGGATATTGATGTGATTGCAGAAAAAGCCAAACTTTTACCTGCAGATTGGCAAAAGAAACTTCCGCAAAACTCAACGCCATATACCTCAACTATTGTGTTCTTAGTACGTAAAGGCAACCCAAAAGCGATTAAAGATTGGGGCGATCTAGTTAAACCAGGCGTGGGTATTATCACCCCAAACCCGAAAACCTCAGGCGGTGCACGTTGGAACTATTTAGCTGCGTGGGCTTGGGCAAAACATCAAGCGGGTGGTAATGATACAACAGCTCAAGAATTTGTCCGTAAAATTTATAAAAACACCAAAGTGCTCGATTCAGGCGCACGTGGTTCGACTACGACCTTTGCTGAACGTGGTATTGGTGATGTATTGCTAGCTTGGGAAAATGAAGCACATTTAGCGATTCGTGAACAACCGGGTAAATTTGAAATTGTGACCCCTTCACTTTCAATTTTAGCTGAGCCCCCTGTTGCTGTTTTAGAAAAAAACGCAGAGAAAAAAGGTAATCTTTATTTAGCCAAAGGTTATTTAAACTTCCTTTATTCACCACGTGGTCAGCAAATCGCAGCTCAGAACTTTTACCGTCCACGTAACCCTACAACACTTGCACAATACGCGTCAGTCTTTAAGCCACTTAAACTCGTAACCATTGATAAAGAATTTGGTGGTTGGGATAAAGTCCAAAAAGCACACTTTGAAAATGGCGGCGTGTTTGACCAAATCGTCAAAGCCAACAATGGAAAATAAGACCATTCATTGACTGAATCAGGAGAACTTGACATGACACATACAGTAATTGTCCCGGGTGTAGGCGGTAGTGAACACGCACATTGGCAATCTTGGTTACAACGTCAGCTCATGTCTAGCTCTCGTGTTCAGCAAAAAGACTGGAATCATCCTGTACTCAAAGACTGGATTAAACAATTCGTTCAAACCGTACGACCTTTACAGGGTGAAATTCAAATTGTGGCGCATAGCTTTGGTTGTTTAACCACGGTGGCAGCATTGGCCTTGTATCCAGAACTTAATAAAAAAATCAAAAATTTAGTTTTGGTTGCGCCAGCCAATCCAGCACGCTTTGGAGAAAACGGCTTTGCACGCGACAGTACGACGGATTACAAAGCATTTTTTCATCAATTAAGTATTCGTGTGCCGACAACGATGTTGATTAGTGAAAATGATCCTTGGCTTGGCTTTGAAGATGCAAAACAACTTGCTGATGCTTGGAAGCTTTACCCTGTGAATATGGGTGCTGTTGGTCACATTAATGTTGCATCAGGTTTTGGACCGTTTCCTGAAATTTTCAATTACTTAATTTCAGAAAACCACATGAAACATATCAGCTTTACTGATGAAAACAAGTATTTATTTCAATTTGCTTTTTAAGTACTGAGCATTAAGCTTGTCGCAAAATCATTTATTCAATTTTGCTGACCTTTTAAGTCAGCTTTTCTCATTTTGAGGAGTCATCATGTCGCAGCGATCCCGAGTGCTGCCAGGATTTGGTCTTTCTCTAGGCTTTACCCTAGCGTATTTATCCTTAATTGTGCTCATTCCCCTTTCGGCCGTATTTATTAAATCTTTAGGTATCGGTTGGGATGGACTATGGGAGATTTTAAGCTCAGAACGTATTTTAAAATCGTTACAACTGAGTTTTAGTGCCGCCATTATTGCTGCGTTAGTCAATGTGGTTTTTGGTTTGCTCTTAGCATGGTGTTTGGTTCGTTATACCTTCCCGGGTAAACGTATTATCGATGCATTGGTTGATTTGCCTTTTGCATTGCCAACTGCCGTTGCTGGTATTGCACTGACTTCGTTATATGCACCGACTGGTTGGATCGGTCAGTACCTTGAACCTATTGGCATTAAAGTCGCATATACCCCAATCGGTATTACCTTGGCCCTCATCTTTATTGGTATTCCGTTTGTGGTTCGTACTGTACAGCCTGTACTGAGCGACCTAGAAACTGAACTCGAAGAAGCAGCTTCAGCATTGGGTGCAAATCGCTTTCAGATCGTGACCAAAGTGATCTTACCTATTCTATTTCCTGCGCTGTTAACAGGTTTTGCTTTGGCCTTTGCACGCGGTGTGGGTGAATATGGATCGGTGATTTTTATCGCAGGTAACCAACCCTTCAAGACTGAAATTGCCCCATTGATGATTATCTCTCGCCTTGAAGAATATGATTATGCAGGTGCGACCACGATTGCGGTTGTGATGCTGGTGATTTCTTTTGCCATTTTATTCTTAATTAACTTGGTTCAAGCATGGGCAAGTCGCCGTACAGGGAGAACTGCACGATGAATACGAACAGTAATGCGCTTGCGGAAAAATTACAGTCGCGTGATGCAACGCGTGAACCGACATGGGTTCGTTATACCCTGATCATCATTGCTTTAATTTTCTTCTTAAGCTGCCTGATTCTGCCATTGGTTTTGGTTTTCGTTGAAGCCTTTAAACAAGGTGTTGGCGTTTACTTCCAAGCACTGGTACATCCAGATACATTATCAGCAGTAAAACTTACGCTACTGACAGCTGTGATTGCCGTACCGTTGAACGTCGTCTTTGGTGTAGCTGCGGCATGGTCTGTTGCCAAGTTTAATTTCCGTGGTAAATCTATTTTAACCACGATTATTGATATGCCATTTTCAGTCTCTCCAGTTATTGCTGGCTTAATGTTGGTATTGATTTTTGGTACTCAAGGTTGGTTAGGCGGCTGGCTGATGGATAACGACATCAAAATTTTATATGCCGTTCCAGCCATTGTCCTTGCTACTGTGTTTATTACCGTTCCTTTTGTGGCACGTGAGTTGATTCCATTAATGGAAGCTCAAGGGACAGAGGAAGAAGAAGCAGCTATCGTATTGGGTGCTTCAGGCTGGCAGACTTTCTGGAAAGTGACACTTCCAAATATCAAATGGGGCTTAATCTACGGCGTGATTCTATGTAATGCACGTGCAATGGGTGAGTTTGGTGCTGTTTCTGTGGTTTCAGGTCACATTCGCGGCGAAACCAACACCTTACCGCTACACGTAGAAATCCTTTATAACGAATATACCTTTAGTGCTGCTTTTGCTGTGTCTTCACTATTAGCGCTCTTGGCGATTGTGACCCTGATTTTAAAAACATGGGTTGAACTACGTCAGGAACGACAAGACAAGCGTAAAGAAGATTCACAAGTTTCTTAAGGAATGACCTCATGAGTATTCAAGTAAAAAATATTGAAAAACACTTTGGTGCATTCCATGCACTTAAAAATATCTCTTTAGATTTCCCTGATGGCCAGCTCGTTGCGCTGCTTGGCCCATCAGGCTGTGGCAAAACCACCCTGCTCCGTATCATTGCAGGACTTGAATCTGCCGATGGCGGTCAAGTCATTCTAGAAGGTGAAGATGCCACCAAAGTTCATGTCCGTGAACGTGAAGTTGGTTTTGTATTCCAACATTATGCACTGTTCCGTCATATGACCGTATTTGACAACATTGCTTTTGGTTTACGTGTACGCCCACGTGCAACACGCCCATCTGAAGCCGAGATCAAAAAGCGGGTTACTCGTTTGCTTGATCTTGTTCAGCTTGGTTTCTTGGCTGACCGTTACCCAGCTCAGCTTTCAGGTGGTCAACGTCAACGTATTGCCTTAGCGCGTGCTTTAGCGGTTGAACCGCGTGTGTTATTACTGGATGAACCTTTTGGTGCATTGGATGCCAAAGTTCGTAAAGAATTACGCCGCTGGTTACGTACCTTGCATGACGAACTCCACATCACCTCTATTTTCGTGACCCATGACCAAGAAGAAGCGCTTGAAGTGGCCGATCAAATCATTGTGATGAATAAAGGCAACGTAGAACAGATTGGCTCGCCGCGTGAAGTTTATGAAAAACCTGCAACACCGTTTGTATTTGACTTTTTAGGTCAAGCCAACCGTTTTGAAGGTCAAAATAGCAATGGCCTTTTTCAAATTGGTGAAGACCGAATTTTGTTGCCACAAAATGCCAATGCACCGCAAGGCAATGTCATTGCCTTTGCTCGTCCGGATGAACTGCGTATTCATGCACAGCCGCAAGAAAATGCCATCCAAGCGACTTTTGTACGTGAGCTTTGGATTGCAGGTAAAGTCATTGCTGAACTGCATGACCGCCAAGGCAATCTGATCGAAATTTCATTAACGGCAGATGAAGCGAAAGCGCATCAATTCCGCCCAAATCAAACGGTATGGTTAAGTGCAACGAACTTGCATTTATTTGAAAACCAAGTTGCATAAAACAAAAAGTGGGGGCCGTCATAAGCCCCACTTGCTTTTAAGGTAAAATAAAATTATGAATTTCCAACAATTAAGAATTATTCGAGAAACAGTACGTCAGAATTTTAATTTAACAGAAGCGTCTGCTGCACTTTACACCTCGCAGTCTGGCGTGAGTAAACACATCAAAGATTTAGAAGATGAACTTGGTGTACAGCTGTTTATTCGTAAAGGTAAACGTCTACTCGGTTTAACCGAACCAGGCCAGTCATTATTGGGTATCGTTGAACGCATGCTCGTGGATGCTGACAATATTAAACGTCTGGCAGATGACTTTAACAAAGTAGATGAAGGGACATTGACGATTGCGACCACACATACGCAAGCACGTTATGTCTTGCCGCCGATTGTGAACCAATTTAAAAAAGAATTTCCAAAAGTTCATCTAATTTTGCAACAAGCAAGCCCTGTTGAAATTACAGAAATGCTCCTTCAAGGTGAAGCGGATATCGGGATCGCAACCGAATCATTAACCAATGAAGATAACCTGGCAAGCGTGCCTTACTACAACTGGCAACACAGCATCATCACGCCTAAAGAGCATCCACTAACCCAAAAATCAAATATCACTATTGAAGATTTGTCGAACTATCCAATTATTACCTATCACGGTGGTTTTACAGGTCGTTCAAAAATTGATAAAGCCTTTGAAGATTCAGGCTTTGATGTTGATATCGTAATGTCTGCACTTGATGCAGACGTTATTAAAACCTATGTTGAACTCAATATGGGGGTGGGTATTGTCAACGATGTAGCATATGACCCAGAACGTGACTACCGCCTAAAACAGATTCCTACCGATATTTTTGGTGTTAATACCACTTGGATTGCTGTTCGCAAAGGACATTTACTACGCGGTTATGGCTATGAGTTTATTTCTTTATGTTCACCAGATGCTGACATCAAAGCGTTGAAAAAAGTCGCTTACCCAGAAGACTGATAGACCAATTAACGAATTAAAGAGGACACCTGCTGTCCTCTTTTTTTGGTAAACACATATTTTATCTAAGTTTTCTTGGCTTTATTTTTAATTGTGCTTAAAATACGTTCAACACAATAAAAATTAAAACCTCATTACTTCCGACCCATAAGCCAGGACTTTATGAAAAATCAATTCGTCGCAGTGGCAGTCGGTATCGTCTGTCCCATACAAATCATGTATGCAGCAGGGATAGAAAACTCAGATCAATCGATCTCGGCCTTTCTTGAACCCGGAAATTATACTGAAGTCAGTTTCGCTTATGTTGATGCTCAAATTGACGGCAAAGTACAGAACCAAGCTTCAATTAGTGAACTAGGCGTAACTGATTTTTCTACAGGGAATCTCGCCCATCAACAATTTTCTGGGAAATTGGCACTCAAAATTCAACCACATGAAAATATTTCTGCGGGACTAATTTATGAGCAACCTTTTCATACTGATATCAGTTATCAATATAGTCCTCGCTTACCAGATAGCTCAAATATCGATATTGAAAGCGCCGATATTAACTTTAGAACGCATAACCTAACTGGACTGGTAGGCTATCAACCCAATAATAATTGGAATATTTATAGCGGTTTAAGCCTACAAACATTTAAAGGTGATTTAAAAATTTCTGGGCAACAATATGCTGCTCTCAATGGCTACCATGCCGATTTTAAACAAGATGAAGCGCTTGGTTGGCTGCTCGGATTCAGTTATCAAATCCCTGAATATGCTATTAAAACTAGCCTAACCTATCGTTCAACAATCAAACATGAAAATAAGACCTTTGAATCAACTTTATATTCAAATGGTCCTTTTCAATTAGTACCAGACACCCATACCTCCATTCAAACGCCACAAAGCGTCAATTTTGAATTTCAAACAGCCATTAGCCCATACAATGTTGTATATGGCACAGTTCGGTGGATTAATTGGAAAGATTTCAACATTCAGCCACCGCAGTTTAATGCCGTGCTTCAATACGCAGCACTCGATCCACAATACCGTGATTTAGCTGATATCCAATTGGTGGAATATCAGAAAGATCAATGGTCAGGAAAGTTGGGGATTGCACATCAATTGAATCCGAGTTGGCTCGCTGCTGCAGAATTTATTTGGGACAACGGGACAGGAAATGCGGCGTCTACCTTAAACCCAAGTGATGGCTATCGAGGTTTAGGTTTAGGTATGATGCATAAATTTAACCCGAACAATTTTCTAGCAACTGGCTTGTATTATCTGAAACTCTCAAAACCATCAAATACTGAAACATCTCATATTTCAGGTCTTGCAAGTGTCTCAGACAATGATGCCATGATCTATGGTCTGAAATTTGGTCACAGATTTTAAACGCTTTCAAAAAAAAAAAACGAGCCGAAGCTCGTTTTTTTTTGTTTCAGTAAGAACTTACCAATGGTAGCTCACACCTACTTTACCCACTGGAAGCCATTCATATTTGTCATCTTGTTCGATGTTACGTTCATGGTCAGCAAGTAATTCGCGGTCAGCAGGAGTACCACCAACAGCTGTTAATTTTGCAGTTGGGTTACCAGTGTAATAAGCACCTACTTCACCAAAAACACCCCAGTTTTTATTCAATTTTGGTGCAAAACCAAGACCTAGGTATGGTGCGATATCGTTATCATAAGACACTTTACCGTTTAGACGTTCGAAAGAAGTATCTTTACCATCAATTTCGATTTCACCGCTTTTCGCTGTAGATTTCAAACCATATTCAGTATCGATATAACCTACACCCGCAGCGACATAAAGACCTTGAGCCCATGGATTAGCACTTGCACCCCAAGGACGTACTTCTGCATTTAAGTAACCAACTTTGTTATCCATATCCATGTCGTATTTTACGCCATCTACAGATAAGTCATCTGACCATGAAATATCACCACCGTTATAACCTAAAGCAAGGCCGACGTATGGGTTCGCAGTCCAAAGTAAGGCACCACCATAACCCGTTGTACCCACTTCTAGACGAGCGCCAGTTGGGATAAGTTGGTTTTGATCAAATGCATAGCCATCATGAACTACAGAGGTATCTGCCATTGCAGTACCTGCAGCAGTAAGTAGAGCAGCTACTGTTAATAAACGTAATGATTTCATGTGTTTCTCCTCAAAATAAACTGTTTTTCAGATTTCGTTCAATCTTGTTATATGGCACATGTTAAAAGGAAACACAGCTCAACTTTTATGCAAATTTACTGATTTTTTGTTAACTTTTGATACATTTATATTTTAACATTGATTAATAAAGAGTTTTTTCTTCATTTTTTTAAAAAGGATAAAGATGATTGGGACAATTTCTGTATATTTCGCGTAATTTATATACAAACTTTATAAAAATGCTACATCCATCACCTTTAGTTTTTTGCTTTTAGCGCTTGCTTAATAATTAATTCCGATCCTAGGACGATTTACCATCTATTTTTGACTCGATTTAGTGTAAAATCTTGGAAAATTTTTTTCTGGATGGAAGAACATGTCTCAGCTTTCAACAATCATTGAACAAGCGTTTGAAGACCGTGCTAATTTCACTGCAGCTGACTGTCCTGCTGAAGTACGTGCAGCAGTAGAAGAAGTGATCGCTGGACTAGATAACGGTACATTACGTGTTGCTGAAAAAATTGATGGTGAATGGATTGTTCATCAATGGGTGAAAAAAGCCGTTTTGCTTTCATTCAAATTGAACGACAACAAACCAATGGAAGCTGGTGACTTACGCTTCTATGACAAAGTTGATACTAAGTTCTCTGACTGGACTGAAGAACAATTTAAAGCTGCTGGTGTACGTGTAGTACCGCCTGCTGTAGCACGTAAAGGTTCTTTCCAAGCAAAAAATGTTGTATTGATGCCTTCTTATGTGAACATCGGTGCATATGTTGACGAAGGTACGATGGTTGATACATGGGCAACTGTTGGTTCATGTGCTCAAATTGGTAAAAACGTACACTTATCTGGTGGCGTTGGTATTGGTGGCGTTCTTGAACCACTTCAAGCAAACCCAACAATCATTGAAGATAACTGCTTTATCGGCGCGCGTTCTGAAATCGTTGAAGGTGTGATCGTAGAAGAAGGTTCTGTGATTTCAATGGGCGTATTCATTGGTCAATCGACTAAGATTTATGACCGTGAAACTGGCGAAATCCATTATGGCCGTGTTCCTGCTGGTTCTGTTGTGGTTTCTGGTAGCTTGCCGTCTAAATGTGGTAAATACAGCCTATACGCTGCAGTAATCGTGAAAAAAGTTGACGCGAAAACTCGTGCAAAAACAAGCTTGAACGAATTATTACGCGAAGACTAAGTCTTTATTTCAGCGGAGCATTCGTGTTCCGTGGAGCCTCTATCGCTCCTCGTCTCTACGGTTAGCAATGATCGTAGAGATTTTTTGTTTTTTTATATCTGGTTAATTTTGTTATGAGTACCCTTCGATCTTCCGCTATTCCTGTTTCTGATCCGTCTGCGGGTTTACGTATTACGGAGATTTTTTATTCATTGCAAGGTGAAGCCAATACCGCAGGTTTGCCTACGGTCTTTATCCGCTTGACGGGCTGTCCCTTACGTTGCACTTATTGTGATACAACCTATTCGTTTGAAGGCGGTGAACGCCAATCATTAGAAGAAATTATTCAAACCACTTTAGATTTTAAAACTCCTTATATTTGCGTGACGGGTGGTGAGCCACTTGCTCAACCGAACGCCCTTCCCCTCATGACTCGTCTGGCCGATTTAGGCTGCGAAGTCTCTTTAGAAACCAGTGGTGCTTTAGATGTGTCTAAAGTTGACCCACGTGTTTCAAAAGTTATGGATTTAAAAACCCCGACGTCGGGTGAAGTTGCACGAAACTTGCTTAGCAACTTCGACCATTTAACGCCACATGATCAAATCAAATTTGTGATTTGTAATCGTGAAGACTATGAATGGTCAAAACAGCAAGTTGAGCACTATAAGCTAAACGAAAAAGTCAGCACCATTTGGTTCTCTCCGGCCTTTGCCGTTGAAAAAGGTGCTGTTCGTTTGCCTCAGCTTGCACGTGATTTAGCACAATGGATTTTAGAAGACCATCTCCCTGTTCGCTTCCAATTGCAATTACATAAGTTGCTTTGGAACGATGAAACTGGTCGTTAAGTTTTAAAGAATTATTTGGAGTAATGCATATGCGCCCTCGTGCCATAGTTTTATTGTCTGGCGGCTTAGACTCAACCACTTGTTTAGCTTGGGCTCAAGCACGTTATGAGTGTATCGCCTTAAGTTTTATGTATGGTCAACGTTCTACGACAGAACTAGATGCTGCTCGTGAGTTAACCAAGCAGGCTGGTGTAGAACATCGTGTCATTAATATCGACTTAGGTAACTTAGGCGGCTCTGCGTTAACTGACCATAGCATTGAAGTTCCTGATCATGAACAAGCCGGTATTCCTGTAACTTATGTACCAGCGCGTAACACGATTTTCTTGTCATATGCTTTAGCTGCGGCGGAAGTTTTTGGTGCAGAAGCGATTGTCATTGGTATTAATGCAGTTGATTACTCAGGCTATCCAGACTGTCGTCCAGAGTTTATCGAAGCATTTGCCAACATGGCTCGCCTTGCAACAAAGGTTGGCGTTGAAGGAAAACCACTTAAATTTGAAACACCTCTGTTACATTTATCCAAAGCAAATATCATTCGCTTAGGTATAGAACATGGCGTAGACTACAGTCAAACGGTGTCTTGCTATCAAGCAGATGACCAAGGTCGTGCTTGCGGTAAATGCGATAGCTGCCGTCTTCGTAAACAAGGTTTCGTTGACGCAGGTGTTGAAGATCCGACACGTTACATACCGAAATAACAAGGTAGGGTTTATGAAAAATTTAAAATCAAACATTATTCTTTCTGCTGCTTTCTCTGCAGCTGCATTGTTTGCTTCAGTTGCACACGCTGACAACGACAAGCTTCAACAAGCATATAAGAGCACTAACGTAAAATCTTCGTTAATTAATGTTTGTAAAGAAGAAACTGGCAAAGGTAAAAAACTAACTGCCGCTGAAGTTAGCAAATACTGTACTTGTGCTGTTGAAGCAGATGGTCGTTTAACCAATGCTCAAAAATGGGAAATCCAAAGCACAATCAACCAGAAGAAAAGCCCTGCAACACTCGCTTTTGTTCAAAAACAAAATAAAGACCTTCAAGCATGTTTCGGTCCTCAGTTAACAGGTAAATTAAAAACTTTAACTGAAGAAGCAATGAAATCAGCTCAAGCGAAAAAATAATTTTTCGTCTCAAAAAAGCCTGCAATTGCAGGCTTTTTTATTGCTTTAAGTTCAAAGTAAATTCTGTATGATGGTCATATTTCACATACTTTGTTTAAGCCCGTTTAGGGATAAGACATGAAAAAGGAAATCTTCATGACTGAAATTAGCTTACCAAATCAAACCTTCCCAACCACCTCAGGTGAAGTCAACCTTGCAGAAGTCAACAATGACTGGCTGATCGTCTACTTCTATCCTAAAGATTCAACACCAGGATGTACGACGCAAGCCATTGGGTTTTCATGCTTAAAAGATCAGTTTGATGCGCTTAATACCCCAATCTACGGCATTTCTCGTGACTCGGTTAAAGCCCATCAAAACTTCACTGAAAAGCAAAATCTAAGCATTGATTTAATCAGTGATAAAGAAGAAGTGCTATGTCAGCATTTTGACGTGATTAAAGAAAAAAATATGTATGGCAAAAAGGTTATGGGCATCGAACGTTCAACCTTTATTTTCCATCATGGCAAGCTGGTAAAAGAATATCGCAAAGTCAAAGCTGCAGGCCATGCAGAACAAGTCTTAGAAGATTTAAAAGCACTACAAGCAGCATAACAGTAATGATTTGAGCCCGCTCCTTTAGGAATGGGCTCAAACTTAATAAGAAGCTTCTAACTAGAGCAATAATGAGGCTGCAATTCCCCACATCACAACGCCAATAATAAAGTCTAAAACTTTCCATGCCTTTGCACTTTGGAAAAGCGGTAATAAATAGCGCGCACCAAAACCGAGGACAAAGAAAAATACCCATGAAGCTGTAATTGCCCCAATCGCAAAATATACTGCGGTCGATTCAAACTTCGTGGAAATAGACCCAATCAGCACAACCGTATCAAGATATACATGTGGATTTAACCATGTTAAAGCCAAGCAGATTAGTACCAACTTCAATAGTTTGGTTTCATTCTTCTCACTGGGCGCTAAACTGCTCGAAGTTTTGAAGGCTTGCAGAAAATGCTGTGCTCCATAAACTGCTAAAAAAGTTGCGCCCAAATATTTAGCTCCATTGACAATTTCCGGATGACTTTCAACCAATTGGGAGAATCCGAGCACACCTAGTAAGATGAGTATCGAATCAGAAGCAGCACAAATAGCGCAGAGCCAAAAGACATACTGCTTTTTTAACCCCTGCTTGAGAATAAACGCATTTTGCGCACCAATCGCGATAATTAGGCTAAATCCAATTGCGAGCCCTTGCATATAACTGTGCAACATTTTTAACTACACTTTCAAAGCTTTAAATGAATGTTGCTATTATCCAAGCTAATTGCTAAAAATAAGTATTTATAAATAAATATCAATATAACTAAGTTTTTCTTAGTTTGTGAAATTTCTAATGCTCATAGGTGACTCATGTTACAAAGCAAACATAGCGAAGCTTTTCTTGCAGTTGCTGAAACAGGAAGCTTTGAACAAGCGGCACTGCGTTTAAACATTACGGCATCTGCGGTCACGCTCAGGCTGCAAACCTTAGAAAAGAAATTAGGTCATGTACTCATTGTACGTGAACGACCCTGCCGCCCAACACTCGCGGGCCAATCATTATTACATTATTTACAACACAGCAAATTACTAGAACATAATTTTCTGCAAAATCTAACAGGACAAACGGCGAATGCTTTCTATCAAGTCAATATTGCGACCAATGCTGACTCACTTGCGACATGGTTGCTTCCGCTACTCAAAGATCTCTTAATTGAAGAAAAAATCGTGATTCATTTTCAGGTCGATAATCAGTCACAAACACATCATTTATTAGAAGCCGGTTTGGTCAATGCCTGTGTCACAACAGAATCAGAAGCCATGAAGGGCTGCGTCGCAGAATATCTGGGAGAAATGCATTATCGCTTTGTAGCAACCCCTGATTTTATCCAAAGATGGTTCGGTCAAGGTGTGACGCGAAATGCGTTAAGGGCTGCGCCTGCACTGATTTTTAATGAGAAAGATGACTTACATACACAATCGATTCAGAAGAATTTCGGACTCAACCCTTCACAATATCCACATCATTTCATTCCCTCTTCAACGGCATTTTTTGATGCCATTACGATGGGCTTGGGCTATGGATGGTTACCCGACTATCAAAGTAAAGACTTATTAGCAGCGGGAAAATTGATAGAGCTTTCAACAGAACTCAGTATTGATCTAGCTTTGTATTGGCATCATTGGAACCAACAATCTGTTCAATTACAAAAATTGACTGCTGTTGTGCTGCAACATGCCAAAGATCATATGTGTTAAACCCTGTAAGACTGCGGTTATTCAAGCCGCCATTGGCCTTTGAGCTGAATCAGTACTTGCTCACCAACTCCACCGAGTGCTTTACGCATACCAAAATCACTACGCTTAATGGTTGCTAAAGATTGAACATCCAACACTTTTGGATTTTGCGGACTAGGGGTAAGTGTAGTATCGAAGATCACAGGTTTAGTGATACCACGAATGGTCAGATCCCCTCGAATCATATATTTCGCATAAGCCACGGGTTCGATTTGTTTACTGACAAACTTCACTTGCTTAAATTCAGCGGCATCAAAATATTCACTTCCCAAGATTAATCCCTTTAAGCTTGGGTTACTAAAACTGATGCTATCTACATCTAACACCAAATGAGCTGAACCTTTATGTGGAATTTCAGGATCAAACTTAAGGTTCGACTGAACCTTATTAAAGCGCCCTTCAACAATCGACAGCCCCACAGATTTAATACCAAAAGTGACCTGACTATTAGGGGTTAGCGTCCATTCAGCAGCATGTAGGGGCAATACGCAGCATAAAGCGAAGGCTCCCATATATTTTGCTAACGTTCCGTGACGCAAATTCATGTTTTTCTCCTGAATAAAACACAGCCTAAAATCACTACAACGTTTATTTTTTTGCTCCATTGTAGTGCTAGAAATTTTAGCGTTTTTTTATAGCAGATTTGTTTTATCCTGAGTCATAAATTTGTGTTGAAGTTGTTTATAAATGTCTGTCTGTTGAAATTTTTGCAAAAATTCGACGGTACCTTGAGGAAAAGCATAATGCTGAATTTCACCACGATAATACGCCTCGCGTACCGGTGTCGCAGAGATCGCCCCTTCTAGACTATCCAGCTCAACCATTTCCCATTCGGGGAAGAATTTTAAATAATAAGAAGAATCATCTTTAAAATGTCCAATCAAACCGACTTTTGCATTCGTTTCAACTAAATCATTCACCAAAGATTTGACTAACTTTTGCCATTTTTCATCGTTATATACATCTATCACATGCACAAACTTGATTCGCTTCTGATCTTGCTCTGAAAAATTTGACAGGATCATCTGCTCACGTTCTGACGCTAAAAATGGATTTTTGATATTACGTTCATTTTGCGCCGAACCAAGCGCCAAAAGCACATAATGACTCTGTTGCAAAGCTATTTTAATGGTTTGCAAATGCGCTAAATGGAACGGCTGAAAACGCCCAATGAAAACCAAATAATCAAATGTATATTTCATATCAAATCAAACTTTTTATGAACTGAGCAGTTGTGCCACAGGCTGAAATATGCGACATAATGTCGAGCATAAAATCAAAACGAAACTTTTACGCAAGGATAGTACGATGACACTGAGCTGTATTCAACAACCCCATGAACATTTGAATGCGAATTTGGACAATGGCGTACTGACCTTAGCCATTAACCGACCTCAGGCGAAGAACGCGCTGTATACAGAATTATATCTGTGGATTGCAAAAGCATTAGATGAAGCTGATCAGGATACTTCAGTGCGTGTAATTGTACTCCGTGGTCAAGATGCGGACTTCAGTGCGGGCAATGACATGCAAGATTTTATGAAATCTGCTGCTCAAAAAGGACAAGCTCCAGCTTCAGAAGGCGCACCGTTCATTTTATTAAAATCTGCTGCTCAATTTTCTAAGCCGCTGATTGCTGCGGTTCGCGGCGTTGCCATTGGGATTGGTGTTACGATTCTGCTTCATTGCGATCTTGTCTACAGCGACAATACTGCCCTATTCCAAATTCCGTTTGTGAGCCTTGGTCTATCGCCTGAAGGTGCATCGAGCAAGCTATTGGTTCAACAAGCCGGCTACCATAAAGCGGCGGAATTACTGTTAACTGCTCAGAAGTTTGACAGTGCGACAGCGCTTTCAGCAAATTTGGTCAATAGCATTGAAGAAGATGCTTATGCGACAGCTGCGAAAAAAGCAGCACAGTTATCTGCACTTCCACTAGCATCTTTGGTTCAATCAAAAGCATTAATGAAACATAATGTAGATGAAATCGTGGCATGGATTGACCATGAAGCTGAAATTTTCATGGATCGAGTAGGCTCTCCAGAAATGATGGAAGCTGTTGCCGCCTTTATGCAAAAACGCAAACCTGACTTCTCTCAGTTCAATTAATGTTTTAATGGAACTAAAAAACCACTCATATTTGGGTGGTTTTTTTCATCTCAGCCCCAATCTATTTTCTAAATTAAAAAACTGGATGTTTCCACATGACTGCAGTATCACAAACTGAAACTAAACCTGAAAAGAAACGCTACTACGAGCCTGCGCCTTAAGGCATCGATATCGAGAATTTTAAAAAAGTTGTACAAAGCCGTCGTTCTGTACGTAAGTTTACCGACAAGGCCATTCCAAACGACGTTTTAGATGAATGCTTAGACCTCGCCTTGCTTGCACCGAATTCATCGAATTTACAACCGTGGACATTCTATGTCGTTCAGAACCCTGCAAAGAAAAAACAATTGGTGAAAGCTTGCTTAGGGCAACTAGCTGCAAAAACTGCTGCTGAATTGATTGTCTGTGTCGCGCGTACCGACCGTGTAGATGAAATGGCAAAACGGAATATTTCGGAATTTCCATTTCCTGAAGCACCTGCAGCGGTACAGAAGTATTACAAGTTTATTCCTTATAACTATAAAACTGGTTACTTCAACGCCCTAGGTAACTTTAAGAAAGTTGCTTTCAAAGTTGCACGTACACTGGATAAACAATTGCCTGTAACAGCTTTTAATGAAGCAGATGCAAAACTTTGGGCGAGCAAAACCACAGCATTGGCTTGTGAAAACTTAGTTTTGGCTTTACGTGCCTATGGTTTTGACAGTTGTATGATGGAAGGTTTTGATGAACCTTTGGTGAAGAAGATTTTAGGATTAAATGCCCAGCAATACCCAGTGATGGTGATTGGTGCAGGTGAACGTGCTAAAGATGGTGTGTTCTTCCCGCAGTATCGTTTTGACCGTGAGCTGTTTATTCAGAAGATATAAATTGCTTTCAAATGAATGGTCACAACCACAATTAGCTGCATAACTTTAAATAATCGGTAAGTCCCTTCTCTCTTCGGGATGAGGAGCATGTTCCGCAAGAGGATGAGGGGGCATAATCTGATAAATCCTCTCCCTAACCCTCTCCTTTAAAAGGAGAGGGGACTTTTATTGTGAATTAAAAACTCACATCCACCATTTGAATAAACTCAAATGCTGGCTCTTCATAAGGATGACTTGCTTTTAAAGCCCTTGCGACTTCACTCGCTTTATCTTCAGGCACGATGGTTTCCACTCGCCATTCAGGGATAGATTCAAGCTGATTCAACTCACCAATAAAAGGATTTGCGCCTTTTACAGGTTTAAATTGCCCCGTCCCTAACACTTGCCAAGCACAGTGTTCATAGTTTCCGATACCTCCTGCTCCAGCTTCAAAAACAGCCAGTTTAGTCGACTCTAGGTGAGACTCAGGTACATAATAAATCAGTTTTAACATTGGTTATTCCAGACGCTATTGTGCAGTCACATTATTTAAAGCACTGCAAATCATTTTTAATGCCACATTATTCGATGCATTCGGATAGGTTGCATATAAACCTAGTTTCGGTAATTCCACATCTGTTTGAATGACTTTGACCGAATCATTTAAAAATTTGAGTAAATATTCGGGCACAAAACTCAGGCCCATGCCCATATTAATCAAATTTAAATGCTGCATGACATTGGTCACCCACAGCATGTGATCATGTTGTTGCTGATCAAAAGGAATCAAGGCATTTAAGGTATCGTAAAAAACAGGAGAAGCATTTTGTTCACACATAATAATGGTGTGATTTTTTAACTCTTGAAGTTTTAAGATTCGATCTGATGGATGCAGATGCGCTGCACCGACTAGATAGATCTGCTCACTTAAAACCTGAATATTGGTGAAGTCGTCATGACTTAAGTGATAACGAGTAAAACTAATATCCAATTCAGTATTTTTGAGTTTTTGGATTTGCTCTGTACACGTCAAGCTATGTAAATGAATTTTTAAATCTGGGATATGTTGTTTTAATTGCGCCAAAATACTCGGCATAATTTTCAATTCTGCGACATTTAAAAAGCCAATATGTATTTGGTTATTTTTAGCTTGCGCCACGTGGCGAGCTGCAGCTACAGCTTGTTTGGCATTTTGAATTGCTTGCTCGGCATATTTGAGAAAAGCCTGCCCTTCGTCGGTCAGTAAGACTTTACGAGCAGAACGTTCAAATAATTGCACCCCAACCTCCTGCTCTAAATCTTTAATTTGCTGACTGAGTGATGGTTGTGCTGTAAATAGTTTTTCCGCTGCCTTAGTGAAACTCTGTTCTTTCGCCACCGTCACAAAATAACGTAAATGTCGTAATTCCATTCACTTCACTCCACACACTCACTACATCACCTGTGTCATGCAGTCAAAATACCAATAGATCTATAGTTTATATGAATATCCATTCTACTCGGAAAACCATTTGCCTAGACTGCGGACTATTCCAAGTTTGCGCTTCACATACACATGGAGTTTTGTATGACACAGCAATTCGATACCGATGTTCTGATTATTGGCACAGGGCCTGCAGGTTCTACTTTAGGTTTGGCCTTGGCAAATTACGGCATACAGGTTCAGCTTTTTACCCAATTTAATTGGTTAGCTAATAGTCCGCATGAGTGCTTGGGGAACGGGCGATGAACGTCATGGCGATTATATTAAAGGCAGTCCTTGTCCATTGGTCGATCTCATTCAGCCGAAAATGGAAGCTTTGTTGGTAAAAAATGCGGCTGAACGTGGTGCAATTTATAATTTTAATACTGAATATTTGTCCCATGTGCAAGATGAGCATGGTGTAACAGCAACCTTTTTAAATCGTATTACAAATACTGAATTCAGCTTACGTGCCAAATATTTGGTCGGTATGGATGGGGCAAAATCCAAAGTCCTTGAACAGCTTGATTTACCACTTGAAGGGGTGATGTCTCGCGCAGGTACAGTCTATGTCACGTTTAAAGCTGATCTTTCCAAATATGTGCAACACCGCCCTGCCATTTTGCAATGGATTGCCAATCCTGAAGCCAGCTTTGGTGATCTGGGCATGGGCTTACTCCGTGCCATTACACCGTGGAATGAATGGATTATGGGTTGGGGCTTTGATATTTCCAAAGGTGAACCACAAGTCACCGAAGAGCAATTGCGTGGTCGTTTAAATGCCTTTGTCGGTGCTGAAATTGAAAATGTCGAGATTCAAAAACTGTCTTATTGGTATGTGAACCAAACATGGGCAACTGAATACTCGAAAGGTCGTGTATTCTGCGGCGGTGATGCGGTGCATCGTCATCCACCATCAAGTGGCTTAGGTTCAAATACCTGTATGCAAGATGCCTTTAACCTCGGTTGGAAATTGGCGTATGCCATCAAAGGTTGGGCTGCTCCTGCTCTACTTGAATCTTATACCACTGAGCGTGCGCCTGTCGGCAAGCAAATCGTGGCGCGTGCCAATCAATCTCGCTTTGACTATAAGCATCTCAAAGAGGTATTTGGCTTTGACCAAGGCATCACAACTCAAGCTCAAATGATGCAACGTATTTTTGCAGAAGATGAACAAGCTGCAGAAATCCGTCAAAAACTGTTCCATGCTTTAGAAATTAAAAACTTGGAGTTTAACGCGCAAGGTGTAGAGCTAAATCAACGTTATACGTCCAATGCAGTGATGGTTGAATCTGAACCTGAAGTATTTGAAAAAGATCAACAACTGTACTTACAAGCGACCACACGTCCAGGTGCTAAAGTACCGCATACATGGTTGATTAATACCAAAGGCCAAAAAATTTCAACCTTAGACATCACAGGCAAAGGGCGTTTTACCTTAATTACGGGCTTGTTTGGCAAAGGCTGGAAGCAAGCTACAGAAGCTTTGGATTTGCCTTATTTGGATGTTATTCAAGTTGGTTCTCGTGAATACCGTGACGTTTATGGTACATGGAATGCGAAATCTGAAATTCATGAATCAGGCGCTGTCTTAGTTCGTCCAGATGGTTATGTCGCTTGGCGATACCAAGACAGTACTAATGCTGCTTTTGATTATGAAAATACGTTGAAGGCGGTGTTAAAGCAGATCCAATTGGCTATTTAATCAAAAACCACCTTCGGGTGGTTTTATTAATTCAATATTTTAGGATTTTTCTTTCCAACAATGTTGTTTTTTTTCTACACCTAATTCAGCTTTATCTAACAACAATACTAAATTTTGTGTTCGATTATTTGAACTTTTTGGCACAAAACTATTTTGACTATATCCATTTTTATAAACGCAAATCGACCAACTATATTTTGCTGGAAATATATGAATAAATTGCAAACTTTTCTCTGCAGAAAATGTAGCAATTCCGTCCTGTGTTTTTTTTAATGTAGATTCAGTAAAAGACTTGCCTTGCCATGTTGTAAGATTTAAAAATACTTCTGCATCGTCCAACTTTTCATTTTGCTCATTGATAACAGTTATATTAATTTTCGGATGCTTCGTTTTTAAAATAGGAAAGCACCCACTTAACAATGTTGACGGAAACATAAAGCCTAAAAGTAAAAATATTTTTATATCTTTTAATAATACAAATTGTTTAAAGCTCATTATTAATTTTTGCAGTTTTTTAATTATGCATTAGTTTACATAAAAAACCGCCTCACGGCGGTTTCAATTGTTCAAATATTACATCTGCAACGCATAACCCAAAAATAAAAACACCAACTGCAAACACACCACTGCACCAAAAAGCTTCCAACCCTTTTTACGCAGCGCAGACTTATCCACTGCCGAGTATTCTACTATTTTAATCATGTCATCACCTCATCATGAGTGTTGATACTGAACTCGTTTACTTATCCATCTTTCTTTTATCTTGCTAGTCTTTAATCTTGCATAGTTATTGTGCATAAATTACACACTAGCATGTTTCCACAAATATAAAAGCAAAATCTAAACCAAGTTCAGTGGGAGAAATAAAAATTTAAAACCAACAAAAAACCACCCGCAGGTGGTTTAAAAAACGAAAGCGATTATATGTGTAAAAACAAGCATTCACAATAATTAATATATCTTTTGGTAAATTTTAACCATAAAAAAAGCCACCCTAAGGCGGCTCTTTTCTAGGATTCATCTATCTAAGATTAACCAATAAATTTACGTGCATTACGGAACATACGTAACCAAGCACCATCTTGATCCCAGTCTTCTGGTTTCCAAGAATGCTGAATTGCACGGAAGTTACGCTCAGGGTGCGGCATCATAATCGTTGCACGGCCGTCTTTAGACGTTACACCTGAAATCGCTTCTGGCGAACCATTCGGGTTCATTGGGTAATGCTGCGTTGGGTTACCTTGGCTATCTACATAACGCAAGATCACTTGATCACCTGCATTCAATGCCGCAATGTTTTCCGCGCTAGCAACTACACGGCCTTCACCATGTGCCACGGCGATAGGAAGAATCGAACCTTCCATACCATCTAACAATACAGAATTAGATTTTTCAACGCGAACGTTAACTGCACGCGCTTCAAACATCTCAGATGTATTGCGGTGGAAACGAGGCCAAGCTTCTGCACCCGGAATGAGTGGTGCAAGCTGAGACAGCATTTGACAGCCGTTACAAATACCTAGAGAGAAAGTTTCATTACGGTTGAAGAATTTCTCAAATTGGTCACGAAGTTTAGGATTGAACAATACTGATTTAGCCCAACCGCCGCCTGCGCCCAATACGTCACCGTAAGAGAAACCGCCACACGCTACCAAACCTTCAAAGTCATCAAGACTGATACGGCCAGCAAGCAAGTCGCTCATGTGTACGTCTACAGTGTTGAAACCAACTTTGTCGAATGCAGCAGCCATTTCTACATGACCATTTACACCTTGTTCACGCAGAATCACCATGTTTGGACGGCGTTCATTGATGTACGGCGCTTCGATTGGCTCGTTCAAATCAAATGTTGGTTTTGCAATTAAACCTGCATGTGATTTGTCAGCAATCAACGCATATTCTTGATCCGCTGTTTCTACGTTGTCACGTAAACGTTGAATTTGATGTGACACTTCTGTCCATGCTTGCTGTAATTCAGCACGGTCTAAGCTCAAACCATTTACAATTAAAGTATCTGTATCATTTACAGTACCTACAACTGCAATTGCATCTTTAAGGCTAGACGCTGCAACTTCAGCTTCTAATGCAGTCCAATCCGCTTTGCTGATTTGAAGCACTGCACCAATTTCTTCTGCAAACAAGCTTGCAGTAGATTGATCTTCAAGCGCTGCACCTAGGCGTGAAGCGAACATCATTTCTGCAACAGTTGCCAATAGACCGCCATCACCGATGTCATGGTAAGCCTTGATAAGACCACGGTTGTTCCAGTCTTGAACCAATGCAAAGAATGCTTTGAAGTCATCGAAGCTGTCTACATCAGGAGTTACAGAACCAATTGCTTTATAAACCTGAGCAAGGATTGAACCGCCTAAACGGAATTGACCTTTAGAAAGATCGATACGTACAAGTACAGACTCGATATTTTTCAATTCAGGTGTCAATGTTTTGCGAACATCCGTCACAGGTGCAAATGCTGTGATCACGCCTGACATTGGTGAAGTGACAGATTTGTCTTCGCCTTCGTCATTCCAAGTGGTACGCATAGACAATGAGTCTTTACCTACTGGAATTGCGATACCTAGTGCAGGACACATTTCCATACCGATGGCTTTAACGCCTTCGAATAGCGCTTGGTCTTCACCTTGTTGACCTGCAGCAGCCATCCAGTTTGCAGACAATTTAATGTCGCTGATCTGGTCGATTTTTGCAGACATGATGTTTGAAATTGATTCTGCTACAGATAAACGTGCAGAAGCAGCAGGATTCAACAACGCAACTGGTGGACGCTCACCCATTGCCATCGCTTCACCTGTATAACCAACAAGGCTAGTCGTTGTTACTGCAGCATCCGCTACAGGCACTTGCCACTTACCGACGAACTGATCACGTGCAACCATACCTGTAATCGAACGGTCACCAATGGTGATGAGGAACGATTTAGATGCAACAGTTGGATTCTTAAGAACGCGGTAAATCGCATCTTTCAAATCTGTTACAGTTTCAGCAGTGAAGTCATCGCCTTTACGTTCAATCGTTTCGTATGAACGGCTCATGCGTGGTGTACCGCCAAGCATCACTTGCATTGGCATATCCACAGCTTTGTTTTCAAACAATGGATCTTCAACGGTTAAATGGCGCGCTTCAGTCGCTTCACCCAATACCGCAAACGGACAACGCTCACGTGCACACAGTGATTCAAAGAGTTCTAAAGATGATGGACGGATCGCCAAAACATAACGTTCTTGCGCTTCATTCGACCAGATCTCCATCGGAGACATGCCTTTTTCAAGCGATGGAATTTTACGCAGATCAAGTACCGCACCTAACTCGTGATCGTTCACAAGTTCAGGCATTGCATTTGAGATACCGCCTGCGCCTACGTCATGTACAGACACGATTGGGTTATGATCTTCCATGCGCCAGCAAGCATCGATGACTTCTTGGCAACGGCGTTCCATTTCTGGGTTTTCACGCTGTACAGATGCGAAGTCTAGGTTTTCACCCAACTTACCGCTGTCTACAGAAGACGCTGCTCCGCCGCCTAAACCAATCAGCATTGCAGGACCACCTAGTACGATCAGTAAATCGCCTGGTTGAATCGCATCTTTTTCTACATGGTCAGGACGGATGTTACCGTAACCACCGGCAATCATAATTGGCTTATGGAAGCCTTTTACATCGCCATTGACATTTTGTTCAAATGTACGGAAGTAACCATTTAACGCAGGACGACCAAATTCATTGTTAAACGCTGCACCACCCAATGGGCCTTCAATCATAATTTGAAGTGGAGATGCCATACGAGATGGTTTGCCGTAGTTTTCTTCCCATGGCTGTTCAAAGCCTGGAATGTTCAAGTTAGATACGGTAAAACCTGTTAAACCTGCTTTTGGCTTACCACCACGACCTGTTGCGCCTTCGTCACGGATTTCACCGCCCGAACCTGTTGCTGCACCAGCAAATGGTGCAATCGCTGTCGGATGATTATGTGTTTCCACTTTCATCAAGATGTGAGCGGCTTGGCTCTTATACTTATAAACATGGTGACCTGTTTCAGCATCTAGTTTTGGATAAAAACGCTGTGTGTCAAAACCAACAATTACAGAAGCGTTGTCTTTATATGCCGACAATACATCTGTAGGTGATTCTTTATAGGTGTTTTTAATCATTTGGAACAATGACAATGGTTGAACTTCACCATCAATTGTCCATTCTGAACCAAAGATTTTATGACGGCAGTGTTCAGAGTTTGCTTGAGCAAACATCATCAATTCGATGTCATGCGGGTTGCGACCCATTTTTGTGAATGCATCGGTTAAATAATCGATTTCTTCATCAGAAAGCGCAAAACCAAATTCAGAGTTAGCTTTCACCAACGCTTCTTTACCTTGACCCAAAATATCAATTGAGTTTAAAGGCTTTGGTTCAGTTTCAGAGAAAAGTGCCGCAGCATCTTCAATAGCATTGAAAACGCTTTCAGTCATGCGATCATGTAATGCTAGTTTTACTTCATCAGAAACAGCATTTACACCCTTCAAAGTAAACAAAACACCGCGTTCAAGGCGATGAACCGGTGTATTACAGTTGGCAAAAATGTCTGTTGCCTTAGACGACCACGGAGAGATGGTTCCAACACGTGGCGTCACTAAAATTTGGACTTCGTCACTTGCTGCTTGGTGCAATTCAAAAGATTGACCATCGTTGAGAAGCTGTAAAGCGGATTGCTGTTGTTGCTCGTTGAGCGCTTGGTCAAAAAGGTAAACCCATTGACTTTCAATTGATTGAACAGAACTAATTGACGTTAAACGTGATAATAGTTGAGTTTTCTTAAATGAAGAATGTGCAGGTGCACCGGCAACGATAAACATGCTGATTTTGGCTCCACGGGATGATCGAAAAGACCATGCCACAATGTGACTTGAGAGAGCGCATATTCTACTGTGTATTAGTTAAATCAGCTAGATGTGAAAGTGAAATTGTAGTGCTTATATCGGGAAGTTTAGGCAATAATGCTTTTATTTTTAAATAATAAAATTGAATTTAGTCGCACAGATTAACACAAAATTATCTGATTTTTTCATTTCATCCTAAGAATAATATTCAAACTATAAAAATGTTTTATTTTTCAACAACAACTCACTTTTTAATCAAGCTTTAAAACCATATTTGAAAATGATTTTCAGGTCTAAATGTGTGAGATTTAAACCTGAAATTCATAAAAGACTAAAATCATTTCACATTTGAAATTGAAACATTTTATTTATTCAAATCTGACAATAGATGTTGAATTACATTGAGGGCTAAGTTCAGTGAGTTTACATCTACACCATCAATCGTATCGCAAGCCTTGTGATAGCACGGTGCAAATTCGAGTTCATCACCTTTCATTTGCTCATTAAATAAAATTAGTGAAGTAACGGGAACTTTCCCTAAAAATGGCAAAGTATCGCTTGCTGTTAAAGTCGTTACATCATCTTTAATCTGCATATTATTGGTTTTAAAATATTGACGCATACTTTGTTCTAATGCAGCATCCTGCGGGTGCTTAGGTAATTGACTCATGCTGTCTAAGATTGGCTGATAATCACTTTGTATAAGTCCATTGGCTTTAAACTGTGCCTCCATTTCTGCAATTGATGAATGGTCACCATCGGCAATCATGATATTCGGATTCTTTGTTCCCACCATATCAACATTGATATAGGCTTGAATGCCTTGAAGCTGTTTCTCACTGAGTGATTTCACAAAAGCTTGTGAACCTGCAATACCAACCTCTTCCGAATCCCAAAAGGCAAGATATAGTGTGTGTTTAGGTTTTACCTTTTGCTTCGCATAGTCTTGTAATAATGCTAACAATACTGCAACGCCTGAAGCATTATCATTAATCCCAGGCCCCATTTTCACCGAATCATAGTGCGCGCCGACAATCACAGCGGTATCTTTGAATTGCCCTTCAATCTCAATCACAATATTTTGCCCAACGGTCTTTTCTCGATTTTCAAATGGCAACATTTGCGCGTGCAAGCCTGCTTTCTTGGCTTGTTCAAGAATATATTGTGCAGAAGCCAATCCACCTGCTGTACCTACTGCACGATTGCCACCATTTTGTTCCGCAATTTCTTCAAATGTTTCTAAATGATGCATCATGCTATTTTCTGATGCAGCAACATTTTGGTTTGGCTGCACTTTCGTTATATTTTTTTCTGTATTGAAACTTGTACAACCTGACAAAAAAATGTCACGCCCAAACTTAGTGCAGTCAAAGTAGGAAGAAATTGCTTTCTATACATTTAAATTATTCTCATTGAAAATTAAAAAATGGGATAAAAGGTAAAATTTGCCCATCTATACTAACAGCCCATTTTTAAATTTCTGTTTTGTTTTGCATTTCATTAAGGCAAATCACTCATACATCTTTTAAGACAAGTTGTGTCGCCCCAGACTAGTGATTTTCAACTAAGTTTGGCATTATTCAATTCAAGTAATAAATGAATAATGATAAATGACTCAAATGCGTTGGCTTGAACTTCTTTCTACAGTTCGTATTGGTAGCAATAAACACAGTTCTGAACAGGCACGTAGCCCTTTTCATAAAGACTATGACCGCATTATATTTTCGCAGAGTTTTCGACAGCTTAATCGCAAGACCCAAGTCCATCCCCTCACCCAACACGATGGCATTCATACTCGCCTGACGCACTCTTTAGAAGTGTCTTGTATTGGACGTTCATTGGGGATGCTGGCGGCTGAAAAAATTAAAGATGAACTCCCGATGTGGATTTCACCTGCCGATGTCGGTGCAATTATTCAAGCTGCGTGCTTGGCACACGATATTGGTAATCCACCTTTTGGCCATGCAGGCGAATATGCCATTCGAGAATGGTTTGATGACGCATCGCATACCAACTTTTTACAGGACTTAAGCCCTGAAGAAGAAGCCGATGTGCGTCAGTTTGAAGGTAATGCACAAGGCTTACGTTTACTGACTAAAATTGACTATCACCCGAATGATGGTGGTATGCGTTTAACCTATGCAACTTTAGGTGCATATTTAAAATACCCGTGGCTATCCAAAACTATTGCATCGCAAGGCAATAAACCTGCAAGCCAACGAGCAAAGTTTGGTTGTTATCAAGCAGAAAAAGAAATCTTGCAGCAAATTGCAGAACAATTGGGTTTAATTCAACTGGGCGAATATCACTACTGTCGTCATCCTTTGACTTATTTGCTTGAAGCCGCAGATGATATTTGTTATGCCTTAATTGACCTTGAAGATGGCATTATCCTCAACATGTTGAACTATAACGAAGTTGAGCCCATTTTCCTTGATTTGGTCGGTGACTATGGCATACCTGCCGAATTGGCTATGACTGATACCACTTGGCAACAAAAAATTGCCGCATTACGAGGTCGTGTGATGAAACGTCTAGTCGAAGAAGTCACGACTGCCTTTGCCCGTCATCATCATGATATTTTGTCAGGTCAACTCAAAGGCAGTTTATTGCAATATTGCAGTGAAGATATTGAGCGTGGAATTAACCGAGCAAAAGAATTAGCTCGCGATAAAATTTTTGAACATCCACAAAAAGCCGGCTTAGAGATTATTGCGCATCAAAGTCTACAAAATATTTTAGATGCATTTATTCCTCTAACTACGCCAAATAAAACCTTGAGTTTTAAAGAACAGCGACTGATGTCCATTCTCCACCGTTCGGGGGCACATTTTGGGCCGTTGCATTATGAAAACATCATGCAAGTATTGGATATTATCTCTAAATTTTCAGACCATCAGGCTTATAACCTTGCACAGGAACTTCAAGGCAATAAAGTTGGTTTCTTTTAAAGCTGAAAAAATGTGAAGGCTAGTAATTCGCTGGCCTTCACGCTAATCTCGCAACAAATTGAAATTGAGCAAATAGCTCAGACTAAACTGAAATAAAGTGAATAAATGACATGATCGGATGTTTAATTGGCGAAGTGCTGGCATTGGAAGCACCAACGGTATTACTCAATGTAAATGGTGTGGGCTATGAAATTGACACCCCACTTTCAACATTTTGCCAACTACAGAAAGGTCAAAAAATTACCTTGTGGACACATCTGGCTGTACGTGAAGATGCACAACTGCTGTATGGATTTAGCAATGCTCAAGAAAAACTGATCTTCCGCACACTGTTAAAAGTTAACGGCGTAGGCCCTAAAATGGCACTGGGCATTTTATCAACATTAAGTGTTGAAATGCTGATTCACACGGTTGAACATGAAGATGTAAACACTTTAGTCAAAGTTCCGGGTGTAGGCAAAAAGACCGCTGAACGCCTCATGATTGAGTTACGTGATCGCTTTAAAGCAATGGCTTCAGGCACGGCACCAACCAATTCAACTGTTGAACAAATTCAATTTACGGGCAACTCTGCCGTAGCCGAAGCTGAAGCGGCCTTACAGTCTTTAGGTTATAAACCTGCTGAAGCACAAAAACTAATTAATGCCGTCAAAGCTGATTATACTGAAGCCAGCGACATTATCCGTGCTGCATTAAAGTCGATGAATAAATAATTTTAGTTTCTAATGAGCACTGTATCCTTTGCCTTTTAGAGCTATAGACAGTATGTGAATCACGCAGGCGACAAGGATGTCGCCGTTAAACTGTGCTACAAGGACGTAGCATCAGTTTAACAAATGGGTTTTGTCACTTTTGCCCAGTCAAAAGTGAGAATCGCCTATACAATGGCATTTAAAATTCAATCGCTTTTTGAGGCTGTGATTCTTCTACAACGATATAGAGATTAGTTAAATAATTATGCAAGACCGTCTTATCAGTGGTTCAGAAAAACCCGAAGACCACTTCGACCGCGCCATTCGCCCAACTTCCCTTGATGACTACATCGGGCAACCTGTCGTCCGTGAACAAATGGAAATCTTTATCGGTGCTGCGCGTGGCCGTGAAGAAGCACTCGATCACACCTTAATTTTTGGCCCACCGGGTTTAGGAAAAACCACACTGGCCAATATTATTGCCCGTGAAATGGGCGGCAACTTAAAATCAACATCAGGCCCCGTCCTTGAGCGTGCAGGCGATTTGGCTGCAATGCTAACCAACCTCGAAGAAGGTGATGTTTTATTTATTGATGAGATCCATCGTCTTTCACCGGTCATCGAGGAAATTCTCTATCCAGCGATGGAGGATTACCAACTCGACATCATGATTGGTGAAGGCCCTGCTGCCCGTTCGATCAAACTGGATTTACCACCCTTCACTCTTGTTGCAGCGACGACTCGTGCAGGCCTACTGACCTCTCCTTTACGTGACCGTTTCGGTATCGTACAACGTTTAGAGTTCTATTCTGTCAAAGACTTAACGCATATTGTGACTCGTTCTGCCAACTTGATGGATGTGCCCATGACCGCCGAAGGTGCTCAAGAAGTTGCACGCCGTGCTCGTGGGACACCTCGTATTGCAAACCGTTTATTACGCCGGGTCCGTGATTATGCGCAAGTCAAAGGCACAGGTGAAGTAACCCAAGAGATGGCTCAACGTGCTTTGGACATGCTAAATGTCGATAAAGATGGTTTAGATACGCTAGACCGCCGTTATTTATCAATGCTACTAGAGCGTTTTGATGGTGGCCCTGCAGGTGTAGAAGCTCTAGCTGCTGCTATGGCAGAAGACTCAGGGACGCTAGAAGATGTAATCGAGCCCTACCTCATTCAGCAAGGCTATGTCATGCGTACTGCGCGTGGACGTATTGCCACCAATATGGCTTATTTACAGTTTGGTATGACACCACCAGAGCCGAAAGATAAATAGACGATTATTCACTGAACGACTTCGGGGAGTTAAATTCTCCCTGAATGTTTATTTAAATTTTTAAATAAATTCAATCCACTACAAACAGCAAACTAAAATGATAAATCTTGAGAATAGAATAATTAACAAAATTAATAGCGAATACATTCAAAACCTTCCATTAGACAGTGCCATTGAAAACATTCCCAGAGAACAACCCATCAGTTCATTTAGCCCTAAACAAATGAGTGATTTTGAAAGCTTATTCCACACCGAATACAATTATTTTATCACTGTCGAATGTGAAAACATTCTTAGCAAAGAAACCATAGAAGTAAGTGAAGATAATATCTTAACTATTAAACAATCGCCTTCTGCATATCATATAAAAAACCTGAGCTTCAACTATACTTCTGCCCTCATTTTTATTGGGACGTACTATCACGACGACGTACAAGCTTTGGTCAAGGAAAACTTTAAGCCAGCAAAAATTAATACATTTTATTTCAGCCTCTCATTCTTTGCTTTAGTCATACTCGTTTATGTGTTTTTCTGGATAGATCTAGCTAATAAACTTTTACTTATGTTAGTTATTGGCCTTGGCTTTTGCTGCTTAACGTATATGTATGAATCTTTAAAGGCATTACTCCCAAAGCAACAGAAAAAGAAAATGGAAGAAACTCACTTTCATATTGCGGGATATTTAGCAGCTCATCTACAGGATTTTGTCGATGCAAAATTTAAATTAGATGAACAAATAAATTAAAAGCAGTCTCTTTTTTAACCAATAATTACAACTACGAAAGTTAAAGATTTACGTGAGTTGAAACCTTGTGCCATTGGACTGATGACTCACGGTGCTAAACTGCCCGTCATTGAAGCACTTGACGAATCATTGAATTATCGCCATTTTTAAATGCTCTAATTCTTTGCTGAAGTGCAGACCAATATTTTTCAGATTTTATAAAGACGGAACACTCTCATGGCGAATAAATTCGAATTCAACATTCGTGTATATATTGAAGATACAGATGCAGGTGGCATTGTTTACCACGCAAATCATATTCGCTTTATGGAACGTACCCGCACAGAATGGCTGCGCGCTTCAGGTGTAGACCATTATTGGCATCAAAAAGATTACAACTTTGTCGTTCATAAAATTAATGTGAAATATTCACGTCCTATATTAATGGATGACCTAATTACTGTTACAGCAAGTGTAGTTTCGTGTAAGGCTACGTCATTTGTGTTGCAACAAAATATTTATCGTGGTGATATTATGCTGGCATCAGGTGAGGTAGAATTGGCATGTATCAGTGCAGAGATGAGACCCCGTCGCCTTCCTGATGAAATACGTGAACTGATTCTGAAAGAATTGGAACAAGATTAAAAAAATTATTTGGCACATGTAGTAACTATGGCAACTCAACTAGAATCAACACTCAAAGTTTCAGACCTCATCTTACAAGCAAGTCCTGTCGTACAACTGGTAATGCTCCTGCTGCTCTTAGCTTCGTTATTCAGTTGGTATCTGATTGCCAAGTTACACATGAGTTATAAAAAAGCGCAGGCCGATGATGAACATTTCCAAAAAATCTTTTGGTCTGGCGCCGAACTCAACACTTTATACAACAATGCTCAGCTCAACTCGAAACGTGTTGGCCTTGAAGATGTCTTCTATCAAGGTTTAGGCGAGTTTTTCAAACTTAAAAAGCGTAATGCCAGCGCAGAACAATCCATTGAAGGTACAGAACGTATTCTTCGTGTGGGTTTAAGCCGTGACCAAGGACATTTAGAAAATGGTTTAGGCGCGCTTGCGAGTATTGGATCGGTTGCACCCTATGTTGGTTTATTCGGTACCGTTTGGGGCATTATGAACGCTTTTATTGGTTTGGCAGATATTGACCAAGTCACCCTTGCTACGGTTGCTCCGGGTATTGCAGAAGCATTGATTGCAACGGCCATTGGTCTTTTTGCGGCAATTCCTGCTGTACTTGCATTTAACCATTTCACAGCCAAAGGTGAAGCCGTTTATAATGATCGTGCGCTTTTTGCCGAAGAAATGGTTGCGTTATTACAACGCCAGTCTGTAGGTTCAACTCAGGACAATGACTAATGGCTATTCAACGTTCTGGACGCTTTGAGCGCATCAAAAAACCATTTAAAAGTGACATGAACGTCGTACCTTATATTGATGTCATGTTAGTTCTTTTGGTGATTTTCATGGTCACGGCACCTATGATCACCACAGGTGTCAAAGTCGATTTACCACAGGCAAATGGCACGCCTATGCAAGCGGAAGATCGCCCTGCGATTGTTACACTTGAGGCGGATGGAACGATCAAACTCGAAGATAAAAATCATCAGAATGATGTACTCACACTTGATGAACTAAAATCTGTTTTAACTGCTTCACAAAATGAAGCGAACGAACAGAAAAAGCAAATGAGTGTCCTGATTAACGGCAGTGAATCTCGTCCTTATGGTGAAGTCATGAAACTCATGTCTGCCCTTCAAGATGCAGGTTTAACACAAGTAGGTTTACTGACTGAGCCATTAAAATAATTTATGAAAGATTTCAACAAGCCGCCTTTTAAACAAAAAGCCGTTGCGATTGGTTTCACACTAGGTGTTCATATCGTCGCTGTGGTTGGCTTACTTTATCTTGGCATGAGTAAACCACCTGAGCCCCCTAAAAAAATAACCACTGTTTTGGTAAAACCGGAAGATTTGAAACCTGTAACTCGTGAAGTCACAGAGTTTGATGAAACCGCGCATGAAAATGTAGCTGAACAAATCACGCAAACAGCAGAACCTAGCGTTGAACCAGCACCCGAGATTCCAACGGCTGCACCACCTAAACCAGCAGAACCACCTAAGGCAGATCCACAGGTTGCTGCTCAACAGGCACTCGCTGCGGCAAAAGCACAGCAGCTTGCTGAACAAAAAGCTGCGGACAATGCAAAGCGTGCTCAAGAACAAGCTAAAGCGGCTGAAGCTGCAAAACTAAAAGCACAACAAGAAGCTAAAGCGGATGCGGCTAAGGCAAAAGCAGATGCTACGGCGAAAGCCAATGCTGAAGCAGCAAAACGTAAAGCAGATGCTGATGCCAAAGCCAAGGCTGAAAAAATCCGTGCCGATGCTTTAAGAAAAGCAGAAGCTGACAAAGCCAAAGCTGCAGCAACGGCAAAAGCCAATGCAGATGCAAAAGCCAAGGCCAATGCGGATGCTGCAAAACGTAAAGCAGATGCAGACGCGAAAGCTAAAGCCAATGCGGAAGCTGCAAAACGTAAAGCAGATGCTGATGCGAAAGCCAAGGCCAATGCAGAAGCTGCAAAACGTAAAGCAGATGCTGATGCCAAAGCTAAGGCCAATGCAGAAGCTGCAAAACGTAAAGCAGATGCCGATGCAAAAGCTAAAGTCAATGCGGAAGCTGCAAAACGTAAAGCAGATGCTGATGCCAAAGCTAAGGCCAATGCGGAAGCTGCAAAACGTAAAGCAGATGCTGATGCGAAAGCCAAGGCCAATGCAGAAGTTGCAAAACGTAAAGCAGATGCCGATGCAAAAGCCAAGGCAGATGCAAAGGCAAAAGCCGATGCCGAAGCACGCGAACGTGCAGCCGAAGAAGCCAAAGCTTCATCAGCTAAAAAAGCAGCTGAAGAAGCCGCACAGAAAAAGGCTGAAGCGAAGAAAATTGCCTCAACTGCTAAACGTGATTTTGAAAACAAAATCCGCCGTGCATGGGATACACCTTTTGACTCTGCGGGTAAATCGGCAACTGCTCGCGTTACCCTTACGGAAAGTGGTTCAGTTCAGTCAGTGATTGTGAACTCTAGTGACCCTGATATGAAAGCCAGTATTGAGGCTGCTGTTCGAGCTGCTGCACCATACCCAATGCCGAGTGACCCAGATGCAAAACGTGAAGCTCAAAGGTTTACGTCCACCTTCAAGTCATCACGTTAATTTTTAAATCCCTGCAAACCTTGTGGGGATTTTTCATTTACTTCTATAAAGAATCATAAAAGATGAAACCACTTTTTTTATTTTCTACACTCTTACTTATTTGCAGCCAAACAATTGCTCAAAGTCGGTCAATTTATATCCCCTCTTCGGCAACGCCTGACCATATTCCACCTGAACAATTTAATGCTTTGCTGATGGATCATGCTAAAACAACTCAACCTGAGAAATCAGTCCAGGACGTAAAAAAGCCTCTTAAACCCATTTCACATGCTCTAAATGAAGAAGATGCAAAGAAAAAAGCGGAAGCCAAGAAAATCGCTTCAACAGCTAAACGTGATTTTGAACATAAAATCAAACGTGCTTGGGATACACCACCTGGCTCTAGCGGTAAAACGGCCATTGCTCGCGTGATTTTATCTAAAACAGGTGCTGTCCAAGCAGTCATCGTAAGCTCCAGTGATCCTGATATGAAAGCCAGTATTGAGGCTGCAGTTCGTGCTGCTGCACCATATCCGATGCCTAGCGACCCAGATGCTAGACGTGAAGCACAAAGTTTTACCTCTACATTTAGATCTTCAAATTAAGTTTGATAAATCCTTGCATTGATTGCGGGGATTTTTCTATTGATCAAAATCTCTAATCTTCCAATTGGATTAAGCTAAAATGATGCATTTCTTTAAATTTTCGTTTCTATTTTCTGTAATCGCAGGCTCATCATTAACCTTTGCAACCCCTACCAGCATTCAAACGGCTGACAAGATTCAACCTGAGAAAATAGCAGAGCGTTCCTCGAACGCAACAGCGGCTAAGACGAAGTCATATTCTGAACAAGATAAGCTTCAACTAGAACATAAAATTGCTGAAGCGAAACGGCAAGCTGAAGCAGATGCGGCTAAAAAAGCTGAAGCAAAAAAAATTGCATCTAATACAAAGAAAATAATACAGCAAACTATCCTTAGCAACTGGCAAGCGCCAGCAGAATCAACTGGGCAAAAAGCCAATGCTCAAATTACACTGACATCATTTGGTTCAATTCAATCGATAGTGATTCTTGGTGCGCCAAATCGTGCATTTAAAAAGAGTATTGAAAAAGCCATCCTTAGCTCAGCCCCTTTTGATTTACCAGAAAATCAAGATGCTCGACTTGAATCTCGCATTATCTCTATGCCCTTTCTATCTAAATAAGGACATCAGTTCAGCAGAACCTTATATTTTTATAATTAAGCATCATCAAAATAGGCAAACATTTAGACACGAATTCACAGACGAATAACAGATTAATCATAATGTTGTGCTTTCAATATCCCAAAATCATGCCATTATGTGACACAACCAAATACAGACAATAACTCACATTTTTAGAGTAATTAGCGAATGATGGAAATGACGCGTAAACATCTTCTTTGCTTAGCCGTATTCACTGCTTTGAGCCCAGTTTTAGTGACTCAAACGCATGCGCAGCTTCACCTCGAAATCACTAAAGCTCCTGAAGAAGCACCTAAAATTGCGATCGTGCCTTTTAGTAATGACTCAAATATTTATCCAGTGGTTGAAAATGACTTGAACCGCTCAGGTAAATTTACCAGTGCCTCTAAAAACTTACCTGCAACTGCAACAATAAATTCACCTAATGCAGAAGCATGGAAAGCTGCGGGCGTACCCTATGTCGTGACAGGCACATCAAAAACAACGGCTGATGGCTCTTATGAAATTCACTACCAACTGTATGATGTTGAAAAAAAACAATACCTGTTAAATGAACTACTCACTGTACCTGCTTCACGTTATCGTCAAGCAGCGCATATGATCAGTGATGCAATCTATCAAGCTTTAACTGGCATTCCAGGTGACTTCAGCGGCCGTATTGCCTATGTATTGCGTAATGCAGCAACACCAGATCAGCGCTATACCCTACAAATTGCAGATACGGATGGTGAACAACCCCGTACCATTTTGACTTCACGTGATCCAATCTTGTCCCCTGCATGGACGCCTGATGCGAAAAAGCTAGCCTATGTTTCATTTGAAACCAAACGCCCTGCGATTTACATCCAAGATTTAGCAAGTGGTAACCGTGAAAAAGTAGCAAGTTTCCGTGGCCTGAATGGTGCACCAAGCTTCTCACCTGATGGTAAATCAATGTTATTTACCGCATCGATGCATGGCAATCCTGAAATCTATCAAATGGATTTACAGACTCGCCAATTAAAACGCATGACCAATGACACAGCGATTGATACAGAAGCACGTTATGCACCTGACGGTAAATCATTTATTTTTACCTCTGACCGTGGTGGCTCTCCACAAATTTACACCTACAACTTAAGTGCTGAAAGTGTCAAACGCTTGACTTTCCGTGGCGCTTTCAATGCACGTGGTACGTTAAGTGCGGACGGTAAAAAATTAGCTTTGGTACATCGTCCTAGCGGTAGTAACTATAAAGTTGCGGTTCAAGACATTGGTTCTGGTGTAACCAATATTTTAACGCCAACTAGTTTAGATGAATCCCCAAGCTTCTCACCAAATGGTCAAATGGTCGTGTATGCAACACGTGAAGCAAACCGTGGTTTGCTCTCGATCATGTCTTTAGATGGTCGTTTCCGCATGAACTTACCAAGTGAACAAGGTGAAGTTCGTGAACCAGCTTGGGCACCGAAATAAACACTGCATGATTTTTTCAACAATAACTTTTTAATGAAACATTATAAATAACCGTCATGGAGATCAATATGAACGCGATGAAACTGATTGCATTACCTGTTTTAGCTACAGCATTAGTAATGACTGGTTGTGCCAGCCGTAAACCTGCAGCAGATGTACAAGCAGGACAAAACCCAAATGGCTCAACCACTGTAAACACTTCAGGTTTAAGTGAAGATGCAGCACTCAATGCACAAAACCTTGCGGGTGCATCATCGAAAGGTGTAACTGAAGCGAATAAAGCATTTTTAGCGAAGCGCGTTGTACACTTTGACTACGACAGTACAGAGCTTAGCAATGAAGACTTACAAACCCTTCAAGCTCACGCTCAGTTCCTAGTTGCTAATGCAAACTCACGCGTGGCTTTAACAGGTCACACCGATGAACGTGGTACTCGTGAATATAACATGGCACTTGGTGAACGTCGTGCCAAAGCTGTTGAAAGCTTCCTGATTACAACAGGTGTAAGCCCTAACCAGCTTGAAGCAGTCAGCTATGGTAAAGAAATGCCAATCAATGCGGGTCATGATGAAAATGCATGGAAAGAAAACCGCCGCGTAGAAATTAACTACGAAGCTGTTCCTCCGCTACTTAAATAAGACTTGAAAAAGTCTGAGCTAAAAAAAAGCACTCATTAATGAGTGCTTTTTTATTTAACCCGTATCATTTAATTTATATCGTTTCATTTGCACCGTTCTATTGCAATGTTCTTTGCTTTAGCTCAATTTAGCCCTTTAACTCAGGATAAATTCGATTAGCGGCTTTAGAACATAAAAAATAATCAATTAAAATGCAAATGAACGACTTTTAAAACGAGATCCTTAGCTTTACCAACTAGAAAATCACCGTAACAATCCAAATCATTACGCTTCTGCTTCTGGATGTTCAGCATTTTCTTTTTCTGTTTGCATCGACTCAATGAGATCATGTTTATTGAACTTTTTATACTCTGCTTTTGCTTCGTAACTGCTCCAAGCAGCTTTTACGGTATCCGCAGAAATATCGTCTAAATTCAATCCCTCAGTTGCAGTCGGAGTCGCATCAAATTTTTGTGTGGTCATTGTTGTGCTCCCTGTCTTTCGATTTATACATTAGATTCAACATAGCATGTTATTCAGGACTTGCAAGGGTAAAATCACGACAAATAGTCTAGTTTAATTTTTCTTTTCCTTCGTTCTCATCTAAAATGTTGCACAATCACATTTTTATCATTTTTGATAAATTAATATTTGGAGTTTTCCGGTTATGTCAAATCTCACCCTTTCCCAATTTCTACAACAACAAAGTGGTAATCTTACTCCTGCATTAGCACAAGTTATTGAAACAATTGGTAATACATGCAAAGACATCGACCTTCTTTTACAAAAAGGTGCTTTGGCTGGTGTATTGGGTAGCGCGCAACACGAAAACGTTCAAGGTGAAGAACAAAAGAAACTTGATGTCATTTCAAATGATTACCTCATCGATGCATTAAAAGTTCATCCACATGTCGGTGGTTTGGCATCTGAAGAATTAGATGAATTCACGCCAGCTCAAGAAAATGGCGATTATCTTGTTTTGTTCGACCCATTAGATGGTTCAAGCAACATCGATATCAACATGTGTGTTGGCACAATTTTCTCAATTCTTCCTGCAAAAAATGCCGTAACGCAAGCTGAAGATTTCATGCAAGCGGGTGTTAACCAAGCGGCTGCAGGTTATGTACTGTATGGCCCATCAACAATGATGGCTCTAACTGTCGGTGCTGGCGTAGTCTTCTTTACTTTTGATCCAGAAAGCAAAGAATTCTTATTAACTAAAGATGCGATTGCGGTTGCAGCAGACACTAAAGAGTATGCAATTAATGCATCGAACCAACGTCACTGGGAAGAACCTGTAAAACGTTATATCGACGAACTTCTTGCAGGTAAAACTGGCCCGCGTGAAAAAGACTTCAATATGCGTTGGGTCGCATGCATGGTGGGTGATATTCATCGTATTCTTTGCCGTAGCGGTATCTTCATGTATCCATACGACTTCAAAGATCCGAAAAAAGCAGGCCGTCTACGTTTAATGTACGAAGCAAACCCAATGAGTATGTTGATGGAACAAGCTGGCGGTGCTTCTACAACAGGCCGTGTCCGCATTCTAGACATCCAACCAACAGAACTTCATCAACGTGTTCCTGTGATTATTGGTTCTAAAAACGAAGTTGACCTAGTTACTTCATACCATAATTAATTTCTAATAACGAAAGTCAGTATTTTTGCTGACTTTCGTGGATATCTCCCTCATGGCTCTGATTTATCTCGAATCAAAAGACAACCCGAAAATTAAGCACCTCCGTGGCTTAATCGAACAAAATGCCTACCGTAAAAAACAAGGTCAAACTGTTTTGGAAGGCACACACTTGGTGTTGTCATGGTTAGACTCAAAACGTCCAATCAAATCGATTTTCACCACTGAACAAGCAATTAACCATGCTGATTTCGATCGCATTGCGGAACAATATCAAGGTGCGGTGTTCATTCTAAGTGAATCTTTATACAAAGATATCAGTACACTTGGAACATCTATTGCTTGCTTAGCGATTGTGGATTTACCAAGTTCAAGTGAAGCGCTTAACTTCAGTGAAGACACCTTAATTTTAGACAACATTCAAGACCCTGGTAATGTAGGTACCCTACTCCGTTCTGCTGCCGCGGCGGGTATTGAGCAAGTCGTTTGTACCAAAGGCTCTGCATCACTCTGGTCACCGCGTGTATTACGCGCAGGCATGGGCGCACATTTTTCATTAAATACCTTTGAAAATATTGCCCTTGAAGATATTTTGACGAAATTCAAAATTCCAGTGTATGCAACAAGCTCTCATCAGTCTGAAAACCTGTATAGCAAAAATTTGCGCCAACAATGTGTGTGGATTTTAGGCAATGAAGGTCAAGGTGTTTCTGAATATGCATTACAACATGCAGAAGCCGTTGCGATTCCTCAACCGGGTGGTCAAGAATCATTAAACGTAGCCATTGCTGGCTCGATCTGTTTTTTTGAAATGGTACGTCAGCGTCAGTAAAATCGTTATTTTATTGTATTTAGCGCTTAAGCCTGAAAAAAATAGACTACACTAGAAAAAATAATAATTCTTTTTGTCAACCTTACCGTTATTTCCATCGTTATTTGTATATGAATATGGAAATAATGGTGGGTATCCGATGACAGGATTTTCCATCTCTATGGATTTAGCACCCAAAAAGTCCGAGACGCAAGACAGCAGTGTTTTAAAAAGCACGGCTGAGTCTCGCCTGAAAAACTTCATGAATGAAGTGACGGGGCGTGCTTTAGTAATGATGGAAAGTGCAACGCACGGTCAACATGGCATTGCCATGGACTTGGTGCAAGAAGCCTTTATTTCCTTACATAAAGCTTATGCTGAAAAATCCACAGAGGAATGGTATCCCCTGTTTTACACCATTTTAAATAACAAGCTGCAAGACTGGCGTCGAAAAGAAGCACGTCGTTCGCAGCCGTTTTCCTTATTTAGAAAAGTCAGCCTAGATGACGACGATGTCGAGATACAGGATGTGGTAGATGAATCTACACCAAACCCTTTCGACTTTCTGGATCAGGCTGTCACTGCAGAGGAAATACAAGATGCTATCGCAGAACTTCCAGTCCGCCAGCAACAAGCATTTATGTTGCGAGCTTGGGAAGGCTTTGATACGCATACAACTGCAGAAATTATGAATTGTTCCGAAGGCAGTGTGAAAACACATTACCACCGTGCCATTCAAGGTTTACGTACCGCTTTGGCACATTTGAATCCACATATGGGAGGATCATCCGAATGAAACAAGATGATTTCTTAAAGCAAGTAACTTCCAAACTTGATGGACTCGCACAGCACCATAAAGACAAAGCAACTGTCATGAATAACGTGCTTGAAGATATTCATCAGCGCGAAACTTCTCGTTATGGTTTCTGGAAAATGTCTGGCTTTGCACTTGCAGCAGCAATTGCAGGTTTCGTCATTTTACCGAATGCGACTGTACTGGATGACAAACCACAAAATCAGGTGATTTCAACCCCTAAGCTCTCCCCTCAAATGGTAGAAGATCTTGAAATGTTGATGGTTCTGGGTGAGGACAAAGTTCCACATGGCAGCTAAAAAATTAGCAATTGCATTCTGTGCTTTTAGTTTTTTGCAAACCAGTTTTGCTGGCTTTGATCGCTTTTGGATATTTTCAAAAGATGCAGATACTCAAGTCAATGAAACTTGGGATTCGCTATCTGAAGCAGAACAACAGGCTTTAATTAAAAAGTATCAGGCACTCAAAGAGATTCCTGCAGATCAACGTGTCAGCTTGCAACAGCGCATGGATTGGTTCACTCAACTTCCAGATAGTGAAAAGCAACGTATGCGCGAAACTTGGCAAAAAATGAGTACTTTAGAACGTAAAGAACTCGCGACACGTATGCAAAAAGCTAGTCCTGATGAAAGACCTGCTATTCGCGATGAGTATATCAATAAATATTTACAGCCTATCGCTGTCGTTCACTAATCAAAAATAACAGCATGTTGTAAAAATCAAATCAATTACATTGGTTAAGCCATAAAATAAGCCTCTTATCGAGGCTTTTTTTATTGTCTTACTTGCTCAACCTACGCTGACGATACACACCCAAACCAATCAATGCCAACAGTCCAAATACTCCCATTGAGCCACCGCCGCTAGAAGAAGAGTTGGTATTTTTCGCGGTATTCTTAAGAGTCAGAATTGCATTACTTGATGCAATGCCGTCACTATCGATAACGCTATATTCAACAGGATAGTCAAACTGACTAAAGCCATTTTTTACAGAGAAGGTGATTTTGCCACCGTAGCAGGTTTCCTTTAAATAACTTGCTGGACAGCTACCACTATACTCAGCTTCAAAGTTTAAACCTGCTGGGATTTTCGTAAAACGAATTGGAATAATTTGGCCTTCTTCATTTTTATGCCATACCGATTTACCCGCTGGCATAGATGCAACTGGACCATCACCATCATCATTAGCGTTTTCTAATAAATTATTGACTGTAACAGACAAATTATTTGACGGACTAATCGTATATTGGGCAGCTTTGGCCACTGGGGTCATATTTTTAAAGGCCACACGTACTACACCAGAGGATTCCGCCTGACTCCCTGTCTTTTGTTTTAGCGTATATTTACAAAAACCGTATTCGGTAGGTGCTGTTGTTGCCCCACTGGTGCGATAAATAACGATTTGTTTTATTTCCGCATCCCAATCACAGTGCAGGTCATGCGGTGGATTACCTACGATACTTGCTTCGCCTGTACTAGACACCGTAATTTCACTACCGATGCCGATTGGTGAAGTCGTCACGGTATAGTTGTCAGCATTTAAGGCAATTTGTCGTGTTTCAGCACTACCATTCACAGACTCTTCTTGAGGTAATGATGCCGGGAACGGATCAAAATAAACTGCACGATATTTGAGGTTATTTTTTAATGCACTTAATACCGCTTCGTACTTTGTTAAATCATCCTGATTGGCAACTTTGTATTCTGCATAATCAGGATCATCGATATCCTTTTTCAAAGCATCAATTGTATTTTGATACTTATCTTGCAGAGCTGTTAAAGACTCATTGGTAATATCTGCCATATCTGCTGCGGTTAAATTCATTAACTCAACCGAGCCAATATCACATGTGTTTCTTTGCGTAGGTGATAACTGTAAAGTACCATCTGTGATCCGCAAAATGCCCCGTTGATCCGCATCACTACAGCCGTCTAAGCCCAGATTGATCAAGTCAAAACCACTGCCGATTGCTTTCGGGTAATACAAAGGTAAATACAAATTATAAGCAGATTTTGTTTGTAGGGCGCTTAATAAAGTCCCCATAGCATAACTACTTACATCATGGTTTTGCAGAAAGCTTTCCGTACTATTCAGCACACTTTCTGGTAAATCACACTGTGCGGCTGCCAGTTCAAATGCATTATTACTTGCCACAAATTTTTGACCATTATCAGGTACTGCATTATTCAGATAACGACAAGATTTTCCACCAGTATTGTAGGCCAATACATTGAAATACCAAGCCTTTGTACCATTGTTATCATAATAATAGGTACTAGCCGCATTGTTCTCGACTATTGTATTACTGGTTAAAACGAAGCTAGAAAAAGCACTTAAACGATCCGTTCCCTGAGAAATGGCACGGATAATACTACCCGTACTTGGATTTGCTTGGTTTTTTGCAATCGTATTTGCTGTCAGTTCAACCTTGGCATTTCCACAGAAGTCCATCACACTATTGCTCGTCGATGAACCATTTTGAATAATACTGCTTTGCTGGAACACAATTTCAGGCTGGGTATCCCCCAAGTTCCCGATACAGTCCATAGCAACAACACTACCTTTAGGTGCGATGTTGCCCTGAACTAAACTGCTCACCAATAATGTTTTTTTCGACATATTATGCGCAACGGAGTAGATTGCACCGCCAGCAACTTTGGCTTGAGAGTTTTCAATTGCACCATTATTTAAGGTAAATGCTCCCCCTAAATACAAGGCACCACCTCGATCTTCTGCCATCCCGCCAGTAAGGCGAACATTATTGACGATAAAGTTGGCTTCTGAACGTGAAGTATTAAAAATACGAGATTTGCCTTGGGCATTAATCGTCGTTCTAATATCTTCATAGGCAGGAAATTTCTGCGTCAGTAAATTTTTTGAATCATAGTTAAAGCGACTTTTCCCTTCAATCACGATCTGATTGACCGGAACTAACTCACCTTTAGTCAGAAGATATTCACCTGCTTCAAGTTGAATATAATCGGTCTGCCCATTATTTGGATTACCGACATTACATCCACCAAAAGATTTGTTTTTACGTGCAGTTTCAATCGCTTCACGTAAAGAACATTGATTGAGATTTTCACCATTTTCATCATCAAAGGTCGTAACTTTGATGATGTTACTTGTTGCTGCCATAGATGACATAGCCGCAAGGACCATGACCGCCAGCAATCCTTTTTTATAATTTTTCATGTGCTGTCCTTAATTCTATCCAGACTATTTTTTAAAGCGACGAAATCCAACTAAGCCAAGCAGCGCAAAAATACTCGCCCAGCCTAGAGCACCACCCGAAGTTTTAACGGTTTTACTTTCCATTTCATTGTTTGGTTCTTGGAAAATACGCACTTCTGCAGCTAAATAATTTTTTGCCGAAGTATTAAAACGGGTTGAAGACGTCACCACACGCAATTCAAAAATATCTGCGCCATGCCAATTTCCATTTGGCGTGTATTCAAAATCACCATTCAAATTCAGTGTAAATTTACCTTTTGATTCGGTGCTTTGTACAACTATTGGACAACCATCTTGCCATGGCTCACCTGTTGGATTTGCCATACCCATCACTTTTGTACATTCTTCTTTTGGAATTAAATCACTGTCACCTAAAGCATCTAAGATATTAAACTTCGCCACTTCACCTGTACGTATGTCTTTACCTAAGCGAGGCATGCTCACAGGAACCACAATTTCGATAGCCCCACGATCACACCAAACATCATCCAAATTACGATTTTTTCCACGCTGATCAGAAGACTCACAATACACATGATGCTCATTGCCATCTGCTGTGGTCTTCCCCTTATTTAATATCGGGCTTGAGAAAATCGTTTCGTAATCTAATAAAATACGAGGACGTAAATAACCAATAAATGCGTTGTTTGCTGTGGTAAATGGACAGAAAAGTGCATTACGATCTTCTGTTAAGGTTTTACAGCTACCTTCATCTTCACCCGCGATTAAACTTGTCCCAGACCACACATCATTTAAATTTGCAGCAGGCCCAACAGGACAACTCGCAGCCACTAAGTTGTTATAAAAAACAGATTGGTCTGTACCTGAGTTCACGACTTTACAATCTTGAGCTGTACCGCTGAGTGCATTACCAATCACCACACTATTGGCTAAATAAGCATGTTCAGAGGTACTATTTAGTTCAATACCACCACTGTTCTTCAGTACTGTAATATTATTGAGTGCTAAGCCATCACGTAAGTTGATAGCAAAACCTTTGTTTTTGAAAAAGGTACTATTGGCAATGATATTTTGAGGGTTACTGAACACTAACTTGCTGATGTCTGCGAGCCCATTTTGATTGTAAACAATCGCTCGACCAGAAGTGCTTTCATTATTTTTGAACAAAGATGTATAGATTTCATAAGCCGGCGCTTCTGAGTAAATTGCACCACCATCTACCGCTTTGTTGTTTTGAAAAATCGTGGTTCGCATATACAGACGGCTTGCTACAGCTGCGCCATCTTCTGAGAATCCAACATTGTAGATTGCACCACCAAGTCGTGCATTACCATCTTCAAACTTTACATTTTCAAGTGTGAGTTTTTCATTATTAAAAAGGATGCCGCCTTTATCAGCGCACTGATCTTGCTTACATCCTTTAAATGAAATTTCTTTAAAATTGATCGCAATTAGTTCTTTTTCGCCGTCATTAATATTAAAAATTTGATCCTTACCGGTCATTTCAATGACGGCATTATTAAGACCGAGTACGACATCTTCATTGACGTTACTGTCATACGCCGTTTTCAGATTCAGTTCTGCTTTAATATCAATTTTTTTAGTGAGTTTATAAACTTCATTTTTTTTCAGAGAAATTGAGGCATAGGCGTCTTTCCCCCCGCAACCATTATATCCGGCTTCTGGCATACCATTATTGATATATTCTATGGCTTCACGAAGTGAACATTCCTTGTCATCCTTTACAACATCTTCAGTGGTTGTAACGGTAATTTCTGCGCTAAATGCATGACCTGCCATGAGAAGCATGCCAATGCCTATGCTCTGTTTGAGCATATCCATCTCCTTAAATATTTTTTATCTTTTTATTCTTAAGTTGCACAATCCTTGCAACATTAAAATATTTTTATGTACTTTGTCACAGCTTGAGTAATTACTCAAGAATTTTTATTGCTTACCGATATTCATCAATTAGGGCAAAAATCTGTCTTAAATTGGCATGACTCAATTTGACTTTTTCACCTTTTAACATCTGAATCAGTTGTTCTAAAGATCTAAGTAAAATGGATGCCTGATGCGGCCCATGTGCCAACAAATAATCTACAATTTGTTGATCCATATGGATGCCACGTCGCGCCAAAACAGAGTTTACGAGTGCTTGTCGGTCTGCGTATAAACTACCATTTGGTACTTTTACACTGACAGCCTGAGTTAATCGAGACTGTAAATCTGGCAGTTCAAGTTTGAGTTCAATGGGCGCCAGCCGAGATGAAAAGACCAATTGACCACCTTCTTCGTTATTATAATTAATCAGGTGAAAAACAGCTTTTTGCCAATGTGGAACTCCGCTAATCGCTTCAATATCGTCTAAAGCCACCAAGTCATAGCGATCGAGCGAAGTAATCGCTTCAGTGGGAGCATCTAGCAATTCAAGCAATGAAACTTGAATTGCTGATTTGCCAATTTCTAAATAGGAGTCACATATTGCAGACAGTAAATGGCTTTTTCCTGTGCCAGCTCCACCATAGATATAGAAACGATTCATTAATCCTGCATGTAATTGACGTACACCATCGATTACATGTCCCCAACTCGGCCCAGAAAAATCACTAATTCGGGCATCGAGCTGGGGTTCTATATCTAACTGCAATTGACGCATATCTATATTTTGGCCTTATCAATCTTTATGTTCTGATCGTTCAATGTTACTCGAAATTTCAGGATCTTGCAGCGAATTTGCAGACTGATTTTTGAGCTCAATATCGACAGCAATTTGATTGGTTTCTACGCTTAATGTGCCAATTTCAGCATCATTCACCACGAGTACATCATTTCGGTATAAATTACTTTTCTCATAATTTTCACGCGCATGACGTAATAACACCACAATAATCGCTGCGACAGGTAATGCAATGAGCATTCCGAGCAGTCCTGCCAATTGTGCGCCTGCAAGCACCGCAAAAACTACGGCTACTGGAGACAAACCAATTTTGTCGCCCAGTAAGAACGGCTGTAGGATATAGCCTTCTATCGCCTGTCCCACCATGAAGACAACCAGCACTAAGGCCAAATGTACCCAATCCAAACCGAATTGGAATAGACATGCCACAACTGCCGAAATAATACCGACTGCAAAACCCAAGTACGGAATAATGCTGGCTAAACCTGCAATCATCCCGATGATGATGCCGACCTCAATACCCACCAATTGAAGTCCAACCGCATATACAACGCCCAACAAGAACATCACCAAGAACTGGCCTTTTACAAATGCGCCTAGAACTTCATGACATTCGCCTACGATGGTTAATGTGCTTTTTTCGTATTTGCGTGGAATAAGGCGACGCATGTTTTCTAACATACGCTCCCAATCTAATAAGAAATAGAAGGCAATGATTGGAATTAAGACAATCGTGCCACCAATTTGTATGAAGTTCAGACCTGATTGAGCCACTTTTAACAACATGGCTTGGATACTGTCTGCACTATAGTTGGTTTGAATATACTCCATGATCGCTGCTGACATTTGCTCTGTATCAATTTCCATCGGTACAAGATTAAATGTCTCTGATAACCACGGCAGGAATGTATAGTTGACCCAATGAATATTGCTTGGAATATTGTTTTTCGCATACATCAACTGTTCCCATACCAGTGGTACGAGGAACCACATTGAAAGGAATATAGCGACACCAATTCCAATAAAGACCAAACTGATAGATAACCAGCGCGGCAAGCCAATATTATGTAATTTATCGACTAAAGGGCTAAATAAATATGCAATTAGAAATGCGCCGATAAAAGGAACAACTACAGGCTTTAATAAGTATAAAACCCATATGATCAATGCTATCCCAGCAAGAATAAATATTCGGCGCAAGGTGCGATCACCCATATAAAGTCACCTTTTTTCAATGTAATCGTTATAGAAAGGAAAATATTTTAATAAAGATAACATTTTAGTGCGAAATAGCATAAGAGTTTTGCATATTCAGGTTATAATCCCCGCGCGAATGCGGAGACTTCATTATGAGCAACTCAACTTCTACCCCAAACACTGGTTTAAGCTACAAAGATGCAGGTGTCGACATTGAAGCGGGCGACGCGTTAGTCGATCGTATCAAATCTGTCGCGAAACGTACTGCACGTCCTGAAGTAATGGGCGGCCTAGGCGGCTTCGGCGCTCTTTGTAAAATTCCTAAAGGTTATGAAGAACCTGTTCTCGTATCTGGCACAGATGGTGTTGGTACAAAATTACGTTTAGCATTGAATTTGAACCGTCATGACACAATTGGTCAAGACTTGGTTGCAATGTGCGTAAACGATCTTCTTGTATGTGGTGCTGAACCACTGTTCTTCCTTGACTACTATGCAACTGGCCACCTCAACGTTGACGTTGCAGCAAATGTTGTAACTGGTATCGGTGCGGGTTGTGAACTTGCAGGCTGTGCATTGGTTGGCGGTGAAACTGCTGAAATGCCAGGTATGTATGAAGGCGAAGACTATGACCTTGCAGGTTTCTGCGTAGGTGTAGTTGAGCAAAGCAAAATTATTGATGGCTCTAAAGTTAAAGCGGGTGACGTTTTAGTTGGTGTTGCATCTTCTGGCGCACACTCAAACGGTTACTCACTTCTTCGTAAAATTTTAGATGTGAAAAACGTTGACCTTACTCAAATCGTTGATGGTCGTCCACTTGCAGATACAGCAATGGAACCAACACGTATTTATGTAAAACCAATTCTTCAGTTATTGAAAGAAGTGGATGTACACGCTATGGCGCACATCACAGGCGGCGGTTTACCGGGTAACTTACCTCGCGTACTGCCAAATGGTGCTCAAGCGGTAGTCAATGAAGCATCTTGGGAATGGCCAGAATTATTCAAACTACTTCAAAAAGAAGGTGGTGTTGAACAATTTGAAATGTACCGCACATTTAACTGTGGCGTAGGTATGGTTCTCGTGGTTGATGCAGCCGATGCTGACAAAACTGTTGAATTACTCAATAGCCTTGGCGAAAAAGCATTCACAATGGGTCACATTGCAGATAATGCTGAATCTGTTGAAGGCGCTGACGAAAAAATCCGTGTAGTTTTCGCATAAGCAACGTTCATGATTAAAATTGCTGTACTTGTTTCAGGCAGCGGATCTAACCTGCAAGCCCTGATCGATGCCAATCTATCAGGTCAAATCGTTGGGGTGATTTCCAATAGACCTGACGCTTTTGCACTGCAACGTGCAGAAAAAGCAAAGATTGCAACTGCAGTCATTGAACATAAACAATATCCAAGTCGTGAAGCTTTTGATGATGTGATGCATCAACAACTGCTCGACTGGGATGTTGATTTGGTCATTTTAGCAGGCTTTATGCGCATTTTAAGCGCAAAATTTGTCAAAGCATGGGAAGGAAAAATGATTAACATCCACCCTTCTCTGCTGCCAAATTATAAAGGCATGCATACTCATCAACGTGTTTTAAACACCGGTGATGTCTTCCATGGCTGTACAGTTCACTATGTGACTGCAGAGCTGGATGCTGGTCAAGCGCTTGCTCAAGGCGTACTTAAAGTCAATGTGCATGATCATGCTGAAAGTCTGGCAGATCGGGTTCACGTGCTTGAGCATGTGATTTACCCTCAAGTGGCAGAATGGATTTGTAATGGCACCATTCAACACACTGAAAACGGTGTTTTATATCGTGGCGAGCCTTTGCAACAACCTGTTCAATTCTGTAAGTTCTAAGCAACTGTATAATTTAACAATCAACGCATCTTAGGGTGCGTTTTGTTTTTCAGTGCCAAATAAAACTCTATTTATTACTAAAATCTAAAATCTAAAATCTAAAATCTAAAATCTAAAATCTAAAATCTAAAATCTAAAATCTAAAATCTAAAATCTAAAATCTAAAATCCATTTTTGCAGAATGTTCAACTTTATGATCAATATGTAGTTTTTAGTTAAATTAAAGCTTTTAGCATCATTAAAATAATAAGCTTATATTGCAATTAGTAAACCTTATAAATCTAGAAATATTACATCCTTCAAAAAAAGTGGAGAAAATCACATGTTAAAATCCATCACACTGGCGACTTGTGCATGTATAACACTGGGTATGATTGGTTGTGCTACGACATCAAATCCGGCTACTGATCGTAATTTAGATAAATTACAAAACAAAAATTGGGTTGCGAGTGAAATTCAAGGCGTTAAGCTTGAAGCTGACCCTAACAATTCGAACGTACCCACCATCACTTTCGACGATACTCGTGTAAGTGGTTCTGATGGTTGTAATCGATTCATGGGCGGTTACGCTGTGCAAAACACAAAAATCCAATTTTCAAACCTTGCTACAACACAAAGAGCGTGTTTGACTGCGACAAATATTCCTCAACATTTTTCGCAGGCATTGAGCCAAGTTACTCATTATGATGCCTCTAAAGATCATTTGAAATTTTTAGATGCCAACAACAAAGTTGTTTTACAATTTGAAAATGCGAAATAAATCTCAAAAGTAGAATGTTTCATTCATAAAAAAAGCACTCTATAGAGTGCTTTTTTTTGTGTTGTCGTTTTTAAGCTTTAATGATGACGCTTAGGCAATTTAAGTAAATCTTTGATCAATTCAACAGTTTCCACAGGATGTTCCAATGGGAACATATGACTCCCCGCAACAACTTTAAATGGAATCCCAAATTTTTTCTCAACCTTTTGTGGAAAGTGCCGAGCTAAAAATGGCCCCTGCTCTGCAATTAACTGCTGCACAGGCACTTGTGGTTGAGTCTGAGGTAACCACCACAGTGAAGGATTGGTTCGAAAAATATGAACCTCATCATCACGTGAAATCGTCAACTCCACCCCACCACGCAGTTTATCGTCCATCAAGGCATAATCAATATAAGCTTGATAACAGTCTGGATCGAAATCTTTATAAAAACCTTTCGGCCTTAAAAGCTCCGCTGCTTGTTCACGACTGTCCCAATGATCACGACGACGTTTCGACAAGCCTGCGGGCGACATTTTATCGACAACTTTGAGTTTGAGGAGTTTTGCAATGTGCAAAGCAAAAGACTCTTTACCCATGATCATAGGCGGATCAATCATTAACACTTGTTCAAACAATTCTGGGCGTTGTAACGCAGCCTGAAATGTTAAAACCGAACCTAATGAGTGACCTAATCCAATCACCTTACGACCATTGGCCTGACGTACAATACTATCAATGACTTGCTGTGTTAAGCTCTTCCAATGGTTATCGATTGGGTAACGCTTATCTGGCCCAAGTAGCGGCACATAGATCACATCATATTCATCACTCAATAAATCAAACAATTTTTGATAAACCAGTGATGGCACGCCATTGGCGTGCGCAAAATGAATTAACGGTTTCATTGTAACTTCGTGCTGTTTTCAGATTGAACCTGTTGTGACAATGCGCTTGCCAAACCTTGACCAAATGAACTTCCCATACGACCAAGTACAGAATCAAATGGACTATTTTCAATGGTGTAGTTCACAGCTTTTTCAGTTTTCAACTCACGTTTCAGGCTATTTAAACTACCTGTACGGTCAGCAATACCCAGCTTCACAGCCTGATCACCTGTCCAAAATAAACCTGAGAAAATAGCCGGATCATTCGATTTTAATTTCTTACCGCGACCTTCTTTCACGGCATTAATAAAATGCGCATGAACGTTATCGAGTACACCTTGAACATGTGCTTTTTGTGCAGCATCGACAGGTTGAGTCATGGATAAAATCGCTTTGTTCTCACCCGAAGTCATGGTGCGATCTTCTACACCAAACTTTTGCATCAAACCACTAACGCCATAGTTCGGCATGATCACGCCAATTGAACCCACTAAACTTGAAGGATTGACAATAATTTCATCTGCGGCAGAAGCAATATAGTACGCACCTGAAGCGCCTGTATCACCAATAATGGCATACAGTTTTTTATCGGTATGGGCTTTTTTCAAGTACTGAATTTCTTGCCAGATTTCATCAGACTGAACAGGTGAACCACCCGGTGAATTAATATTTAAAACAACCGCTTTGCTTTGTTTATTTTCATAAGCTTTTTTCAAAGCTTTGATGGTATTTGCGCTGTTTACACTTTGCTTGTCCGCTGCAATGGTCCCAATGATATCAACCACGGCAATATGTGAACCCGCTGTTGCTGCAGGATCTGATGATGACATGCTGCAACTTTTCGCCATCGCAATGATAATAAATAGCAAATAAGCAAAGGTTAAAAATTTAAAAAATATACCCCATCTACGTGCTCTACGTTGTTCCTCAACGGAAGAAAGCACGGCTTTTTCTAATATTTTCCATTCATTTCCAGTTGGCTGCTGGATATTGTTTGAAGAACTTTGCTGTTTTTCTTCAGGTTTTGGTGGCCATTCGGACATAAAAAAACCCATTTGATCGTTAATTTGTAGTCATTATATACACGCTAATCGCTATAACTGTCTAATCAATTCATTTTCCCCTATAATTATTTTAAATTTTCTTTCATTTCTTTCAGACTTAAATAAGATGACCGACCAAAATTCACAGGACACCACATATCACCTGTTAAAATTTATCAGCCGTCAACCTATTCAAATTTCTAGATTAATTGCAAAAGGTTTGGCTGGGTTAGTCAATGTTTTAAAAATCTCTAAAACCTACTCTACGATTCAACGCAATCTTAAAATTGCATTGCCTGAATTATCAGAGTCAGCTCGCATTCAACTCACTAAACAAGCGATTCGAAACGAACTTTGTTCTTATTTTGAATTTTTTAACATTTGGGGTGCAAGTACAGAAAAAAATATTCAACGAATTCATCACGTACATGGCGCTGAATATTTACATGAAGCGCTCGCCCTACAAAAAGGCGTTGTACTCGTGGTACCACATTTTGGTACTTGGGAAATCATGAATGCATGGGTTGCGCAGTACACTCAAATGACCATCATGTACAAGCCGGTAAAAAGTGAATCTGCCAACAATTTTGTCCGTGCTGCTCGAAGCCGTGAGCAAGCAATATTGGTTCCTACGGATGAATCAGGTGTACGTCAAATTTTCAAAGCCTTAAAACAAGGTGGGACGACGGTGATTTTGCCAGACCATACCCCCAATGCCGGCGGTGAAATGATTCCATACTTTGGTATTCCACTAAAAACCAGCAACTTAAGTGCAAAACTAATTCAAAAAACCAAAGCACGTGCGCTCTTACTGTACGCCATTCGTAATGATAATCATGGTTTTGATATGCATATCGAACCTATCGATGACAATATTTATCAAGGCAATGCAGATGATGGCTCAATGGTTATTTTTAAAGCAGTGGAAGATTTAATTCATCGTTATCCAGAACATTATCACTGGAGCTATAAACGCTTTAAAGCCAATCCAAAATTGAGAAATCTATACAATATTAGTGATGAGGAAGCCGCTCAACGCATTCGTGATATTCGTGAGGAATATCAAAGACAGCAAAAAATTAAAAATGTGACAGAATGACATTTTCAAGCAATACACTTGAAGCAGTTTTCTATTCAGATTCTTTAGATAGCCTGCGATATAGATCGAGCCATTTATACTTTGTACGCTCTTCAATTAGTTCAATTTGTTGTTTATTTTGCTTGAAATGAATACTTCCACTTTGTGCAGTTTGCAAGAGTGGAATGTCTAATTGTTTGAGACGTGTTTGGGTCATCTTTGCAGGATGTCCATAACGATTAAAGCGACCTGCGGAAGCAATCGCCAACTTGGGCTTAAAATGGTTTAAAAACGCATAGGATGAACTGTGCCGACTACCATGGTGTCCAAGCACCAAGACATCGACTTTTAGGTCTGGATAATCACTTAACATTTGATATTCCGTCTCCCAACCCGCATCCCCCATCAATAGAAAATGTCGTGGGCCATTGACGCCTTTGACCGTGACATATAGAACACAAGAACGTTCATTGGCATTCCATTGAGCATTTGTCAGATCTTCAGGCTTTGGCGAGAGTATTTCAAAATATACTTGCTGATCCCAATTCCACTGCTGACCACGCTGACATAAGCGCTGTGGAGCTTGGTTTATGGTTTGTACCCGCTCATTACTTGAAAGCTGTCCAATATCAAGCTGTTGCTCCAATGAGAAAAAGCCACCACTATGGTCTTGATCTAAATGAGTCAATAACACCCGATCTAGTCGATGGACACCTTGCACACTCAAAAATGGCCGGATGATATTTTGCCCAACACTAAATTTATTTTCATCATAGTTTCCACCGAAGTCCACCATCATATGATGATCTACAGATCGGATGTAGATCGCCTGCCCTTGCCCCACATCTAAAATTGAAAGCTGAAAATTTGCTGAATTTCTCCATGGGATAAACAGAGCAAAAAAGGCAATGACCGCCCAATATTTTGGCAAGATTCCTTCAGGTAAAAATAAGATTACTATAACGAGTATCAACAGTACGATCTGAGTTGACGTCAATGCGACATCTTGCATTTGTGGTGCAAAGAGTCGATCTAAGCCATAGAGAAATACATGCAACACTTCTAAACACAGATCATTGAATAAAAAGACCAAATGCGCCAAAGGTGTAGAAATATAAGAAAGTGCCCCTCCGATGATATCTAAAGGAACCACCACAGCCCCTAACCACGGGATGGCGAATAAATTACTTAATGGGCTAATCCAAGTCACTTGCTTGAAAAAAATCACCATCAATGGAAATAAGGCGACAAAGATTTTCCATTGTGATTCCACCATCAACCACATTGAATGCTTTAACTTTTGCCAAAAACTGACTTCCGCTTGAGCCAGTAAATGCATCCTTAAGGTTTGATATATCCGCAGTAAAATAAAGCATGCGCCATAAGACAACCAAAATGCCGCGGATAAAATACTAAAGGGATCCACGAGCAATAAAATTGCGGCACTAAAAACCAGCAGTTGAAAAGGCTGAATGGTTTGCCGTAACAAAAGCATGCTACTTGCGACAAGGCAGATCGTCAGCGTTCTTAGTGCTGGTATTTCAAAACCGGTAAATGCACAATATAAAAGGACACAGAAGATAAAGGGCACGACCAATACATATTGTTTAGGCCATTTGAGATAAATTTTGGGACAATATTTACGGATACCCAACTGCATCGCCCAACAGAGCATGCTGGCAAAAACCAGTACATGCGGACCAGAGATCGCTAGTAAATGACTCATGCCAAAGCGTTGAAATAATTCACTGGTGCCTTCAGTGAGTAAACTTTTATCACCAGTAAGCAGTGCTAGCAGCAAGCCATGATTTCGTAGTGGTTGTTGATATATAAACGCTCTTAAATATAAACGCTGCTGTTCGACTTTTATTTTGAACTGATGCAACACACCTTGATGTCGTTGATACTGATGACCATAGCCCATTGCAGTCATATGTTGGGGTGGTATCAATTCGACTGACTTCACCTTTAAACTGGCATGTATATTTTGCTGTATGCTCCACCGTTCTTGATCAAATGCACCTTCGGTCACATAACTCTGTGTAGGCCGTAACTCACCATACATGCGATAGTATTGCCCGGGAACTAGCTGGATCGTCTGGTCATTATTTTGCAAAATCGAATTGGGTAAATACGCCATAAAATATTGAATCTGCTGATTCACATTTAGCACTTCGACTTTTTGATGTATCGCTTGGTCTTTGAGTTGGCTAATTTGTGGGATATACACAATAAACTCGCCTTGTCTGCTCTGATGCTCAACCAATGCCAAACGCTGATCAAGTTGAGTATTGGCGAAACTGAAGCCGAGAATTGCACCCATGCATAGATTTGTACTGAGCTGTAAGATTTTCGAAAAAATACTTTTTAGTTTTGATGAAATACCAAGCTGTAAACCTAGCCAAATCAGGACAATAAAAAGCAACTGAGCTGTCGAGAGTTGTGGATTCCAAAACCTGAAACCCATAAAAGAAATGCCTAAAATCCAGCCAATACAAAAGCTTTGCAACATGAGTCATCATTATTTTTATTATGTGCTGGCAATAATAAAGCCCACCGAGGTGAGCTTCAATCAAACAATCTTAATCCACTAATTTTTGCGAAATCAATTTAGCGCTTAGTCATCAACCCATAAACCATCTTGCATATGCAAAATCGCATCAGCAGATTGAGCTAAATATTCATCATGGGTCACGATTAACATGGCCATGTTAAATTCTTTACGCAACTCAGATAGCAACTCAAAAATCTTCACTGCGGTTTTTCGGTCTAAGTTCCCTGTTGGCTCATCAGCCATCATCAACTTAGGTCTTGCTACCAATGCACGGGCCAAAGCCACACGTTGACGTTCACCGCCTGAAAGTTCGCCGGGTTTGTGCGTCATGCGGTGGGAAAGTCCAACACGTTCCAACAGGTATTCAGCTTGCTGCTTGACTTCTTTGAAGTTACTCGACTTCCGTAACATTAATGGCATCGCCACATTTTCAAAGGCGGTAAATTCAGGTAGTAAGTGATGGAATTGATATACAAAACCTAAATGCTCATTACGAATATATCCACGCTCTGCTTCACCTAAAGTGTCAAAGCGTTGACCATTAATCAACACTTGACCCGATGTTGGACGATCTAAGCCACCCAATACATGCAACAACGTACTTTTACCAGAACCACTTGACCCCACAATCGAAACAAACTCACCCGCTTTGACTTGTAATGAAAGTCCACGAATCACATCGACTGTAGACTTCCCATCGGTAAAAGATTTGGTAATGTTTTGGGCATCTAAAACTAAATTACTCATAGCGTAGAGCCTCTGCAGGTTGAACTTTAGCTGCACGTAAAGCCGGATAAATAGTCGCGATAAAGCTAAGACCCAATGATAAGGACACAATCACCACAACATCTTGCCATCTTAAATAAGACGGTAAATAGTTAATGAAGTAAGCATCAAACATATTTAAGCCCAGTGTTGTATTCAACCAACCAACTAAATTACTAATACTAGATGCAGCGATAATCCCTAAAATTGCCCCAGACACCGTACCAATCACCCCAATCACTGTACCTTGCACCATAAAGATCCGCGTGATTGTAGCCGGTGAAGCGCCTAGTGTACGCAAAATGGCAATATCGGATTTTTTATCAGTGACCACCATCACCAATGAAGACACAATATTAAATGCTGCAACCAATACAATCAGGAACAGCAATAAACTTACCATTGCCTTTTCCATTTGAATCGCACTGAACAGGTTGCCGTGTGTATAAGTCCAATCTGAAGCATAGAAGTTTGCTGGTAGATCACGCACAATTTCTTGAGAGACTTGTGGTGCTGCAAAAATATCATCCAACTTCATACGGATGCCTTGTGCACCATCTGGCAGTCTTAATAAAGTCGACGCATCGTTCAGAGCTACATAGCCCATCATCGAATCAACTTCCGCACCAATACTGAAAATACCCACAATTTTAAATCGTTTAAAACGCGGAACGACCCCAGCCGGAGAAGGTGTTGCTTCAGGAAGCACTAAGGTCACACTGTCATTCAAGCCTAAACCTAAGGCATCTGTCATTTGCTTGCCAAGGACAATACCAAACTCACCTTTTTTCAGGTTATCGATACTACCTTCCACCATATGGTCTTGGATAATTGATACCTTTTTTTCATACTGCGGTTCAATCCCACTGACCATAATGCCAGACACTTGACCTTGTGCCGTCAACATTCCCTGTAATTGGGTGAATGGTGCGACCCCTTGAACATGCTCATGCTGCTCAATTTTTTTTGCAAGTTCAGGCCAATTTGTTAAAATTTGTGTTGAAGAAACAGTGGCTTGAGGTATCATTCCTAAGACACGAGTTTTCAGCTCACGATCGAAACCATTCATCACAGATAAAACTGTAATAAGGACTGCCACACCAAGCGTGAGGCCGATCATGGATACCAGAGCAATAAAAGAAATAAAGTGGTTACTGCGCCGAGCGCGAGTGTATCTCAACCCTATATACAGCGAGATTGGTTTAAACATAACCATCTAGTCCGAGGTAATATATTATGGAAAATTTACAGCATCAAAGCGTTCAAACTGAACGCCGTGTAATGTCGCGTATCGATGCTGCTTTGCGCATCAACTATCAGATTATCTCTGATGATGTTGCACTGAATGATCCTTACGATCCTAATTTTGTATTGCCGCGCTATTTTCTACTACTTGCTGAATTAGATCAATTTGATCATGCACTCAACTACGAATTAGAACAATTAGCTGAGAAAGATCAACAAATTGCTCGAATCTTATCCTTATTTAACCAAAAGTTAAACCTTATTACGGGTTCTTTATACGACGCAATTGTACAAAGCATGTTACCAGTGCCTGAGCATGTGAATTTTTCAGAGACTGGTTTGAGCTTTTTTAGCGAACGCGCGATTAAAGAAGGTACTTATATCCATGTGACCTTAAGCCACCCTGAAAATTTCTTCCATATTGCGGCAACAGCACAAGTGGTTTATAGCCGTGAAGAAGAAAGCAACTTATATCGTACGGGTGCCTATTTTATCACACTGCTCCCTCAAGACCGGGTTAAATTGGCTGAATGCATCGCCCTGACTCAGCAGAAGCTTTAATTCGGAGCTTGTGTTTTTCGGGCAAGCTCACGACTTGCCTGTAAATCTTTGTAGAAATACACAAATAAACCGGTCAACAATACAATCGCCCCCAAGAACACCATCAAGGTCAATTTTTCATCATTTAACAGTGCCCCGAACAACATCGCGAGCATCGGTGTAAGTACCGTTGTTAATGATAAGGTTGTCGCCTTAATGTTTTGTACCAGTTTGAAATAACAAAACATTGCAATCAATGAAGCCATAATCACCGCATAAAATAAGCCGATGAGCGCTTTAGTTGAAGGCATCTGTGTCGGTGCATACTGCCAAATAAACGGTAGCATTGCAGCAGAAAATAATGTTGAGATGAGAATCGAACCTGTGGCTTGAGACATGGGCTGCAATGGCGCATTGACTTTTTTCACCCAAAAAATCGACATACAGTAGACGAATACGCTCATTAACATTAAGACGATGCCAACAGGTTGTACGTGCTGATCACTGCCCCCTAAGCAAATAATGGCTAAACCACAAACGGCAATCAACATCCCAATCCATTGCAAGCGATGCAGATAGGTATGAAAGAAGAAACGACCGATCAGACCCGTCATAATTGGTGCCAAACCAAACATCAGGGCAATAATGCCTGAGCTGAGATAGGCCGTTGCCATATAGGTAAAAATCTGAGAACCAATAAAACTAAATGCCCCCGCCAAATAACTGTGCAGGGAGGTTTTATCCATCGGCAGTTTATGTTTAAAAATAAACAATAATGCGACAGCCAAGGGTAACGCAATAAAAAAGCGTAATGTCATCGCCCAAAACGCATTGATATCACTTACACTCCAAACGATGGCAAGTGGCGTTGTCGACCAAATAAAGACCAACAACGCATAGGTCGTCGCTAGATTTGTTTTAGATGGCATGGTTTTACTTCTGCGCCGTTTTACGTTTTTGCTTTTGAATGGTTTGATCTAAGCTACTAGAAAATTCGCGCTTATCTCGTTCTGAAATCGGTGCTGGACCACCAGTTTGCACACCTGCGCCCCGTAATGTATCCATAAAGTCGCGTAAATGTAGACGAGCTTTGACATTTGCTGTGGTATAAATCTCACCGCGTGGATGTATCGCTATACCGCCCCGCTCAATCACTTCAGCAGCAAGTGGAATATCCTGTGTCATCACGATGTCGTGCTCTTTCATGCGCTGAATAATTTCTTTATCCGCGGCATCCGCCCCGCTCATGACTTGAATCGAGTTAATCCGCACCGAAGGCGTTATCCCAACATTTTGATTGGCGACAAAAGTGACTTCTAACTGGTAACGATCAGAAGCCCGAATAATTACATCACGTAAAATGCGTGGTAACGCATCTGCATCCACCCATAATTTAAATGGCAGCACTGATTTTCCATTCACTTTTAAACATGACTCATAGTAACAAATCTACATGACAATTTGGGGATCTGCATCCGCTGAATGGATCTACATTTCTCTAATCATGAGAATCGAAAAGCTGCAAATTGACTCCAACTTGGGCTTATTTTCCAATGCTTTTACATTTAAATCCTACTGAAAACATTTTTTATGCATGATTTCATGATAAATATGACGTCGGTGACTTGAAAATTTCAAATAACCCTCGATTTATTAATTATGAAACCAACCCAATATCAATTGTGCATATGAAAAAACAAAATAGCCCTGAAATTATCACTATTGAAGATCAAACTTTTGGTAGTCATGTTGAACATTGGAATTTGCTTACAGGCAACCCGACAACGGATGTACCAGTTTGGCTGGGTCAGGCATTGGATGCACCCATTATGCCGATGGGCTTATGCGCACAAGAATCTGATATGGATCAAAGTACCTGGCTGATTCAAGGTCCATCACAAGCGTCGATTCAACTGTGCCAAGTGATTGCGGTAGAAAATAATAAACCTAAAGCCGTTAAAACTGCATTTCCAAGTTTTGATAGCCCATATAAAACCAAAGCCACCATTGAACGTATTATTACCTGTAAATCCAATACGCAAGCTGTGCTTTGCCTCGACTTAGGCGCAAATACCAGTGTGTATGCTTTTGATAGTTTATATAGCGTCAATCACGACCAATATGAAAAAGATGCAAGCTACAGTGTGCAACTCAATGCTTGGGCCTATGAACTTGAAGCTGTCGCTGAACATGAACAGCTCGTCGTTGACGATCCTGCATCGATAAAACATCATCGTGCTTTAAACGATATCTTGACAGCAAATAATGGTGTTGCCCCTGCAGACTTACACGAACAGATTAAAGCGTGGCAACCGAAGTCTGAAGATGACAAAGCACCAGTCACCGTCGATTTTTCTAAAATGGTTGCATACCTATATGGTGAAAATCTTGGCCAAGAAGACGAAGCTTGGTTCCAAGGGCATATTGTTGGCAAAACTGCCATGCAATTTAAAGAGCAAGACTATACGCTGTATGATGTGACCTTAATCCACGAAGAAAACCAAGAAGCGGTGATTGTTCGTGTTGCAACACGAAATCCGGCGCATAAAGATTTCAATGTTGGGCAATATATTCGTGGCAACCTGTGGATACAAGCCAATATTTACGCGAAATCTGCCTAATTGGAATTCAAATCTAAGAAGAAAAAAACCACCAAAATATGGTGGTTTTTTTATTACTTAAATTAGTATTTAACGTCAAACACTAAACTTCTTTCATAAATCAATTTTAAATCAATACTTAATTCACAAAAATATTCCCTCTCCTTTTCAAGGATGAGCATAATTACGCGCAAGAAGGAGAGGATTTATATGAAAAATTTCCCTCATCTTAGAGGAAGAAGGGCTTTCAGTATTAATCTTGCTACGAATTAATGATCATTTTTTTGACTTATGAAAGCTATCTACTAGCGTGGACTAATTTCATCGAGTACACGCATGATTTCAGCTTTGGTTTTAAAGAAGCGACTAAATAAACTCGAAACTGAACCAATCATCGTGATGTGCCCAACACGTGGGATTTGAATCAACTGACTGTGGTTGCCTGAGGCTTTTAATCGACGATCTAAATCTTCACTATTGCTATAGCCAACGATATTGTCTTTATCCGCAGTAAATAGATAATGCTTCACTTGATTGTGCTCAACAAAATAATACGGCATCACTTGTTGATACGGTACATTTTGATCAAAGGCATCTGCACAAATCGGATCACCTTTATAATCAAAATGATATGGCCCTGCCAATCCCACAATTGCACGAATATTCTCTTTCACTTGTAGCTGATAAGGCGTCGGATGATACAGTGCAGACATGACATTAAATGCCCCTGCCGAATGTCCCATTAACACCACATTTTCCACTTCAATCTGCAACTTATGCTGAGACTGCGTCAAATAGTTTAATGCAAGGCTAAGATCATCAATTGAAGCCGGAAAAATATATTCAGGTGCGAGATGGTAATTAATGACAGCAACATCGAAGCCTTCTTTGGCAAAAGCTTCACCAATGAATCCATAGTCCTTTTTGTCACCATGCATCCACGCCCCACCATGTACAAACACGATGAGTGGACGTTGCTGACGAGGTGCTGACGTGCGATACAAATCTAGGCGATGGCGCGCTTTTAGACCATAAGGGATATTGTTTTGAACATGATATCCTTGTTTGGGTGTCAGTCGATTTAATGCATAACTGCCAAAATCATATAACCGAAAATTTCGGTATAAAGATTTAGCCAAATCCATTTTTTGCTGAAGCCGCAGAGACCATTGATTCATATTTTACAGCATCATTTCCGACATTTTATTGAGCATTTGGATCGACAGCATCCGGATCTATCGCTACAGGCGTTTGTACTTCAGGTTGCACATTGCCTACAGCAGGTGTGGTGTAACTTGAGTTAATTGAACGTGCCTGTGGATTTGGGTTCTGATCAATATTATCGATTAAAGTGACAATTCGCGTTACATTACCCACTTGTTGCAAGATTTGATTTAAGTCTGTGATTTCCGCACTGTTTAAACGGCCCATCACATAAAGAACAGCATCTTCAGTATGAATGTGTACTTTGCTGTCAGATACCACAGGCGCTTTCATAATCAAACCACGGGTATTCGCAGTAACCGCAGTATCTTGCATGATGGTGCTATAGCTGATCTGATTACCCACTGTAATATAGTTATGTACAGTTTTGACATCACTCATTGAACGGACATTTTCTTCTGCCAATTCTTTTAAATGATTATCTGGCACTTGCCCAGTCAATAAGACATTGCCATGAAAACTTTCAATATTGACACGTGACTGTTTAAAACGAGTATCTAATTTATATAAGTTAATTTTTGCTGTTCGAACAATGGAAGAGTCAATAAAAACTTGTCCCAATGAGCGTGCGCCGCTTTCAGTTCCTACAGGTGCTGATCCTGTTCCATTCGAAATAAAACTCGCACAGCCAGATAAACTTGCGACACAAAGCATCGTTATTGCAATACGCTTAACCACTCAGCACGACTCCTCAAATTTCCACACGTATTTTTCTATGCGTTTACACAGTTTGTTTTATCAGAGATTAATCAACTCTTGATCAAAAGTAAAAGCATTTTCAATCCATTGCTGATGATACGGGTATTTAGAAAAGTCTTGCTGTAGTGTTTTTGCAAAGTGTTGATAAAAATCAAAACAAATTGCATCAAAGCGACAATAATAATTTTGAAAATGTGACTGTTCATTTAAAAAATTCAACGCAGTCTTCATCATCTTACGTTGTTTGTGAATTGAGATACTTTCGATGGCTTGGGCATAGCGGGTATTCGAACGGGCTTTAACTTCAATAAACACCAATTCTTGACCACGTGCAACGATCAAATCAATTTCACCATAACGACTATGATAATTCTGTTGCACCTGTACATAGCCTTGCTGCTTAACCAAACGCAGCGCTTGCCGTTCTGCCCACTGCCCCAGATTCATCTGTCCCAAATTCATCTGCTCTAAGTTTAGCTGCATCGTTTCATCCCTAAAGTGAGATCGCCACGATGCCTTTTTTACTTCGCTCATAGCAGTGAGGAACACGCTGAATATTATTTTGACTAATTTTGATTAGCCCTGTTCGCCCCTGAAACTCAATGCTTTTTAATTTCGGTTCTTGCAAATATTGTTTTGCGATATGCCATGTGTCTCCGCCAAAAGCTAAAAGACGTTGATATGGCATATCTACTGGGTTTTCCTCATAAGCTCGGATCAGGTCAGGCCAACGCGCGTCATGCAATGCAGGTGCATCACAAAATTTCAGCCCTACAGGAATGGGCTTTGTGGCTTCAATCGCATTGGCGACGCTATATAGTTTTGCTTTAGGTAGTTTTTTTTGACTGTTTAACCATTCATTATTGCCCAGCAACAGCACCCCTTGATTTTTGTCCAGCTTCGTTGGGAGTTGTTCAACCACTTGAATCGGCACTGAACTTTGACTAATTAAGGACATGAGTAGTAATTCATGTTCTGCCTCTGTTGCAGGCTGACGTAACACTAACACTTGCGCTAGTTTGTCTTTTTCGAAGACTTTTTGGAGTGCTAAAGCATCATCACGTTTTGATAGACTGTACTGCCAGACGTTTGGAATTTGGCTCGTCGTTTCATTTAAAGCCAACACGCGGACTTTAGGCTTTGCTTTTACAAGTGCTTCTACATCTTGACGTGCTAAAGGACCAATCACCAATTGAGTTTTTTTATTGACCTGTTGCTTCAATATCGCTGCAATTTGCTTTTGATTTGAATCTACAAACTTAATGGGCACTTTGTAGTCTGACGATTGATATGCGCTATTGAAACCTTGCTTAATACTGGATGCGGCTCGCGCCATAGGGCCAGATTCAGGTAGAATGACCAAGACGTCTGCCTGTGCAGCAGTAAACAGACTGCTTAAAAGGCAAAGACCCAAAATTTTGTTCTTATTATCCAACATGGAGAAACCTATGAGTGCTCAGTTATTTGTTGTTGCAACTCCAATCGGGCACTTAGATGATATTAGTTATCGTGCAATTGAGGTATTGAAGTCGGTTAAAATTATTGCCGCCGAGGATACACGAACTTCCGCACAATTACTTAAACATTTTAGTATCAATACACCTTTAACCGCCTGCCACGACCATAACGAAAGTAACAAAATAGACCAGCTGATTGAACGCCTCGAAAAGGGTGAAAATATGGCGCTAATCAGTGATGCAGGCACGCCATTGATCAGTGATCCTGGCTTTAAATTGGTTCGAGCTGCACAAGAAAAAAATATTCGTGTCATTCCTGTGCCAGGTGCCTGTGCTGCCATTGCTGCTCTCAGTGCTGTCGGCCTACCCAGTGACCGTTTTAGTTTCGAAGGCTTTTTACCTTCTAAACAGTCACAACGTCTTTTAGCATTGGAAAAACTGAAAGACGAAACTCAAACCATGATTATTTATGAAGCGCCGCACCGTATTGTGGATTGCCTAAAAGATATGTCGAATGTCTTTGGTGCAGATCGTCCTGTGGGCTTTGCACGTGAAATTACCAAAACATTTGAAACTATTAAAAAAATGTCTTTGGGTGAATTGGTTCATTTTGTCGAATCTGATCACAATCAGCAAAAAGGCGAAATCGTTTTGGTGATTGGTGGTGCGACCGAAGAAAAAGACCTAGAGCAAGAAAAGTTAGACAAATTGCTAACACGTTTACTTCAAGATTTGTCCGTTAAAGCTGCCTCTCAATTGGCTGCAGATTTAACTGGGATTAAAAAGAAAGTGGCCTATCAACGTGCTTTAGAGTTAACCCAAGCGAACGATTAAGCTTAATTTTTTCTTTTAATTTAAACCGCTTATGGAACCTACGGGTTCCATAAGCTATTCCTTACAATAATTTAAATAGAATGAAAAAAGTTGCTTATAACATGTCCATAAATCTGTCTGTCAAAAAACCGCTGGTGTTCATTCTCTTTAATCTGGTTTGGCTCACGGCCCTTGTACATATTATTTTTACTGGCATTCAACCCTATCCGCACTATATTAGTGGCGAGCAAATGACGGCCGATCATAGCGCGATTGCGATGGTCTGTGGATATTGTTCCCTCTATTTTGTAGTCGGTAATTTACTGAAACTGAGCCAATTTTGGGATAGGCATCGCTATTGGGCTTATGTCGTTTTGAGTGCGGTATTACTTTTTCAATCTTTTGTCGCTGCTGTGGCGGCCATGCATGCACCGCCGTATATTGCTGCATTTATTATTAATTGTATGTTTTTGCTTTTACTGCATTTTGTGTTCTATCCTATTTACGCGATCAGTCGTAAATATATGAAGCCAAAGACGGCTTGAAGCGATTTCACATCTTATTAACGACTTAACTTCTTGAGCAAACATGCTACAGAGTTAAGAACTGAATGACATGCATCCTCGCACAAGCGAATGAAGCAAAAAAAAACACCACATGACGTGGTGTTTTTTCATTTTTAATCTTTTGCCGATTCGTCTGGAGGGACTTCGGTAATACGACCACCACGCGCTAAGAACGCAGCAACTTCATCTTCAAGCGCCTGACGTTGTTTTAGTTTTGCAGTCACTGTTAATGTTTCAGCTTCAGAGGTGTCACCATCAGAGGCAGAATCAGCTGCGTCACCTGCACCTTTTTCAGCTGCTTGTGCTTCATCTTCATCAACTACTGAATCTTCTGGATCATCATAATCGTTCATATCAGTCATTGTGTTCTCCCCGCGAATGACTTCTGTTTGCCAGCGAATGGCTGGTTTTAAATTAACAGAAATTTAGCAATCTCTGAGCATTTCGACTAGTACCCACAATCAAAAAATCGTATCTTTTTTAATCAAAATCGTAACCTTGTTTATACGACTGTCTAAAAAATATCTGACTTTGACCTAAGCTGCGTAGATTGTATCTTTTAAAATACTCAGACCATTGGCTTGAGCCATAAATGCATCTTTAAGAACAGTCTGATTTTCCACTTGTTTTAAACCAAAGTTTCGCGCCCACACCACAGGAGAAAAAGTTGTAGTTTCTAACCAACCAATTGCGGACATACTATGCATCATGGCATCGTTTTGCCCTTTACGGCGGTGCTCATAGCGCTTCAAACTTTGTTCATGTGCCCACACACCCCGTTTTTTATCGGTCAAAAGCACATCGCAAAGTACTGCTGCATCTAAACAGCCAATATTCACGCCTTGTCCTGCAAGCGGATGAATCACATGGGCCGCATCTCCAATCAGCGCCAGACCATCATGAACGTATTGCTGTGCAGCTCGTGCCTTCAATGGAAATTTAGCACGTGGCGTTGCTTCTAAGACCTCGCCGAGCATGTGATGGCTTTCTCGAGTGAGCAACGCAGTAAATTCCACATCGGATAAAGCGACATATTCATCGGCATAATCATCTGGTAAGGTCCACACAATGGATTGCCAATAACCGCTTTCTTCTTTTTTCAGACTCGCCATCGGCAAAAATGCCAAAGGCCCAGTTTCTAAGAAAATTTGACGCGCTACATGCTGATGCGGTTGGGCGGTTTTAATTGCACAGCTCACACCCGCCTGTTTATAGTCCAAGACATCTAGATCGATGAAAGCTTGTTCTCGGACAAATGAGTTTGCACCATCTGCTCCAACCACCAGTTTTGTTTTGAGCTGGGTACCATCTGCGAGGTGAATGATCCATACACCAACGCCACGCTCAACTCGACTTACCTTGACTTGGGTTCGGTAGTCTTCGAGTTGTTCTAGCATTTTTTCTTGAATAGCTAAATTCAAAACACTTGGTTCAACCATTGAACCTAAAGCTTGCTCAACTGATGGCGTTTGCTCTGTAGCATGGCCAAAATTGATTTCGCCATAGCCATTTTTATTCCACACCTGCATGCCTGTATAAGGCTGCTGACGAGCAAGCTTTTCCCAAACACCCACGGTCTTGAGTAAATGAATAGTGGCTTGACTGAGCGCCAAAACTCGAGGATTCGCAATACTTTTGGTTTTTTCTGCATCCAATATAGGTGCCGCATCCAATACCGTAGCCTGCACACCGCCCTGCGCCAATAACAATGCCGTTAAACCACCGACCAAGCCACCGCCGACAATCACAGCATCCAGTACATCTGTTTGATTGAAACTCATGCTTTTAGCCCCATTGCATAATTCGCGACCAAAGGCTTGATCCCCGGAATGGTGTCAAAGGCAACTAATCCTGTATTGCGAATGAGTTTTAAAATTGGATTCTGGTTGCTAAAACCACGTACAACTGAATCACAGAATTTAATCACCCGCTGCTGATCGGTCAGGCGCGATTTTTCATAATCCAGCAACATAGCTGCATCACCCAAATCTGCACCTTGGGTACTTTGCTCTGTTAAATAACGGTGCAGTACATAGGCATCACGCATACATAAGTTAAAACCCTGACCCGCCACTGGATGAATGGTATGTGCAGCATTGCCCATCAGCACTACACGGCCGACAGCTTGTTTTTCTGCAAGCACTTGGGATAATGGGAAGCTGAAACGTTTACCCGTTTTTTGGAATTTACCTGCACGGTCGCCATAGGTTTCTTGTAAGGCATCTAAGAAGTGCTGATCATTTTCATCACCCATCCACTCGCCTTCAGTTCCTTTAGGAACAGGCCAAACCACTGAGCGGCGGTATTCACCCGGAAGTGGCAATAGCGCTAACGGGCCAAGTGGACTAAAGCGCTCGAAACCGACATGAGCATGCGGTTTAGAGGTTTGCACCGTAGTGACAATCGCCACTTGGTCATAGTCATGTTCTGATGCGCCAACGCCTAGGGCTTTGCGGCAGAATGAATCACGGCCATCTGCGGCAATCACGATTTTAGATTGTAGTTTGAGCTGTTCTTCAGCACGCTGTGCTTCTATATATGCAAAGTCTGCATCTTGCGTCAGTGAAGTCACTTGTACGCCATCAATTAATTCGATTAATGGTTGTTTTTTGACTTCTGTGAGCAACACACGACCGAGCCATGCATTTTCAATGACTTGTCCAAAGCTTTCGACTTTTTCTTGTTCTGCTTTTAGTCGTGCCTTACCAAAACTGCCTTGCTCTGTAATATTCACCTCTAAAATAGGCGTGGCATGTTCTTGCAAAGCATCCCACAGACCAAGTTCTTGATAAATCTGCACCGTACGGCGTGACAAGGCGCTGTTTCGCGCATCAAAACTAGAGTGATAAGGCGCAAGGTTTGCATCATCATAATTTGGGTATTTAATGGCTTCTAAAAGTTTTACGCCAATTTTGGCTTTGGCCAACATGAGTGCCAGACTTAAACCGACCATACCACCACCGACAATGATGACTTCTTGCTGCATGCTTACTTCCTTTTTTATCAAGTATTCGAATTTAGGAAATTCACTCGAAATACATATAATCTGTAATGGATTTTATCTTACATCAAGGGCATGATTTTTTATAATGAAATACAAATTTGTTGCGGGTATTTGCACTGAATAAATACAAAATAAATCATCTCTCGCCGTAAATATTCATCTCAAAAAATAGCGAATCACTTAAAATCACAATAAAAATGACTGAGCCGATTAAATTTCCGGCTCAACCACAGATCATTTTAATTTCAAGCATCAGCTTCCTCATTCAAATGATTCACATCGCCCTTCATAAAAAGTGCCTTGTTATTCTGCCTAACTGATGTTACGCAGTAACATCAGTAATTTAAATAAGGTGCTTAGGAAGTTAAGCATTAAAATACTGGATTAATTTCTGTAATCGAATTTCTGCATCTTGATTAAAAGCATTCGCCGCTTGGTGATACCAGCGCTTTGCTATCTTTAAGTCTAGATTTACACCATTACCCAGCTCATACATTAAACCAATTTTATAGGGGGCAATTGCACAGCCTTGTTTTGCCGATTGCTTGTACAAGTTCATAGCTAGATTATAATCTTGATCAAGAATTTCGCCCTTTTCATATATTTCAGCAAGGGCCGTTCTTGCGTTTATATTTCCCTTTTCCACTGACTGATTCAGTAGATCTAAAGCAATATGAACCTCTGTTTTACATGGTTTTTTGAACAACAGCGCTGCTAACTTCAGCATCGCCGCATCATCCCCTTGATCAACCGCTTTTTGATACCATCCTTGTGCTGTTAAATCATTTTTTTCGACGCCGCATCCCATTTCATACATTTCACCCAATTTAATTTGGGCTGCAATATCCCCTCTTGATGCTAAACTTAAATAATCATCATAAGTACGCTGATTGTTATACTTAAACTTTATTTTCTTTACTGGATTATAATCACTATCAAAGATTTCAAAACCGACATAGATTTTAAAGAGTTCAATCAATAACAGCCGAACCAATTGAGTATGATAAATTAAATGATCCTTTTCGCTAAAATAATAATATTGATAATAGCTTTCCAAATCTTCATTGATCTCTTCTTTTAAACTGTTTAAATCAGTCATCCATTTTTTTTGAATTTTGCCATTTTCAACATATTCGTATAAATATCTTGTTGAAAAGTTTAACCATTCTTTTTCAAAATCTTGTATTTGCCTATCCATGTAAAGTTCATCTTCTTCCGCTTGAATGACACATCTAATTTCTGCACCCTCTTTATAAAACGCATAGCTATAGCTTGAATTTGTGTCTGCAAAATCAAAGAATATCATCCATTTAATCGGTAACCCACTGCTCAGCAAGCTGCTCCATTTTTCAGGTTCAGTAAAAGCAAAATGCGCTAATCCGGCACTATTGATACAAACAACATGATCCGTCAGCCACTCTATATCTAATGCAGATTTTGAGTTTTCTTCAAAATAAACCAGCCAATCATTTACCAGTCTTTCTATATCCTGTTGATTGCCATTAAAGGGAATAACCACCCCAGCTTTTCTAACGCCCATAATTATGATTAAAATAAAAAATTTATACGATTAATTTTAAAAGACTTATATCTAATTTTTGTAAAAACTTAACATCAGAAAATCAACTACATTGCTAATTAACATTGTCTGTATGATTAGTATTTATATGACTGCTTATAGATAAAAAAAAGCCGATCATCTGACCGGCTTTTTTAAATACTGTATAAACTTAAGCGGCTTTCGCTTTCGCCATCAGCGCTTCAATCTCTTCTACAGATTTCACCACTGCAGCGGTTAAAACACGTGGACCATTTTGAGTTGCTACAACATCATCTTCAATACGGATACCAATACCACGCCATTTTTCATCAACAGTTTCATCATCTGGCGCAATATAAAGCCCCGGCTCAACAGTCACGACCATACCTTCTTCATAGGCACGCCATTCACCGTCTTGTTTATATGAACCAACGTCATGCACGTCCATACCGAGCCAGTGGCCTGTGCCATGCATATAGAACTGACGATAACCTTCTTTTGCGATGATTTCGTCAATATCTCCCTGCATGATGCCCAAATCAAGCAAACCTTGAACTAAAATACGCACTGCAACGTTATGCGGTTCTTTATACGAGTTGCCGATACGCACAGCATCAATCGCCGCAATTTGCGAATCGAGCACGACATTATAAAGTGCTTTTTGTTCAGGGCTGAATTTACCGTTAACAGGGAAAGTACGGGTAATGTCTGAGGCATACAGTTGATATTCACACGCTGCATCAATCAGTACCAAATCACCATCTTTCAATTCTTTGTCATTTTCCACATAGTGCAAAATACAGCCATTTTCACCACCACCAACGATGCTGTTATAGGACGGTACACAGCCATTTATACCAAAGACATAATTCAGTTCTGCTTCTAGTGCATATTCCATCATGCCCGGTTTGACTGTTTGCATGGCGCGGGTATGCGCTTCTGCTGAAATATCCGAAGCAATCTGCATCAATTCGAGTTCATCATCAGACTTATGCAAACGCATTTCATCGATAATGCGATCCAATTGAATGACTTGTGCCGGCGCACTTGCACCCTTACGTGATTCACCGCTTGCAGCTGCAATCCACTGCGCCACACGGGCATCAAAATCTGCTTGCTGCCCGATACGGTAAAATAATTTATCTTTATTTTGTAATTTTTCTAAAATTTCTTCGTCTAATAAATCGATAGCAAAGGCTTCATCCGCGTCATAGTCATCAATCGCGCCATCAATACCCGCACGGTAACCATTCCAAATTTCCATTTCACGGTCACGTTCACGGCAGAACAAACTATAGCTATAACCTTCTTCTTCGCTATCAAAGGTTTCAATCACTGCAACCGCTTCAGGTTCAGCAAAACCTGTTAAATAAAAGAAACTACTATCAGCACGGAATTTATAGTCGGCATCACGGTTTCGCATGGCTTCTTTGCTCGTGGCAATAATTGCGATACTGCGTAAGCCCATTTCACCTGCAAGGATGTCACGACGTTCCTGAAAATCTGCTTGAGTTAATTTCTTCATTGATATGCTTCTTATACGCTTGGACTATGATTGATTTAATAGGATGATGAACTCCTTAGATAGAGCCCATCATCTATTAATTATTAATGCAAAAAGAATGCCTTAACTTGGACGGTGTGGGGTGAACATTTCAACCACATTGCCCGCTTGAGCCAATGAATTTTTAGCGCTCAGTTGTAGCAACGGTGTTTCTGAAACATCAACTTTGGTACGTCCCATCGACAGACTCACTGGGATTAAACGAACAAATTCGTATAATTCCTGATAGCTTTCTTCACCTTCTTCATCATCATCTGAATCTTCAAATTCTACTGAAGCAACATCTTGTAAATGCTCAATCAATTCTTGTTCATTGGTACGCAGATGTCCTGCCGCTAAACCAAAACCAAGAACCACACCTGCACACCAGTCTGCCAAGGCTTGCACACGTTCACCAAGTAAGTGATCATCATCTGGTAATAAAGGAAGATAGTCGAGTTCATCATCTGAAAGTGAATGAGCAACATCTTCTGCTTCTTCAGTTAACAATGCCAATGCATCTTCATCTAATTCAGCTACATCAAGTGTTGCTAAAATTTGTTGCCACTCTTCACGACTCGGTGGTTGTGACACACAAACTATACCAGTGAGTAAACCATGTAACTCACTTGGGCTTGAAATTTCTTCAATTTTAGAAAAATTGTGGGACCAATCTGACCAACCTGAAATATCGTCTTGCATTCGCTTATCCAATCTCTATACTTCGTATATATTACCTTTGTTTGCAAGACTGTGCGACTACGTTATGTTAGAAGAATTACAGCGTCTCCAAGCGCATATTAGCGTTTTAAAAACGCGACTGGCGCAATTTGAAAGCGAAAATGGTGCCTTACATGATGAGAAAAACTCATCAAATGAGCAGCATCATGCTCAAATTGTACATAAGAACGGCATTATCACCTCGAAACAAGAAGAAATTGAAACACTGAATGAGCAATTAACTGATTCACGTGCTCAACTTCAACAGCTCAATACTGATGCAACTGCTTTGGCTGACCGATACAGCCGCCTCGAAAAAAGCTGTACTGATCTAAAAAATCGTTTTCAGGAAATTTTGGCAGAGCGTAATGAGTTACGTATCGTCAAAGAAAAAATGCAAAATGAACAACGTCATGCTCAGCAAGAAATTCAAGGTTTAAAGCAAGAACGTGAACGTCTGCTACAAAAAAATGAACATGCCAAGGCCAAAGTTGAAGCGATTATTCAACGTTTAGCAATTTTAGGTACTGCTCAAGATCAACATGCACAAGAAATTCAACAATTGGCACATCCGACTGAAAGTAATGAGGAAGTTTGATCATGAGTGAACAAATTGCAGTTGATTTAAAAGTTCTAGGTCATAGTTTCCGTTTAGCAACGACTTCTGACCAACAAGCAGATTTAGAACGTGCAGCGCAGCTGCTGAATGACAAATACGATGAATTTCGTCGTAAAGCGCCACGTATGGAACCAAGCAAGTTGATCATTATGGTCGCACTTGAGTTAATGCAAGAAGTCCTGTCGATGAATAAGAGTTTGCAAGAATATGCAAACTGCGAACTTTTGTTGCAAAATATTTTGGAACAAGTGGAAGAATTGACTGATTAATCGGTGGTTTAGTGATTATACTTTGCCCGATTGCTTCATTTTAAACACTTTGTCAGCGTTTGGTGATTTGCCAATAACGCTGAATTCGTTATACTGAGTACATCTCTGAGGTGTTCGCCAGCTAGGTCTAATCCCCTGCCGATACTTAAACTTATGGATGTATTCTGTATATTCTGAGCGTATGCCCTCCTCGTGTGGGAAACCCAGCGAGTGTACGTCGCGTCCACCTTGAACTCATCGGGTTCAGGGTCACGACATTTGCAGCGGCATCTTCGGAGTGTTTATCTTCCAAGTCATTAAATGAATTTTCAGCATTCAACTCAATTCAAAAATATTCTAAAAAATTCACTATTCTATTTCTGCGCTATTCGACTCCTGTTCTTTTCTTAAAAACTGATGTTACGCACATAAAAGTAATTTCGTATTTTTAAAATAATTTTAAGCCTATTCGACGGAGTCTTACATCTAAGGATTAAATAAAGAGATTAGCCTTCGGCTGGAGATACTTTTGTTTCGGCAAAAGTACCCAAAACCATTGTCATCCGCAAAACTCGTTCACTACCGTCAAATTATTCAAAGCATCACAAAAACATTTTTGATTAGAAGTAGTCCTGTCTTAAACACTTGCGGATGACGTTACCGCGTATCGTTGTTTTATTTGAAGCAAATTGCGCTTTGATGTTACTGCGTAACATCAGTTAAAAATTTTTATTCAAGTTTGTTCACCTTCAAAAGCTGATTTAATCCGCCTTATTCAATTTTTGAGTTGTTCCAATTTAGCTTGCTGCCCATCTAAAAATCGATCCATTTCGGGAAGTATTTGGCGTAAATATTGAATAGATGAAATAGCTTCATCCACGTTCACGACGCCTTTTTCAACCAATCTGTATTGCTGCTCGAGTAAAGCGAGTACTTGATTTTGATTCGGCTGCTGCCCCTGACTCATCTGTGTGTTTATTTGCTGAAATTGTTGAAATACCTGTTCACGTTGCTGTAATAACTGGGTGTGCGTTTCATTATCTTGTCTTTCTTGTTTGGGTTTGGAACTTGAATGCTGTAAAACATTTTCCGTGGTTTGATCTGAATGTGTTTCGGACACTTTTTGTTGATCTAAAGGTAGCTGTTCATGAACCTCCTGCTGCCGTGGTTTTAAAAACTGAATCATCAACCATAAAATTAAACTAAACGTCAAACCTAAAACAATCCATTTTTTATTCATGATGCAGTCTCTAGACACCTTCTGATATTTAAAAAATTCAGAGCCGATTTGACTCTGAATTTACCTTTTTATTTAATTTTATCTAAATTATTAGTTGCCCCATCCTGCTGGCGCATAACCCAAACGAACACGCTGTGGGTGATTGCCAACTGGAACTGTGATGACTTTTTCACCTGTCGCGAAATCAATCACTGTTACTGCATCTGTCGCACTTTCAGAAATTACACAGCGTTTTCCATCTGGGCTTTGCGTTGCCCAATACGGTTTACCTGCAGCAATCAATTTCGCCGCGGTCAAAGTTTTACGATCTACTATAGTGGCATAATCATCCATGGTTCCTGCGACACACAGTTTTTCACCATCACCACTGATTGAAAGCCCATGATGGCGTGAGTCATTCACCCATTTGGTGCGATCTGAGGGAATCGTTGTACTTCCCGGAAGCTGTGCAATGCGCGTGACTTTGTCTTGATTGAGATCATATTCGACCAGACCATTAAAAAATGAGACCTGAGCATAGATTTTGGATTCATCTTTACTAAATACAATCGGTCGAACTGAGTTAGACAGATCTTTTCGTCCCACGGCATCTAAAGCAGGTCTAAAATCGATTTTTTTAAGGACTTTATAATTTTGAGCATCTGCGATCGTGATATAGCGTTTGCCTTTAGTAAAATCTTGCCAAGATGCATCCATGGCTGTTTCGACATTTCCAATGGCTGAATTTAGAATTTTAGTACCGTTGGCAAAATAGATATTTTCATGTGGTTTATCGCCCGTCGCAAAACGTCCTAATTCTTTGCCCGTGTTGATATCGAGTACATGTACAACATTCCCTGAAGATGCTGAAACAGCAACTTGTTGCCCATCGGGTGAAACCGCCATATGGTCTGCTCGAAATCCTTCAACGGGTGTGCGCCAATTGATTTTCCCCGTTGCAATGTTAATCGAGACTACATCTGCATAACTTGGGCGTGATGCAACCACCGATTTGCCATCTGGTGTGGAATACATGTCATCGACCAATTGATCATTTCCCTCTCCTGCCGTATTACGAATATAGCTATAAGCGATTAATTTTACTGGGTTGATGTAAATTTCAGTGAGGCGTTGTTTTTTGTCGGGCACCATATTGATGACACCAACTTTCTGATAGTTTTTTGCAGGATTGATCACTGTAACCGTACCATCCCAATTATTGCCGACAAAAAAGACTTGCTGGCTATTGGGTGGAACGGGTGCAGTGGTTGTCGCTGCGAAAATAAGTGGCGACACCGTAACTGTCATACAAAGAAGTGTCCTGATCCAGAGATTTTTTTCCATTTTTATTGTCCATTCATTTGTTTTTATGCATACCTTTTGACCAAAGCCATCAGATAAGTGTCGCTTTTTTAGCGCAAAGAAAGCTTATTAAATATACAAGTGTAGATATAGCGTATTTGTTTTAATTCCGATGAGTTGTTGATTAAAGGCGCACAAACCTGCCACTAAAGGCTTCTTCAATAATGTAATACTCTATCTCTGCTCCATTCCACCACTTTTCTTTGCTTCAAATATTTCATTCAAATCTTTTCAATTTCAAAAGCTTATTTAAGAGTTGTCCCAGTTTGGCTTGCTATCTATCCAAAAAAACAATCCAGAATACATTTGCAAGACTCAAGCAGAACTATGAAAAATCAGTTGCCTTAGCTTACATATTTATTTGGCTGTCATTATGAAATATCAACAGAACCTAAATTCAACACGATTTTAAGGCCATAAAAAAACCCAGCTTTCGCTGGGCTTTTTTTCGAATCAGTTCAATGCTTAGTGAGCAGCGAATTGGTTCATTGTGTTTTTCGCATCGTCACCCGCTTTAAGCGCGTTGTCACCAGCGAAGATTTCTTTGTGGTCGTCACCGATGTCAGAACCAGCCATTGCTTGGTGTTTAACACAAGAAATCGTACCGCGGATTTCTTTACGTTGAACGCCAGCTACATAAGCAAGCATACCTTGGTCGCCGAAGTAACCTTGAGCAAGCTCGTGAGTAGAAAGAGCAGCTGTATGGTAAGTCGGAAGTGTGATCAAGTGATGGAACACGCCCGCTTCACGAGAAGCATCAGCTTGGAACGTACGAACTTTTTCGTCAGCTTCAGCAGCTAATTCAGAGTTATCGTATTCAGCGCTCATTAGTTTAGCACGGTCGTAAGCAGAAACGTCTTTACCTTCAGCAACCCAACGGTCGTAAGCTTGTTGACGGAAGTTTAAAGTCCAGTTGAATGAAGGCGAGTTGTTATAAACAAGTTTCGCATTTGGAACTGTTTCTTTAACACGGTTAACCATGTGAGCGATTTCTTCAACGTTTGGAGTCGCAGTTTCGATCCAAAGAAGGTCAGCACCATTTTGAAGGCTAGATACACAGTCAAGTACAACGCGGTCAATTTGCGTGTCTGGACGGAACTGGTACAAGCCAGAAGCAAGACGTTTTGGACGGTGAAGTTTACCGTTACGCTTGATTAGGATTTCGTCTTCTTGAGCTTCTGAAATGTCAATTTCAGTTGTGTCTAAGTAGCTGATGTATTGAGAAGCGATGTCGCCTGGCTCTTTAACCACTGGGATTTTTTGAGTCAAGTCAGCGCCTTCAGAGTCAGTACGAGCAACGATGATACCGTCATCAAGACCCATTTCTAAGAATGCATAGCGAAGAGCGTGGATTTTCGCGATGAAGTCTTCGTGTGGAACTGTAACTTTACCAGCTTGGTGACCACATTGTTTAGCGTCAGATACTTGGTTTTCGATTTGAAGTGCACAAGCACCCGCTTCGATCATTTTCTTAGCTAGTAAGTAAGTCGCTTCTTCGTTACCGAAACCAGCGTCGATGTCAGCAATAATTGGCACAACGTGAGTTTGGAAACCGTCGATTTGAGCAGTGATTTCAGCAGCTTTAGCAGTATCACCAGCTTCGTTTGCTTTTTTAAGCGCACGGAACAAGTCGTTTAATTCTTTCGCGTCAGCTTGACGTAGGAAAGTGTAGATTTCTTCGATCAATGCAGGTACTGAAGTTTTTTCGTGCATAGATTGGTCAGGAAGTGGACCGAATTCTGAACGAAGAGCTGCAACCATCCAACCTGAAAGGTAGATATAGCGACGTTCAGTTGTACCGAAGTATTTTTTGTTCGCAATCATTTTTTGTTGTGCGATGAAACCGTGCCAGCAACCTAATGATTGAGTGTATTTGCTAGAATCAGCATCATAAGCAGCCATATCACGACGCATAATAGCAGCTGTATATTTCGCAATGTCTAAACCAGTTTTGAAACGGTTTTGCATTTGCATACGTGCAGCATCTTCTGGGCTAATATCGCGCCAAGTGCTTCCGAATTTTGCTTTTAATTCACGGATTGCATCAATCGCTGTTAAGTATGTAGACATGATATGTTCCTGTAATAATATTAGGATTTTTCTGCAACGTAAGGCTAAAATCATACCCTCGAATGATTGTTCAGATTTAGAACATTTCGTTGCGATAGACACAGAGTAGATTGACTAAAAAAATTAATCCAATATTCTGCATTAATTTTCAGTATTTATTTAAAAAATATGTAGATTAAAGTCGTATTATAATAATTAACCAATATTTTTAAGTATTTGTATTTAAATTATTTTATTAATAAATTTGGCTGATTTTTTTGTCTATTTTTCAAACATTTTGATGAATTATTCTTCATTAGACTTAAGTCGACTGAGCATTCACTTTTAAAAAAAACAGCATTTTTTACGCCATTTTTGCCCAAATTCACCAAGCTAAATACTTGGTTATTCTGTCTTCAAATGATCATGTAAATGAGATATTTCATCTAATTTTTTTGTTTTATGAACATCACATCGCATAAACAAAATTGCTCCGTATTTTTATTTCACTCACTTAAAAATATCGGTCTAAACAGATAATAAGTATTTAAGAAATATGTGCTGGCACTTCAGCAAATTTGTCTTAAAACTGCCGAATTTTAGTACAAAAGTACACGTCATTTTTTCATCCATTTTTTACACAAGCCTTAGTAGTTATGGCATAATCAGATAAATTTCATGATTTTATTGTCGGTATTTATTTTATGAATCTGGAGCGGGTCGATCTCAATCTATTAATTTATCTTGATGTACTTCTTCGTGAAAAAAACGTGACTCGTGCTGCCGAGCAACTGGGTGTAACTCAGCCTGCGATGAGTAATATTTTACGTCGTTTACGCAACTTATTTAATGATCCACTTCTTATTCGTTCTTCAGAAGGTATGACACCTACAGAACGTGCGCTTGAATTACAGCCACGTATCCGTGATGCTCTCTCTGACCTTTCGATGATTTTGGAACCTCGTACCGAGTTCCGACCTTACACTTCAAATCGTGTCTTCCGCATCATGACGTCAGATTATGCTGAAGCAACACTAGTGCCGCGCCTAGTAAAAGCTTTGCGCTCAGAAGCACCCAATGTGGTTCTGGATTTTTTAACGCCTAGTGATGTGTCTTATCGAGATATGGAACAAGGTAAAGTCGACTTGGCGATTAACCGCTTTAATGAAATTCCGCAAAGTTTCCACCAAGTTTTGGTCTGGCGTGACAGTTTTTCATGCCTTTTAAATGCCAAGCACCCTGCTGCAAATAATTTAAACCTGAAAAGCTATCTAGATGCACAACACATTTGGGTATCTAAAACAGGTATGGGTGTCGGTTTTGGTGTCAATCCTGAAAAACAAGCGGGTCTAGGTTGGATTGATCAAGCCTTAGAACGTATTGGCCAAAAACGTAAAATTTCAGTTTTCACCCGTCATTATCAAATGCCAGGCTTATTGGCCTCGAATGTTGACTTGGTTGCGACTCTGCCAAGCCGTATTGCTCGCCTTCAAGCCAAAAGTCAAAACCTGTTACTTCGCGATCCACCATTCTATATTCCTGAATTTGAATTAAAAATGGCGTGGTGTCCTTTACTTCATCATCACCCTGCTCATCGCTGGTTGCGTCAACTTATTTTGTATGTTGCACGTCAAATGATTGAAGAAGAAAACCGCGAATACTTAATGAATAACTCTCAGTTTTCACAGTATCAGTAATTAACTCTTTAATTCCTTATTAATTCAAACGTATACTGTCACTATATAGGTAGTAGTTAAGACTACTACCTTGCCCATTTTTGTGTTAGAAATACAGAAAAATAGAATGAATCACAAACAGGTGTATTCGTGAGCCTTTTCCAAAATATTGTCATTATTATTCTCCTGATCGTCGGTGCGGGTTTTCTATCCTTAACAGAAATTGCCCTTGCGGGTGCACGAAAAGTAAAGCTTAAAATTTTGGCTGAATCTGGAGATTCACGTGCACAACGTGTGCTTGACTTACAAGCCAACTCAGCAGACTTTTTCGCCGCATCACAAATTGGCTTAAATGCCGTGGCAATTCTTGGCGGTATTTTGGGTGAAGGTGCATTTCGTCCTTATTTCATAACCTTAGTGACCCGTTTTTATCAGGGCCCGTGGACTGAAACCATAGGATTCACCCTGTCGTTTACTTTAGTCACCTCCTTATTCATTCTATTTGCTGATTTGATGCCAAAACGTTTGGCGATGATCGCACCTGAAAAAATCGCCGTTGCTGTTGTAGACCCGATTCAAATCTTCATTAAAGTGTGTAAACCAATGGCATGGGTGATTAATGCCATTGCCAATTTGTTGTTTCGTTTATTCAAAGTGAATACAACACGTGATGACAATATTACCTTTGACGATATTTCAGCCGTGATGGATGCCGGTGCTCAAGCTGGTGTACTACAAAAGCAAGAACACCACTTTATTGAAAACGTATTTGAACTGGAAGAACGTAATGTCCCTTCAAGTATGACTACACGTGAAAATGTGGTGTACTTTACCCTAAAAGAATCAGAAGCCAGTATTCGTCAAAAACTCGCAGAATTTCCGTATTCGAAGTTTTTGGTCTGTAGTGAAAATATTGATGACGTGATTGGTTATGTAGATGCCAAAGATATTTTGGTTCGTATCTTGAACAATCAGTCACTTTTACAACTCAACGAAAATACCATTCGTAATGTCCTCACGATTCCAGATACTTTAACACTGTCCGAATTACTCGATCGTTTCCGTTCAACCAAAGAAAAATTTGCCGTAGTAATTAACGAATATGCGTTGGTTGTCGGCGTTATTACCCTCTCCGACATTATGATTACCGTGATGGGCGACTGGGTAACACCGATTGAAGCAGAACAACAAATTATTAAACGTGATGCGGATTCTTGGCTTATCGATGGCAGTACACCAATCGAAGATTTAAAGCATGCCCTCGCTTTAGATGAAATGCCCGATGAAGAAAACTATGAAACCCTTGCGGGCTTTATGATGTTTAAACTGCGTAAAATTCCACGTCCAGCGGACTTTGTTACTTATCATGGCTACAAATTTGAAGTAGTGGATGTAGACCACTTTAAAATTGACCAATTATTAGTGACTCGCTTAAAGCCGGCTGAGACTGAACTTGATATACCAGAAGAATCGGATTAATTCGATTCTTCTTTTTCTAAAACAATAAAATAAAAATACGATGGAATACGAAGATGTCTTTTTCACTTAAAGCTATTTTGACTTGCTTTAGTTTTTATACTGGGGCTTATCTAATCTATTATTTTTTCAAAGCTCATCCACAACCTTTATTTCTATTGCTCGGTGTTGCACTGATCGTCACTGCTTGGTTTTTAACGCCTTATCCTTATGAACGCGGCAGACAACATTTTGACGAAACTATGCGTTTTGGTCTGTTTTTTTATAATCCCTTAATTTTTTGGTTCCGATTTTTTAGTTGGCCGATTCGGACGCTACTGTCTATTTTTGCATAAGCGTACTTGTTGTGATCAAACTGTATCTGCACAGCACTTACAGTTCTCTACTGATGTTGAATATATGTAAACAGACCACATTTTTTGAATAAAAATTAAAATAAATCGAAAAATCTCCCTTCCTTAATACCTTCATTATTAATGACTATTTTTCATTAAAATAGTGATGCATTTCACACTTTCTCACCTTTGTTTTGACTGATGAAATTTATCTTTATGCTCTGCCCTTGGATTTAAAAACAGCTTTATATTTCAAAGGAATGAACCATGTTAACCGTACTCGGTTTGGGCATGATCTTGTGCTTTATGTATTTGATCATGTCGAAACGCTTAAGCCCACTTGTTGCACTGACTTTAATTCCCCTACTTTTTGCCTTGATTGCGTGGTTACTTGGTTTTTATTTTGACAGCTTGTCACACATACAAATAAATGAAATTGGCGACATGATGATTGAAGGTGTAAAAAAAACTTGCACCGACTGGCATCATGCTGCTTTTTGCGATTCTGTATTTTGCCATCATGATTGATACAGGTTTGTTCGACCCTTAGGTGAAATTTATTTTAAAAATGGTCAAAGGTGATCCCTTAAAAGTCGTTCTTGGAGCCATTACCCTGACGTTAATTGTCTCTTTGGATGGAGATGGTTCTACAACCTATATGATCTGTGTTGCTGCCATGCTGCCACTCTATAAGCGCTTAGGTATGAGCCCATTGATTATGGCATGTTTGATTATGCTCTCTAGCGGCATTATGAACCTTACGCCATGGGGTGGGCCTACAGCCCGCGCCGCCAGCGCACTTCATGTCGACCCAAGTGATGTTTTTGTTCCGATGGTTTTACCGATGCTATTTGCCATCGGCTGGTTGTACTTTTTGGGAACCATGTATGGCCGAATGGAAAGAAAGCGTCTGGGAATTGTCCAATTGGATATCAGCCATGGTGAAAACATTCAAATTTCAGATAATCCAGAAGCCAACCGCGCAGATCTACGTTGGTTCAATGCACTGTTAACCGTCGTTCTGATGATTTGTCTGGTTTTTAGTATTTTACCTATGCCTATTTTATTCATGGTGGCTTTGTGTATTGCGCTAGTCGTCAACTACAAAAATGTCGACTTGCAGAAAAAATTAATCGCACATCATGCAGGTAGTGCTTTAAATGTGGTCGGTATTATTTTTTGCTGCAGGTATTTTTACCGGTATTTTAGCTGGAACAGGCATGGTAGAAGCCATGTCTAAAGAACTAGTGGCAATTATCCCAGAAAGTATGGGCCCCTATTTAGCACCTATTACTGCTGTCATTAGTATGCCGATGACTTTCTTTATGTCAAATGATGCTTTCTATTTTGGGGTTTTGCCGATTCTTTCCGATGCTGCCGCTCATTATGGAATTGCACCTGTAGAAATGGCACGTGCCTCCATCGTAGGGCAACCTGTACACCTACTCTCTCCACTTGTCCCTTCGACCTATTTACTCTGTGGACTTGCGGGTATCGAGTTTGGACAACATCAGAAATTTACCATTATCTGGGCTGTAATCACGTGTTTTGTCATGTTAGCAGCAGGCCTGATCTTTGGGATGTTTCCGTTTTATTCGAGCTTAACTTAAAATTTTAAAGATAAAAAAGCACCATCAGGTGCTTTTTTATGCTTAACAATAGAACTAGCCAGTGCTTTACACTCACAGGTTCATTTGTAGTAATTAATGCTTTGAAATTAATGCTTCTAGAACTGCTTCATAATGAATGCGAATATCATCTTCTAAAATTTTATAAACATTGTCGAATTGCACCATTGGCCAGCCTTCTTTCCAAAATGGAAAAATGTTATGCAGGTCATGAGTCACCGTTGCGTCTTCACGTACAATCGCTTGTGCAACTTGCGACAATACTTGTGCAGTTTCAGCACCATCAATCGCTAAATAATCGATACCACGAACTTTCAAAATACGGATACGGTCTTTTTTGTAGCGGATTTTTTTACTTTGGCCTTCATTTAAGCCTAAAGCTAAAGTCACAGCTTCAACAAATTTATCTTCAAATGCTTGATTTAATTTTACCAAAGCTTGTTTGTGTGCTTCTTGACGACCAGCTTTTCCCCCACTACGAATCACTTCATTTGCTTCAGTATTTAAAACATCTGATTTCATCGACTGAAGAATGTCTAGAATTTCGATATCGCTTAATGTTTCAGGAGAATGATCAGTCATAAACTGCCTATAAAAACTTAATATTCAATAAGTATGTATTTTCGCATAAAAGAAGGATGAAAACTGCGACCTTCACTATAGAAATTGTGATTTCTCTTATAATGTTCAGATATACAACATGATTTAGAAAAAAATTCTGTCAAAAATATCGAAATCAACTATATTACTTTCACGCTTTAATACTAACGTCACAATATGGCTCAAAAGAAACAGGCTGCGCTTTACCTTCAACAACTGAAACAGCAATATCCAGCAGCCTTTAAACATAATTATTTATTTTATAGCCAACTGAAAACTCAAGGCATTTTAGACGAACTTAAAGAACTTATTCCTTGGGTTTTGGCGGCGATGATTTTTATTTCTTTGAGCATGAGTATTGGTCATGCAGTGCAACTGTATTTTCCAGATATGAGTGAGTTTCGCGCTCATGGTATTGCTGTACTGAGTATTATGCTGTTTTTCATGCTGGTTGTGCCCTTAGTCATCAAGCAAATCAAGCACAGTTCAATGTCCCTGTATCAAAGTTTGAAGAATACGCCGTTCAGACTTGCGATCGTGATTTTATTACAATTACTCAATATCGCCTTTTTACAAAGCACCTTTGTTCAATCTGTATTGTTCTTTTTTGCCATGAGTTTCGGCTTTGTGCGTTTTTATAAAGAAAATCTATTCAAAGGTGGAAGTAACACCCAAGAATACTATTTTCTGCAAGAGACACGTCGTATTGCTTATTGGTCGTATAAACAAATGCTTAAAGCAAAATTACGTTTGTCGCTCAGTAATCCGAATCAGGCAAATCATAAACAGTTATCTGAGCGCTTTACCCTGTTCCAAAATTTGCACATACAAATGCTGCATCAGGAAAATCAGCTATGTAAAAAGCTAAAGCACCAAAATGTTGAACATTATCTTGATGAGTTAATGAAATAAGCTGGCATTGATATAGTGCAAAAAACTTTAAATCACTGCTCAAAAAGTCATTCAATACATCGCTATTTTTGAATATTTTCAACTTATATGCATGAATTGATTGATTTTAAAACAAACACCATCAAATACTCTTGCCAAGCTTCATTTCGTCCTCTATTATTGCGCACATGCCCGAGTGGTGAAATCGGTAGACACAGGGGATTTAAAATCCCCCGCCCACAAAGCGTGCCAGTTCGAGTCTGGCCTCGGGCACCATTCTTATACTTCTAAGATTGGTGCAATAAAAGATCCAGCAATTTGCTGGTTTTTTTATGCCTAAAATTTAGAAATCTATTATTATTCGATGCCGACACCTTCAGATTTTAATCTCCCCGCACTACAACTCAAGCATCCCGATGCCTTTTATCAACGGCTGCTGTTTGCACATTTTAAAATTATCAATCTCACACCCACTGCACCTGTTTTAATCTTTAGCTTTTGCCTGATACTTTCTATCCCCCTTAGCAGCGCTGTACTTGGTCATATGCTTTCAACGGCACTTTCAATACACGACCCCAAAATGGCGTTTAATCTTGGTTTATTGATTATTCTTCCATGGATCTATTGCTATGTCTGGTATGCACATTATCAAGCACGTTTTAGCAGTAAGTCCGCAGTTCCGCGTCTGCAAATACAACTGTATCTCCTTGGCGGATTCACACTTATCCTTGCTGTAAACTTTAAGTATCTACAAACAGATGTATTAAACCTCATCAGTCTCTGTGGACTTTTTTTCAGTCTGTTTTTATGTGTATTTACTGAATTATTTTATAAACCTGAAAGCAGCGCCATTGAACGAGTAAAACTACAAAAGCTTCGCCAACTGGCATTTTGGTCTTATCAACAATCTTTAAAACAAAAAGAACATCAATTGTATTTCTACACCCTACACTTACAAGCTATGCAAGAAGAACAAAAACTATCAGCATCGATCAAATCATCATTTAAAGATTTTTTAAACAATGCTCAATGACTTTTTTAAATCCCTAAACACAAAAAAGCCCTGTCACTACAGGGCTTTTTTTAAAGTTCAATTACCATTCTCGGTTAGCAACCAACTCTTCCATTTCAATATCCATATGGCCTTCATCTTGCAGCACCATCATCATGGCTTCTGCAATATAATCTGCAGCCGTATCATCCAAAGACGAATCTAAATCTTCAAATTGAGGTTTCATCTTATTGAGCTGTGCAACCGTTTCATTGGCAAAATGGTAGATATCAGTTGAACTTAAATCTGCTTTTGCAATTTTCTTCGCAAATTGAACAACCAATAACTTCACCTCTGCAACCAACACATCTGGGTAATATTCATCATCAAACATGGGTAGCAGTAAATCTGCAAACATACGAAACTCTATCACAAAACATTCAGGGCGCTTATATAACACAAATACTACAATTCACCAAATTTATTGGAATTCAGTATTTTCAAATCACACTGCATTCTGCATGGCTTGCCAAACACGTATCGCATCTACCGTTGCTTTGACGTCATGTGCGCGAACCATACATGCACCTTGTTGAATGCTGAGTAGATGCGCTGCAACCGAGCCTACTGCGCGATTTTGTGCATCTGCACCGCCAAGTGCTTCACCGATAAAACGCTTACGAGATAATGCCGAAAGGATCGGATAGCCCATGTCATTCAATTGATAGAATTGCTGTAAAAGCTTTAAGTTTTGCTGCGCATTTTTAGCAAAACCAAAACCCGGATCAATCATAATGTTTTCTGCACGTACACCTGCATCTAATGCATCTTGCACACGTTGCTTTAATTCATCGATTACATCAGCCACGACATCTTGATACTGATCTAGATTATTCATCGTGGTAGGTTCGCCACGCATATGCATAATGATCACTGGAATATCCAGTTTTGCAGCGGTTTCTAAGGCATTCGGCCGAGTTAATGCACGTACATCATTCCAGATATGCGCACCTGCCTGAACCGCTACCTCACTCACCTCAGGTTGTGAGGTATCGATAGAAATCACTACATTGTGTTTAGATAAGGCTTCAACGACGGGTACGACCCGTCGAATTTCTTCTTCAACCTCAACAACAGATGCACCCGGACGTGTTGACTCACCACCGACATCAATCACTGTCGCACCATCCGCAATCATTTGTAAGGCATGTGCTATAGCTTGGTCTTTACCATTGTGTTTGCCACCATCACTAAAAGAGTCCGGTGTGACATTTAAAATTCCCATCACATGTGGCTCTGACAAATCTAATTGCAAATTACCACAGTTTAAAATTTTATTCGGCAAAGACACCAACTTCATATTACACATCCCAGATTTTGCTATGCTTATTTTAACGCTAAGTTTGCTCAGCATTTCGCTCACATGCATTTATTTTCATATAAAAAAACCACCCGAAGGTGGTTTTAAATTTTTATGCTTTTGGCAATGACGGTAATGGTGGTGGAACATCTGGACCATCCGTTGGTGTTACATCAATCACTGGATTTTCAGCGATGTACACTTTTGGTGGTTGTGGTTCACGACCTTCCATAATGTCACGGATTTGATCACGATCAATGGTTTCCCATTCAAGTAATGCTTTCACCATGGCATGCGCAATATCCTTGTTATTTTCAAGAATGTCGCGAGCAACTTTATATTGTTCATCTAAAATACGGCGAACTTCACGGTCAACTTCAAGCTGCGTTGCTTCGGAAATCACACGACTTCCTAAACCACCCATGAATGACTGCTGTGAGTCATCTTCGTAAACCATGACGCCCATTTTATCGGACATACCGTATTTAGTAACCATTGCACGTGCCATTTTTGTTGCACGTTCAAAGTCATTTGAAGCACCAGTCGACATTTGGTTAATGAAGACTTCTTCTGCAATACGACCACCAAACAAAATTGAAAGTTCATTCAACATTTTGTCTTTGTAATGGCTGGTTTGGTCATGTTCAGGCAACTGCCAAGTCACACCCAGTGCCCAACCACGTGGCATGATTGTCACTTTATGCACAGGGTCTGTACCCGGCAAGATTTCAGCAACAATCGCATGACCTGCTTCATGATAAGCCGTCGCACGACGTTCTTCTTCACGAATCACCATCGATTTACGTTCAGGACCCATGTAAAGCTTGTCTTTTGCATCTTCAAAGTCATGCATATCGACCGTGTTCTTGTTACGACGTGCAGCAAACAGTGCTGCTTCGTTTACAAGGTTAGCCAACTGAGCACCTGAGAAGCCAGGTGTACCACGTGCCAAGACTTTAACATCTACACCAGTCACAGAAGGTAATTTTTTCAAATGTACATTCAGGATTTGCTCACGACCTTTAATATCCGGTAGAGATACCATCACTTGACGGTCAAAACGACCCGGACGAAGTAAAGCTTTATCCAATACGTCAGCACGGTTTGTTGCAGCAATAACGATAATACCTTCGTTGCCTTCAAAGCCATCCATTTCAACCAACATTTGGTTTAATGTTTGCTCACGCTCATCATTACCACCACCTGTACCTGAACCACGGTGACGACCAACGGCATCGATCTCATCGATGAAAATGATACATGGCGCATGACGCTTTGCTTGTTCAAACATGTCACGGACACGAGACGCACCCACACCCACGAACATTTCAACAAAGTCAGAACCCGAAATACTAAAGAACGGTACTTTCGCTTCACCCGCAATCGCTTTAGCAAGTAAAGTTTTACCCGTACCCGGAGGACCAACCATAAGCACGCCTTTCGGAATGCTTGCACCAAGTCGTTTGAACTTAGATGGATCTTTTAGGAAGTCAACGATTTCAACAACTTCTTGTTTAGCTTCATCACAGCCCGCTACATCAGTAAATGTCACTTTGATTTGGTCTTCAGACAGCATTTTTGCTTTTGACTTACCAAAACTCATTGGGCCATTCTTACCACCAGCTCCACCACCCATGTTGCGCATAAAGAACATGAATAACAGAATGATTAAAAGAACAGGGAAACTTGCAATCAGAAGTTGCATCAAAATACTTTGACGCTGTGGCGCTGTACCTTCAACAACAACATTGTTCTTGATCAGGTTCGGCATAAGTTCAGGATCTTGAACCGCAGGACGGATACTTTCAAACTCTGAACCGTTTGATTTTTCGCCACGAATTCTTTCGCCATCAATGGTGACTTGTTTAATCTGACCCGCATTTACGGCTGCCACGAACTCAGAATAGTTCATCGCGGTCGGTTGATTGCGGTCACTGACGTTGCTGAAGATTAAAACCAGCACGCCTAGGATAACCAGCCACAACACGGCATTCTTAAAAAGATCGCTCAAAGCTTTATTCCCATTTCTATCTAATTCGTTCAATCCCACTTACATGGGTGACTCTAATACTTACGCTGCAGAGTAGCTTCGCAATAATTTAAAAACGTACAAAATGCACAATTTTTAACGAGTTGGCAAGTAAACTTTACTTGAAAGCTTTCTTACGTCCCTGCCCGATTAAAAACACTTCTTTAGATCGAGCACGTGAAGCCGCCGGTTTTGCTGTTTTCAGCACATCAAATGTGTCTACAACTTGCTTACGGTATTCATCAAATCCAATACCTTGGAACACTTTAACAACAAACTGTCCATTTGGTCCAAGAACCTTTTGAGCAAAGTCGATTGCTAATTCACAAAGATAGATCTGACGCGGTTGATCTACAGCCTTATTACCTGATGTATTGGGGGCCATATCTGAAATTACAACGTCTACAGTACGTCCATCTAAAATTTTTAACAATTCATCGAACACTTCTTGTTCACGAAAGTCACCTTGCAAGAAGGTCACATCCGGTAAAGCATCCATTGGTAAAATATCAGAAGCAATAACCAAACCTTTGTCACCAACAAGTTTTCCGGCAATTTGCGACCAACTGCCTGGTGCAGCACCTAAGTCGACAACGGTCATGCCCGGCTTGATCAATTTGTATTTTTCTTGAATTTCAAGCAATTTATAAGCGGCACGCGCACGATATCCTTCCTTTTGTGCTTTTTTCACAAAGGGGTCATCAAGATGCTCACGCATCCAGTCACGACTACTTTTGGATAATTTCTGGTTAGTAATGCGGGTAGCCATAACTCTCTAAATAAAAAAAACTTCTCAGTCTTGATTGTACGTGAAATTCAGCACTTTTGCAGTAGACATGTGTATCTAAAAAGCATCTTAAATCATGTTTTTTTCAATAATCTTCATCGAGAAAATGCCGATTAAATACAGCGCTTCAACTTTGATTTTGCTATACTAGGTCGTTTTTAAAATTAGGTTATATTTATGGCGGCTTTATCTATTCAAGAACGTAAACGCTTACGTCAAATTGGTCACACCCTAAACCCAGTTGTAATGGTTGCGGACAAAGGCTTATCAGAAAGCGTTGTTGAAGAATTAAACCGTGCGTTAAACGACCATGAGTTAATTAAAGTAAAAGTTGTGGCAGAAGACCGTGAAGCTCGTGCTGCAATGATTACTGAAATTGCGACTGTTTCAGGTTCTGAAGTTGTTCAAACGATTGGTAAGATTGCTTTGATTTACCGCAAAGCGGCAAAACAAAATGCAAAACTGTCTAACCTTGTTCGCTACGCACACCTGTCTAACTAAGCATTTATGGCAAGTTTCGAACTCTGCGCCTTTGATCGTCGCTTTCAGGCTGTATCAGTCGTTGGTGCTATCGAACAACAAAGCCCATATACTTTAAATGTGGGTTATTGGATTCGAGACCCAAACCAACTGATTCAATGGCCAGAATTGGTATCAGCTCACCCACGAATCGATTTTTTGTGGGAACAGACCTGCTTAGAAGTTTTTATTGGTGTACACAATGAAGACTTTTATCGTGAAATCAACCTCTCCCCTTCACAAGCTTGGCAGGCTTACCAGTTTGAAGAATATCGCTATCCAGAAGATATGCCGCCACAAGCTGCTTACGATATTGAACTGAATCAGTTGAAACGGACGCACTATGGCTTAAATGTCAGTCTTGATCTGACAGAATTTATGCTGAAGTACAAACTTAAATGGGAAGATCTCTATATTGGTCTAACTGCAGTACTGAAAACCCCTCAAGGTGAACAGTACTATGCCATGCAGCATAGTAGTCCAAATGCTGACTTTCACAACAAGCGTGATTGGCTACATCAGTTCTAAACCATTTGATGTTTTGATCTTCGATAAAAAGCAAAAGTACGATCTTTTGCTTTTTTATTGCCTGTTTATTTTAAATAAGTATTTTGGACTTAAATGTACCATTCACAATAAGGGAGCCATTAATGACTCCCTTTTGCATATTTAGCGTTAAATTGAAGTTTAATTCGCTCTCACCGAATCCAGCTCCCTGGAATGACTAGACTTAGCTCAAGCGTTTTAAAATTCATGTCATTCACAATTAACTTTTAAGATCTGTGGTTTGATCCGTAACTTCAGCTTTCACTGGTGAAACTTTTTTCCACGCTTCCAAAGTATGTTCCTTAGAACGCTTAAATGTTTCTGTTAGATGATCTTTGTGCTTTCCTGAAATTTGGGTCACATCTTCTTTCAGCTCTTTTCCAAGTTTTGAAAGATCATCAATAACAGTATTAAACTCAGTTTTCACAAATTCTTTGAGTTCGCTAAAATCTTTTTGCGATGAACCAAACTGAACTTTTAACTGATCAAGTTTATTCAATACATCTTGCTTCAACTGACGCAATTGATCTTGCACACTGGCATTCAACTGCTTTGCCTCTGCTCCGATCTTTCCTTTGCTTTCAGTGACCGCTTCTGTGGCTTGAACACTTGCCTCTTTTGCAACTTGTTCAAGCTTTTCAGCACCTTCGATAACGACTTCTTTCAGGGAGGTTTTAGCCGCTGTTTGTTTTTGTTGTGTTGCCATGACTTTGTACCTATAGTTTTTGCTGACCGACCCACATTAGCGCTTTTTGATAAATTTTAATTTATGATTTGTCTGACAATAATTAATTGCTTACATTTTTCTAAGATTTTGCAAAACCAAACTTTATTCTAAAATGCAAGCGCTTTATCTGCTTTATTCCTGATATTTACGATGGACTTTCAGTGGCTTTCTGCGTATAATGCCGTGTTAAGTTCAAGCGAGCAGATGTAAGGAGGGTAGGTTTTTAAGCAGCCTTCCTTTTTTTTCGTCTTCTCGCTTTTTTACAGCCTAAATTTCAGGAGCTTTGGTTTGAGCACCCCAGCAATTTTAGCCCTTGCCGACGGAACTATCTTTAAAGGTACTTCTATTGGCGCATCGGGTAGTACGACTGGTGAAGTCGTTTTTAATACAGCAATGACTGGCTATCAAGAAATTTTGACTGACCCTAGTTATGCACAACAACTTGTGACACTAACTTACCCACATATCGGTAACACAGGTTGTAATGATGAAGACGCTGAGTCAGGTCGAATTCATAAAGTATGGGCTAACGGATTGATCATTCGTGACCTACCTTTATTGCATAGCAACTTCCGTGCTGAGCAATCACTTGGTGATTACCTTGAACAACACAATGTTGTTGCTATTGCAGACATCGATACACGTAAATTAACGCGTATTCTGCGAGCAAAAGGTGCACAAAATGGTTGTATCCTTGCTGGCGAAAACATTACAGAAGAAGAAGCTTTAGCTAAAGCACGCGCTTTTGGTGGTTTAAATGGTTTAGACCTTGCAAAAGAATGCTGTGACCCTGAAGGCTTTGAATGGACTGAAGGTTCTTGGACATTAGGTAAAGGTTTCTCTCAGCCTGAAGCTAAATTCCATGTTGTTGCATACGATTACGGTGTCAAAACCAACATCTTACGTATGCTCGCAGACCGCGGTTGTAAATTGACTGTCGTGCCTGCGCAAACTCCTGCTGCTGACGTACTTGCATTGAATCCAGATGGCGTGTTCTTATCGAACGGCCCCGGCGATCCAGCTGCATGTGACTACGCAATTGAAGCTGTAAAAACAATTGTAGAAGATGCTCGCAATGTACCAGTATTTGGTATTTGCTTGGGTCACCAAATTCTTGCACTTGCTTCAGGTGCAAAAACTGTGAAAATGCCTCACGGCCACCACGGTGCCAACCATCCTGTTCAAAACATGGAAACTGGTATTGTGATGATTACTTCGCAAAACCATGGCTTCGCAGTGGATGCAGAAACTCTTCCTGCAAACTTGAAAGCTACGCACAAATCACTGTTCGACCAAACTCTTCAAGGGATTCATCGTACAGACAAACCTGCGTTCAGTTTCCAAGGCCACCCAGAAGCAAGCCCTGGTCCACATGACTGCGCACCACTGTTCGATCATTTCATCGAACTTATCGAAGCATCTAAGAAGTAATTAAGGAAGCATCATGGCTAAACGTACAGACATTAAAAGCATCTTAATTATTGGTGCTGGTCCGATTGTGATCGGTCAGGCATGTGAGTTTGACTACTCAGGTGCGCAAGCATGTAAAGCCCTTCGTGAAGAAGGCTACCGTGTTATTTTGGTGAACTCTAACCCAGCGACCATTATGACAGACCCTGCGATGGCAGACGCAACTTACATCGAGCCGATTACTTGGCAAACTGTAGCTGCAATCATTGAGAAAGAACGCCCAGACGCAGTTCTTCCTACAATGGGTGGTCAAACAGCATTGAACTGCGCCCTTGCACTCGATGCCAACGGTATTTTAGAAAAATACAATGTTGAATTGATTGGCGCGACGAAAGAAGCAATCGAAAAAGCGGAAGACCGTAAACTTTTCGATATCGCAATGCGCAAAATTGGTTTGGAATGCCCTCGCGCTGATGTTGCAGAAGACATGGAACATGCTTTGGAAATCCAAGCACGTTTCGGCTTTCCTGTGATTATCCGTCCATCATTCACGATGGGTGGTTCAGGCGGCGGTATCGCATACAACCGTGAAGAGTTCATTGAAATCTGTGAACGTGGTTTCGACCTCTCTCCTACTCACCAACTATTGATCGATGAATCTTTAATTGGTTGGAAAGAGTACGAAATGGAAGTTGTTCGTGACAAAAACGACAACTGTATCATTGTATGTACAATCGAAAACTTTGATCCAATGGGCGTGCACACAGGTGACTCAATCACTGTTGCTCCTGCGCAAACATTGACAGACAAAGAATTCCAACTTTTACGTAATGCATCTTTAGCGGTACTTCGTGAAATTGGTGTAGAAACTGGCGGTTCGAACGTTCAGTTCGGTATCAACCCGAAAGACGGCCGTATGGTTGTGATCGAGATGAACCCACGTGTTTCTCGTTCATCTGCCCTTGCTTCTAAAGCAACTGGTTTCCCAATTGCGAAAATCGCGGCGAAATTGGCTGTCGGTTATACCCTTGATGAGTTGAAAAACGACATCACTGGCGGTACAACCCCTGCATCTTTCGAACCTGCGATCGACTATGTTGTAACGAAAATTCCTCGTTTCAACTTCGAGAAATTCCCGCAAGCTGACGCAACTTTGACGACTCAGATGAAATCTGTAGGTGAAGTAATGGCGATTGGCCGTAACTTCCAAGAGTCTGTGTCTAAAGCACTTCGTGGTCTTGAAGTGGGCGCATGTGGTTTTGACGAAAAAATCGCTGTGGGCACTGAAGGCGCACGTGAGAAAATTCTTGTTGAATTGAAAGTTCCTGGTCCAGAGCGTATTTGGTACGTAGGCGATGCATTCCGTCACGGTTTCACTCTTGATGAAGTATTTGAAGCAACCAAAATTGACCGTTGGTTCTTGATTCAAATCGAAGACATCATCAAAACTGAAAATCAAATCAAAACTTTAGGTTTTGGTGATTTGAACGCTGACAACATCCGTTCGTTCAAACGCAAAGGTTTATCTGACCTTCGCATTGCGGACTTGATGGGCATTTCACAAAAACAATTCCGTAAACACCGTTGGAACTTGGGTGTAACTCCAGTTTACAAACGTGTAGATACATGTGCTGCAGAGTTTGAATCTGACACAGCTTACATGTACTCAACTTACGATGAAGAGTGTGAAGCAAACCCATCGAACCGTGACAAAATCATGGTCATCGGTGGCGGCCCAAACCGTATTGGTCAAGGTATCGAATTCGATTACTGCTGTGTACACGCGGCGCTTGCAATGCGTGATGACGGTTATGAAACCATCATGGTGAACTGTAACCCTGAAACGGTTTCTACAGATTACGACACATCAGATCGTTTGTACTTCGAACCAATTACTTTGGAAGATGTACTTGAAATCGTTCGTATCGAGAAGCCAAAAGGCATTATCGTTCAGTACGGTGGTCAAACTCCGCTTAAATTGGCTCGTGCTTTAGAAGAAGCTGGTGCACCAATCATCGGTACATCACCAGACGCAATTGACCGTGCAGAAGACCGTGAACGTTTCCAACAAATGATTCAACGTCTGCAACTTCGTCAACCAAACAACAGCATTGTAAAATCTGCTGAAGAAGGTATGGCAGAAGCTGCTAAAGTTGGCTACCCACTTGTAGTACGTCCTTCGTATGTACTTGGTGGTCGTGCGATGGAAATCGTATACAACGATGACGAATTGAAACGCTACCTACGTGATGCAGTTCAAGCATCGAATGAAGCGCCAGTACTTCTTGACCACTTCCTAGACGATGCGATTGAAGTTGACGTGGACTGCGTATCTGACGGTAAAGACGTTGTGATCGGCGGTATCATGCAGCACATCGAACAAGCGGGTATTCACTCAGGTGACTCAGCATGTTCTATTCCTCCGTACTCTTTATCTAAAGAAGTTCAGGACGAAATGCGCCGCCAAACCATCGCTATGGCGAAAGAGCTTGGCGTAATTGGTTTGATGAACGTACAGTTTGCGGTTAAAGGTACTGACGTATACATCTTAGAAGTGAACCCACGTGCATCACGTACAGTTCCATTCGTATCTAAGTGTATCGGCGAATCTTTAGCAAAAGTTGCTGCACGTTGTATGGCAGGTCAATCCCTAGAATCTCAAGGATTCACTACAGAGATTATTCCTGAACACTTTTCTGTAAAAGAAGCGGTGTTCCCATTCAACAAATTCCCTGGTGTTGACCCAATTCTTGGCCCTGAGATGAAATCTACAGGCGAAGTGATGGGTGTAGGTAAAACATTTGGTGAAGCGTTCTATAAAGCTGTGTTAGGCTCTAATGACCGTTTACCAGGCCTACCAACGGAAGGCGAAGTAAAACATGCATTCTTATCTGTTCGTCACTCTGACAAGCCTCGTGCTGTTGGTATTGCGAAACAGTTGACAGATCTTGGCTTCAAAGTGATCGCTACTGGCGGTACTTATGATGTGATTAAAGATGCTGGTATTGAATGTGAACGTGTGAACAAAGTGACTGAAGGCCGTCCTAATATCGTAGACCGCTTGAAAAATGGCGAAGTTCACCTCATTATCAATACAACTGAAGGCAAACAGGCTCAAGAAGATTCATTCTCGATCCGCCGTTCTGCATTACAAGGTAAAGTGTATTACACAACTACCCTTAACGGTGCTGATGCAGTATGCCAAGCTTTAGCAATCAAATTGCCAATGGATGTATACCGCTTACAAGACCTTACTAAAGGTTAATTAAGTTACCGAGAAGTCCCGCCACCTCTCGGTGGCGGGCTTTTTTTCATTTCTAGGTCAGTAAAAATTTTACTGATTTTTTCTTTTTACAAACATGAGGGACAACAATGCAACGTTATCCTATGACTCCCGAAGGCAAAATTGCCCTAGAGAAAGAATTACAGCAACTTAAAAGTGTTGATCGTCCACGTATTACTGCAGCAATTGCTGAAGCGCGTGAACATGGGGATTTGAAAGAAAACGCTGAATACCACGCTGCTCGCGAGCAACAAGGTTTCTGTGAAGGCCGTATCCAAGATATCGAAGGTAAATTGGGTGCTTGCCAAGTGATTGATGTTAAATCACTTGAGCAAAATGGCCGTGTGGTTTTCGGTGTGACTGTGACCATTGAGAACTTAGATACTGAAGAACAAAAGACTTATAAAATCGTTGGTGATGACGAAGCAGATTTTAAAATCAACAAAATCTCTGTGAACTCTCCAATTGCTCGTGGTCTTTTGGGTAAAAATGAAGGCGACGATGTAAAAATCAACACACCACAAGGTGAAGTTGAGTACGAAGTTTCTAAAGTTGAATATCTTTAATTCATTAAGATAGCAATTTTAAGCCCCTCTTTTGAGGGGTTTTTTATAATCAGACAAATAATTATTATACCCCTGCTCTATCCTTCTTTTAATAATCCTGATGCAAAAAGTTGAAAGGCATGTAATGCTTCTGACAACACCTGCTCAGGATTCTTGCTAGAAGCCACCCAAAGCGCCGCATTCATGGCTGCTCCATTTAAAAATATGGCTGCCGCTTCAGAATTCACTGCTTTAATTCGGTCTGCTGCCAATAACTGTTCTACGCATTCACGTGTAGACTTCAAGCATTTGTTTTGACTCGGCCAATGCGCAGGATCACCCAATACCGCAGGTCCGTCGCGTAATACAATTCGCTGAAACTCAGGATTCAAGGCATTTTCAATATAGGTTTTCCCCTCAAGCATCAACCCCTCCCAAAGATCTTCGGGTTGCTCCAGATACTTCTGGGCAGATAAAGCCATTTCTGAATCAATTTGATTAACCACAGCAGCAAATAAGCCCTTTTTATCGCCAAAATGATGGTACAGCGCACCACGGGTCAGCCCTGCTTCTGCCGTGAGTTTATCCATTGAGGTGTCTGCATAGCCATACTCAGCAAACGTACGGCGTGCCACTTCAATCAGTTTCTTGCGGGTTGCCGCCATTTTTTTTTCACGAACAGACATTGCTTTGATTACCTCATCATCACAAAAATTTTAATTGACATACCAGGCGTATGTCAATTATGTTGACATACGATACGTATGTCAAAAATAAAGCTGCTTTCCCCCCACTTTTAAAACCAGATATTGAATGAGAATAAACATGACTAGAATTGCAATATTTCCCCAAGATCGCCATGCCTTGTATGAACAGCATGGTTACTCTGCTGCTATTAAATCGGAAAATTTACTCTTTGTATCAGGCCAGGTCGGTAGCCGTGAAGATGGCAGTCCTGAACCTGATTTTGAGAAACAGGTAAAACTAGCATTCCAGAATCTTAGCCATACTCTCGCTGCGGCAGGCTGTACTTTCGATGAAATTGTCGATGTCACCACCTTCCATACAAACCCTGAACAGCAATTTGAAGTCATCATGAAAGTTAAAAATGAGGTGTTTACACAAAAGCCTTATCCAAACTGGACAGCAATAGGTGTTAATTGGCTTGCAGGTTTTGATTTTGAAATTAAAGTCATTGCTCGGATCCCAAACCTCCCTACAAACACTTCGGTCTAGCGATTGATTTTTAATAGGAATGAACGACGCATGACATCAGTTCAATTGGTTATAATGGTTTACCCTTTTTAAGTTGTACTGTTTATGTCTGAAAAATTGATTAATTCACCTGTAAATCATTGGTGTGAATTTGAGTTCATCTCTAAAACAGTGAAGAACCCTAATATTCACATCAAAGGTAATTATTCATATTATTCTGCATATTGGGATCAAGGTTTTGAGCGCTGTGTGGTGCGTTATTTGCACGATAAACCTGCAACAGCTGAAAAGCCGATAGACCAGTTACATATCGGTAATTTTGTCTGTTTTGGCGCAGAATGCGTGATTATGATGGGCGGTAACCAACTCCACCGCACAGACTGGATTTCGGCATTTCCGTTTGATACACGGAGTTTTGTCCCTGCGGGTGACACAATCATTGGTGATGGCTGCTGGATCGGCTCACGTGCGATGATTATGCAAGGTGTTACACTCGGTGAAGGTGCTGTAGTAGCTACTGGTGCGGTGGTGACTAAAGATGTGCCACCTTATGCTGTTGTCGGCGGAGTCCCTGCTAAAGTAATTAAATATCGCTTTCCTGAAGAAGATATCAAAAAACTACTTTCCCTTAAGCTCTATGACTTAGATGAAAAGCAGTTTTTAAATATGCGGGAACAGTTGCAGACTGATGATGTAGAACTATTGATAAATTATTTTAAGATTGATTAATCCTCTAGCCATACACTGTTTTCGATATAGTTAAAGTATTGCTGCTGGAATAAATGATATTGCATTTCTTCTGACGGCTTAAATGCATATTTATTTAAAAACTTAGTATATTCTATTTCATAAGTATTATGCTGATAGCGGGTACGTAAGTCTTCCATCGCACTTACGTGTTCAAGATAATCATTAATTATCAATAACTCAACATTAAACTCTTTCTCAACTATTTCTTTAAAGTTTTCTATATTAAAATGAGCCATATTTAGACCAGAAACATTTTCATTACCTTGCTTCATTTTCATTATTAACACAGCAATGCGTTCCATATCATGCAATAAATCCCTTGCCCCTTTAATTACTCCCAAAGCGATAAAAATATTATTTTCTAATTTTTCTTTTTTTAATAAAGCATAAAGATTAATTTTCCTCTTAAGTTCCCGTGTGGATATATCTTTACTAATACTAAGTAGCACGACTAAAGCAATATCTACGGACTCTTCTCCCACCAATTTTAATAATTTTGAAATTACTTCTAAATTAGATTTATTTTTATCCAGAATATTTACTTGATTTCTCAAGGGAATCTCAAAGTCGATAAATTTTTCTAAATATATTTTCGAACTCTCATTGTCATATCCATAAATATGCTGAATACCATTTATAAGTTGGTTTTTATTCATTACCAATACAAAAACTATTTTTCTAATATCAAAAAAGTGTTTGATCCTCTCAATTAAACGTATTGCAAAATCAGGGCGGCATCGATCCAATTCATCAATAATAAAGACTAAAGGCTTATCTAAATTTTCTGCTAACTGTGCCAATGTTGCTTTAAAAGCAATTATGGAGTTTTTCTCTTCTTCATAACTATCAATCTTAGCTTGAATTGCCTCAGTAACTTTTTCTCCAATATTTTCTGTTACTTTATCAATTGCATCATCAAGTTTATCTGTAATTTTCTCGCTATCAATTTTAATCAGTGGAATTAGCCCACCAGTTAAAGCACAGCTAATCATTGAAGCAATGAGTGTTGGAGCTAAGGTTAAAAGTCCTTGTTGCATAACTGCTGCTGCTTTCTTAAATTTATGCACTAAGGGCTTATTTTCGGCTGTTTTATCTAACTTTGAAGCAATTTCAGATGCAATAACCAAAAAAGGATCTTCCAAATAATCATTTGCAAACGCATCCAAATAAATCACGTTATGCTGAGTATCATCTAAATGTTTCGCCCAGTTACGAACAAACCACGTTTTACCCTCACCCCATCGTGCATCCAAAGCAAGAACAGCACCGCAGTTTAAGCGATCAACATAACTTGTAAGCTGCTCTCCTAAACGACGGCGATGCCAAAGATCACCTTCCCATGCAGTTTCAATATTCTCAAAATTATCTTTAGGCCAGTTTAATTGGTTATCCATCATTTCTATTTATATTCATCAAGTTAACTATGTATTGAGTATAGCAGTAGCGCTATAAATTAACATTTAACCCATGAGCATCTCGTAACTTGTCATAGCCTTTTCCTCAAATTCAGACTATAAAGAACTCATAAAATAAAAAGACCCACTTTTCAGGATGAATGATGACGAGAACCACTCAATTCTCAGGCATATTTATACTTGCCCTGCTGGCAGCAGTCGTCGCAACTTTTTGCGATGCGATTCATGTCTATACAAAAACACTTAGTTATCCCAACCCATTATTTTTCCATCAGGCTTGGTGGGTATTCCCCGGCTTTTTTATTGCCTTTGCTTTCATGGCATTTAGCTATATTCAACTTACACAACTACTTAAACACTATGTGATGACTCAGCTCAGTTGTCATCATGACGGCACTGCGCCCCTCGTCGAGAGCCTAATACTATTTGCCATCGTCTACATACTCAGCGGATTTGGTAATTTTCATCCCGAAGCACTTTGTTGGATTTTTTACCTGAGCTTTTTTATTCGCTGGCTATTTAGCTATGAGCGTACATGGCTACTGATATTAGCCATTATGCTTGCCATTGGCGGCATGTTCTTTGAAGGACTATTGGCAGAGTTTGCATTAGTCAAATATCGCCATGAAGATATTTATAATGTGCCGTATTGGCTAGGTGGCGTATATATGCATGGCGCATTTGCCTTACGTGCAGGCATGCGTCGTTTTGTTTACCGTTAATTTTTTAAATTTGGAAAATTTAGACATAAAAAAAGACCACTCAATCGGAGTGGTCTTTTTTTGAATATGGTGGCTATGACGAGACTTGAACTTGTGACCCCCGCATTATGAGTGCGGTGCTCTAACCAACTGAGCTACATAGCCTTAAACTGTGCGCGCATTATGGAGGGATATTTAAATATCGTCAAGCCCATAATGCGCGTATTTGATCAAAATTTGTTGAAGTGAACCGATAAGCCGGGTTCTGTCGAGGACGATCATTCCTCTAGGCGTACAATCACTCATACGCTCAAGCGACCTACCCGGATCCAGCATGGGCCATGCCTAAAGGATCCCTATTTGGTCTTGCTTCCGGTGGGGTTTACCATGCCGTGAACTGTTACCAGACACGCGGTGCGCTCTTACCGCACCCTTTCACCCTTACCTCCGATTTCGATTGCTCGAAACCATAATGAAGGCGGTCTACTCTCTGCTGCACTTTCCGTCGGCTCACACCGCCCAGGCGTTACCTGGCACCTTGCCCTATGAAGCCCGGACTTTCCTCCCCTGCTTTAGTCACGGAGACCTATACACAGCAGCGATCGTCTGGTTCACTTCGGGGCGCATTCTAACAAATCTGACAACTAATTGCTTGATGTTTTTTGAGCAGTTAGTTTTTCGTACTTTTGTTGAAGCTGTTCCTGAGTTTCAGGATGTGCCGGATCCAATGGAATACAGTCCACCGGACAAAACAACTGACACTGCGGTTTATCGTGATGCCCAACGCATTCCGTACACAAATCAGGGTTAATCTCATAAATGAGTTCCCCCATGAAAATCGCCTCATTGGGGCATACAGGTTCACAGACATCGCAGTTGATGCATTCATCAGTGATATATAAAGACACTCTACCAACCTTGCTGTTGTTTACGCTTAAAGGCTTCCACAACAGCTTGTGGCACAAACTGAGTGACATCACCATTTAAACGTGCAATTTCACGCACGAGCGTAGATGAAATAAACGAATATTGCTCTGATGGGGTTAAGAACACGGCTTCAAATTTACTGTCCAAACGGCGATTCATATTTGCCAATTGAAATTCATATTCAAAATCTGAAACTGCACGTAAACCACGTAATACGGCTGTTGCTTTTTGCTCGTTAAAGAAATTGACCAACAGCCCATCAAAACCTACAAACTCAACATTTGACAAATGACTTAAAGACTCTTGCGCTAGTGCAACACGCTCTTCCAGACTAAACACAGGGTTTTTGTGATGTCCAATTGCAATTGCCACGACAACTTCGTCAAACATGCGTGATGCACGTGTCACTAAGTCGATATGACCATTAGTAATTGGATCGAATGTGCCCGGATAAATTACACGAGTTTTAGACATCCAGTTGTACTCTGTTATTTTGTAGATGGGTATTTTAACAAAATCTTGATTTATAGGTGAAGTCAGCTTGTAAATTTAAAACCTTCATCTTATTCAAAGTTCGGGTACAATAGTGCTAAGTTTGGAAGTTTTTGATTATGACGAAAGCAGTAGTTAAAAAAAATAGTAGCAGTACGATTGCCCTAAATAAGCGTGCGCGTCACGATTATTTCATTGAAGAAAAATTTGAAGCGGGTCTTTCATTACAAGGCTGGGAAGTCAAATCAATGCGTGCGGGTCGTATGACTATCGTAGAGAGCTATATTACGTTTAAAAATGGTGAAGCATTTTTATTCGGCGCTCAAGTGCAACCTTTACTGAGTGCTTCGACACATGTGGTGCCTGAAGCAACACGTACACGTAAATTATTGCTGAACCGCCGTGAAATTGAAAAACTACAAGGTGCGATTAACCAAAAAGGTTATTCATGTGTGCCTTTGGCATGTTACTGGAAAGGTCCTCATGCCAAACTTGAAATCGCCCTAGTAAAAGGTAAGCAGCTTCACGACAAGCGTGCAACGGAAAAAGACCGTGATTGGCAGCGCGATAAAGCCCGTATTTTTCATAAATAAGTTCAATAAAAAAACCTCCAAAATGGAGGTTTTTTTATGGTTAAGCGTCCTCACTTATCCATCTTCCACGAAGGGTACCTATTTTTGCGGAAGGGTGGATTATGCTTTTATCAGGATTTACAAGCCGTACCGAGCCTTGAGGTAAACCATAATAAAGTTCAATACTTCTTTGAATTTTTCTTACTCTTGCGTCACTTCTTGCTGCTCGTTGTCGCATAGCACCATGACGGTCAATGGTTTTTTTCTTAGCAATATTTATTTCTGCTGTAAGGTGATCAAAGACAACTGCCTCTTTATCAACTTCTACATCAACAGCATTCAATACCTCTTGCTCACCAATTTCTAATAAGGCTTCGAAAGTTTCAAGTTCACCATTTTCTTCCCAGTTACCCGTAAAGTATTCCCAAGAGTCATCTTCAAATGCACCTGTCAATTTATAAGCAAACTCTTCCTCTAAACCATCCTGATAACGATATTGAATTAAACCCGAAGCGACCTGTTCCTCTAATGAAAGGTGCAACTCAATTTTTCCTGAAAAGTAACGCCCATATTCAGTCGATTTACCTTCAAATAATAAAAATATTCTGTCATCTTTACTTGTTAATTTTATTGAACTAGATGGATAATTTTCCCAAAAAATTTCATTCATAATCTACACAACACCAATTGCTTCATTGTTAAATTTATTTTTCGCAGATGTTACAATTGCGTCGAAATACGGATGTGCTTGCTGTAATTTTTTTAATGCGATTTCAAAAGGTTCTAAAGCATCTTCAATTGTTTCATTTTTATAATTTTCAATTAGTTTTTCTGGATCAATTCCATCAATAATTAAGTACCAACTTCCTTGCTTTGCATTATATTTAAAGCCAAATTCTTCAATTTGCTGATACATTTGATTACTTTCACTCGCAAAATCCTTCCAATCTTTTACCGTACATTTTATAAAATTTTCTCTCCAAGGATAAAAATTGAAAACCAACTTCTCTTTATCATTTTTTAGTAAAGCCGTTAAAAACCATTCCGTCGAATCTCCACCAGTTTCATCACTTTCATAGCCTAAAAAGTATCTCGCATAAAACTGCTGGTGTTTAAAGGTATCACCATTTGTTACTCGCCATTTTTCAGGTGCAAATTGGCTATAACAGTTATCATAAAAATTAAATACTCCCTCCCATTTATCTTCAAAATCGTCGATAAAATTATGTATTTTACTGTCTAAAGCTGCACATATTTTTTCAGAAATTTCACCTTCTAATAGTCTTTTTGCATCCTCCAAATATTCAATATTCTTGATGATGAGTTCCACTGCTTGCATATTGCTCATTTGATTCTCCTAATTTCAATTTTTTTAAAACGTTTTTGTATGATCAGCAAACTGGCTTAATAGCCATAGGCTTCGATTATTTAAGTTCTGACTATTGACATATTTTTTAAATGCTTTAGCCATTCTTCCCCATGAAAGCCCACGTAACCCCTCAGCATTATCTAAATAATCTGTTGGTAGATTTCCATCTTTTGTTAAATAAACGACTAACCAAGGTCTTCCTGCAGCTTTTTTCTTTGCAATTCCTCTATAACGCTCTAATTGCTGAAAACTCTCATTTGCATGAATTTTTATTTCAATAAATAATAGAAACTCTAGAGCATCAATTTCTATATCCACTCTACTTTCTAAATTACCTAACGGACAACATTCTTCGATAGTAGAATAAAATTCTGATTGAAAATCACAAAAAGGAGCTTCTAACAGTTTCAAAAATTGTAATAGTATCTTATTACCTTGACCATGATCACCACTACAATCTAGAAACCATTTCAAAACCTTTGAATTACGAACTTCATCACTGCCTAAACCTGAATTTTTCCAGACATTTAGTAATAAGCCTGCTTCTCTAGCTTCTAGAACAAGAAATAAGGCTTTCTTATAGGCATCAAAAAACCTGCTTAAATTCAAATGATCAACACTGATGACTTTTTCAGGTGTTGGTATATCAAGACTTATCTTTTGCCAAGCTTTAAAAAAAGCTTCTAACTGTTTCGAACAATTCTGTTCTTTAGCAGAAACTATTTCAGTTTCCATTAAACATACACTATGTGTTAAAAAATTCTCAGAGGAATTTTTCGCTATATCCTGAAATTCCAATTATACCCCCAACATTCTAAATCGTTTTTAAATTAATAATTTTGCCTTCTTTTCAATTAAATCAAATATATCTAAAGCCTGATATATTTTTTTAAAGGCATCTTTAACAGGATCCAGTGAACCTATAAATTCTTTATTCTCAAAATCCGTAGCGACTTGAACTGGATCAAGAGTTTCAATAATTAAATACCAATAACCTTCACTTTCATTTAATTTAAAACCAAATGTTGTGAGCTCACCGTATTGCTGAATAAGTTCATTCCTCTTTTTTTTCCAACTCCTTGCTTTTGAAATGCATGTTTGTTGATCATTCTTGTATATCATGTTTTTATTTAAATGAAATTGAATACAAACAAAACCATTTGTATGATTAAAAAAATTTACCGTTGGTAAACGATTTCCGTTATTTGCAAAATAATCATCCAAATAAACTTCTTTTTTATCATGATTCTGAATCGTTAACTTAAAAAATGCATAGCACTCATCTATATTTAAATGTTGGTGATTTGTTTGAATATTACTCCCCAAAATCGGAGAAAACCAAATTTCTTTATACTCAAAGTTTGCGCAGACATCCCATCTAACCGTATGCCAGCGCACATCAGGGTATCGTTTATTTTGATCATTACGGATCAACTGTTCTATTGCTAAATATAAATTTTCACTAAGCACTTCTTCTATCAAATAACATGAGTTTACTAATTCAGATAAATGAAGAAGTTGGTTAATCATAGATATTTTTGAAGACATTACTCATAATCTCCAAAATTTAATTGGTTAAAAACTTCATGCTTTTCAGCTGCTCTCATTATCCGATCCGCAACTTCCTCCTTTAATTCATCGGGTCCTATAATTTGTATATACTCAGCATTTTGAATTAACCAATCCATACGGCTCATTGTAAAAATACAACTTGTATTTAATTCATAATAACCTTCATCTATTTTTACTATAGATTGACAATCACCCAAAGGATTACGCGTCAGCTCATCCAATAATATTTCTTGAAACACAAAAAAAATGTCAATTTCTTCACGGTTAAAATAGGCATCTTCAAACTCGCGTTTTTCAATTAAATCATCTAAATCATATGCATCTATATCAATTGCTATTTTCTCAGGAACTATTTCTAAAAATTCAAAATTTAAAATATTAAATGTTCTTAATACGCTTTTTTTAGAATCTATTTTACTTGCCATCAAGTATGGTTTTTGCCCATATTGAACAATTCCTTGAGGCTTTAACATATAGCTTCCAATTTGCTGCGTACCTTCTTTTCGGTATTTTGCTTTAAGCCAAACATCACCCTGTAATAATGCTTTATAAATCAACTGTTGCATTTCAACATAATGTTGCGCCTTCTCTGTCTCCCCGTATCCATCAGGAATAAATCGCACACGTCTATTCCAATCATCCAATTTTGTATTCTGCTGAAGTTGCAATTCAGCAGATTGAAAAAAACCCTCAACTTTTTCATAAATTTCATCAGGTAGACTATGATGTAAATATTCATTTGCCATAACCAAAATAAGTGCTAACTCTTTAGACATTGGTTCTATGCACGCATCTCGGCTGAGCTGATAAGTTGCAGGTTGATTTCCTTTGCCAGCTTTTACAATCAACTCTCCAGAAATTAAAAATTCTGGTAATAAATCAAGATCTCTACGTATTGCTTTAATGATAGATGCCTCATCGATGCAATCTGAATAATTCTTCCGAACCTTATTTTTTAAGGACACAATTGAAATAAATTCTTGAGGATATCGAGGTAAAACCTTATATAAGGTTAATAATCTTTTTAATAATTTTGATTGTGCTTTTTTCATTTTGATCTTTCATACATTTGACGTTATGAAAAAGCATATCAACTTTGTAGGACAAATGATGTCCCACAAAATAAATTTAGCAAAAATTCAACCCACACAAACAGTTGGCACGGACTTCCTGATTGTCTAGTAGCTGATTTTTTTAGGGTGAAGAGTAAGTCAAATTTAAAATAAAAAAACCTTAATTTTTTAATACATTGCGATCAAAAAAATCAATCAATACACTTATAAATTAATGACTGATGTTACGCATATAAAAGTAATTACGCATTTTTAAAATGCTTTTTAAGTCTATTCGACGGAGTCTTACATCTAGGGTTTAAATAAAGGGATTAGCCTTCGGCTGGAGATACTCTTACGAAACGATGTTTCTCATTCGGCAAAATGAGAAGCGAAGCTTCGCAAGAAAACCATCTTGCGGAGCAATGCTCCTCACCGCAAAACTCGTTCACTAGCGTCTACTTATTCAAAGTATCGCAAAAACATTTTTAAATAGATGTAGTCCTGTCTCAAACACTTGCGGATGACGTTGCCGCGTATCGCTTTATTTGAATCAAATGACGCTTCTGATGTTACTGCGTAACATTAGTTAATGAATTTTATTGAGCAACAATCCAATATATTCACCAAACCAAATAGCGGTTTCTAAATCACCCGCAGGTGGCGTGACTTCAACAGGCGCATTATCCGATTGTGTCATTAAACCTAAAAAGCTCGACATCCGATTTAAATCTGTTGTGCTTCGTCCAGTTGGCATCAATGGAAGACCGCTCCACAACATGCCGTGCTGCATGGCGAATAAATTGATTTGCTGCAATACTGCCAATTTATCTCCACTTAAGCCGCCACCATTGGTAAAACCAGCGGCTAACTTGCCTTGCCATGTCCGTGCTAACCAGCGTTTAGATGATTGCTCCATGAATAATTTCATTGCCGCACTCATACTGCCCATATAGGTTGGGCATCCAAAAACGATGGCATCTGCACTGTCCAATTCATCCCAATCCACATGCTCTACATTCATGAGATGGACTTTTACACCGGCTTTTTCTGCACCTTGTACAATGAAATTCGCCACTTTGGCAGTGTGCCCATAGGGACTGTGGTAAACAACAGCAAGAGATTTAGCAGTCAAAGACATAACATTTAAAAGTCGATAGATTCAGTCAAGTTTAGCATTTTCAAAGCATAAAGACGAATGTTGCCATACGTCCTGTTTTCGCTTCGCGGCGATAAGAAAAATATTCTTCAGCTTGCAAAAAGGTACATTGGTCGCCACCTGTTACGGCTTTAACCCCATGTAATGCAAGAATATAACGCGCTATCGCATAAAGATCAGCATAATATTTGCCTTCCCTTACACCAGCTTTAAATGCACTTTCAAGTTCTGGGTATTTTGAACAAAAGGCAGCTTTGACTTCTGCGCCAATTTCAAAACTCTCTTGACAAATGGCTGCCCCCAACCACGCCCATGTTGGCTGAGTATGCATAGCTGCAATGGTATTTTCCACAATACCATTAGCCAGGCCCTTCCAACCTGCATGCAGATTGGCAACTTCAGTCCCATCAGCATTACCCAAAACCACGGGTAAGCAGTCTGCGGTCATCATCATCAGGGCATGATGTTTAGACTGCGTGACCATACCATCGCCTTCGGGTGCAACAAAGTTGATCTGTTCATCAATGCGATGGCATAGCGTACTGTGCGTTTGGTTCATCCAGCTGATTTTATTCACGCCATATTTAGCAAAGTCTTTGAGCAATTGCATCCGGTGCTTTTGCACACGCGCTGCATCATCTCCCACATGCAATGCCAGATTAAATCCTGCCAGTTCAGGTTGTTCAGCGGGTTGCGTCTGATCATGATGAACTCGAGTTTGTCCCACAAAAACACCCTGTGGAAGTCCCTGAACAAATTGCATGTTGCCGTCCTTTTCTATCTATGGCGTGTAAATCAGTTTAAAACTTAATAAGCTTTGTTTTCGCTACGTAAAACTTCAACCAATTGGTTAAAGTCTTCAGGCCATGGTGCTTCAAACATCATGTCTTCACCTGTACGTGGATGAACGAGACCCAATTTAACTGCATGTAACGCTTGACGTTTAAAGCCACGTAAAGTGTCATCTAATAACATCGACGCGCCTGCAGGCATACGTACACGTGGTACATACACTTGATCGCCAACGAGACCATGACCGATATAAGTAAAATGCACACGAATTTGATGGGTACGACCCGTTTCTAGACGTGCTTGAACACGGGTAAAGTTTTGGAAACGTTCTTTCACATTATAGTGAGTTACCGCATCTTTACCGCCCGGCAAGACAGCCATTTTAATGCGATCAACAGGATGACGTTTAATTGGTTCATCCACTGTACCGCCTGCAATAATGTTGCCATATACGATCAAATCGTAAATACGGTAAACCGATTTCTTCGCCAATTGCTTACTTAAAGAAAATTGGGATTCGAGGTTTTTCGCAACAACCAACAGACCTGAGGTGTCTTTATCAATACGATGCACCAAACCTGCACGGGTCAACTCTGAAGATTTTGGGTAATGGTGCAAAATTGCATTCACCAATGTGCCTGTACTGTTTCCAGCGCCCGGATGTACTACCATACCCACAGGTTTGTTAATCACCATAATATCGTCATCTTCATAGACAATATTAAGTGGAATATCTTCAGGTAAGCTGCGGGTTTGTGCTTCTAACTCGACGTCTAAAGTCAGTAACTCTGTTCCTTCGCATTTGTACTTTGGTTTCACAGTGTTACCATTGACCAACAAATGGCCCTCTTTGAGCCACTGTTTTAGCTTTTCACGAGAAAAATCAGTCCAAACCAGTGCTGAAACCTGATCAATACGTTGTCCTAAATAGCTTTCATCCAATTGAAATTGCAACGATAAACGTGTTGCAGTTGAGTCTGAAGTATGGTTATCTGCATCCTCAGAATCTTCAAGTAAATTGAAATCAGTTTCAGGGAAATTAGAATTGGAAGATTGTGCTTGACTCATTTGCTCATTCAGACAAAAGTGGTTTAATAGTTCAATTGTAGCTCATTGCCCGTATTAACAGAGGAATTTTTATGTCGCTACCAAAATATAAAATGACAATGCTTGCTCTAACAATAGGCATTGCATCGGCAATGGTAGGCTGTAGCAGTAATCCAAAGAAAGAAGTGGTCGACACAGGTCCACAATCAAGCGAACAGATTTATATCGAAAAAGCACAAAAAGCGCTTGAACGTAACCAATATACAGATGCAGCAAAACACCTTGAAGCTCTAGAGACCTACTACCCTACAGGTAACTATGCGCAGCAAGCACAACTTGAACTATTGTATGTAAAGTTTCAGCAAAAAGACTATGAAGGTGCGATTGCACTTGCAGACCGTTTTATTCGTATGAACCCACAACATCCGCAAGTTGATTATGCGTACTACGTGCGTGGTGTTTCAAACATGGAGCAAAACTACAATGGTTTGCTTCGCTATACTTCTTTAAAGCAATCGCATCGTGATGTGAGCTATCTCAAAGTGGCTTATCAAAACTTTGTCGACTTTATCCGTCGCTACCCATCGAGCGAATATGCAGTCGATGCCGCACAACGTATGAAGTTCATCAGTCAAGAATTGGCTGAAAGCGAAATGAATGCGGCACGTTTTAATGTGAAGCGTAAAGCATGGTTAGCTGCTGTTGAACGTTCACTTTGGGTGATCGAACATTATCCGCAAGCGCCACAAGTTCCAGAAGCTCTAGCGACTGTAGCCTATGGTTATGACAAACTTGGTGATAAAACCACGTCTCAGCAATACATTGAAGTACTTAAACTGAACTATCCAAAACTTGTGAAGTCAGACGGTACGGTCAATATGCGTGCTGCACGTAGTGAAGGCAGCTTCCTTAACCGTGCAACTTTGGGTATTTTCGGTAAAGAAGCACAGACGATGTCTGAGCAAACCTCTACAGATGTAGTTAAAAATGATGAAGAAAAACGTAGTTTAACTAATCGTTTAAGCTTTGGCTTACTCGATCGTCCAAAAGATGAAAAAACACAATCGACCGAAGCAGCTGAATAATATAGTCGCAACGAAGGTCGATTTTTCACAAAGGGCAAGTTAGAATACTTGCCCTTTTATCTTTTCAGGATCTACAGATTCGGTTAGATTAAAAGGTATACAATAGTTCGATGGACGATGCTGTACTGCATCTCCACCTGAACTTACAGCATTGCTGATTTCAACATATTTCACGAACTGCCCAAATTCAATAGATAGACAGATAAAACAGCATGGCCATTCCTCAACATACAATTGATCAAATTTTAGATCGCACCGATATTGTCGATGTGATTGGTCAATTTGTGAAATTGAAAAAGACTGGACGCACCTACTCAGGATGCTGCCCATTCCATCAGGAAAAATCGCCATCTTTCCATGTCTATCGTGATAAACAATATTTTCACTGCTTTGGTTGTCAGGCCAATGGTAATGCCATCCGTTTTTTAATGGATATTGGTAGCCGTAACTTCATCGAAGTAATGAAGGATTTATCTAGCCAAACGGGTATTGAACTACCGAAAGACAATAACGATTCCAATAAACTCAAATATAAACGCGAATCTAAACCCAAACCTGTACAAAAACCTCCAATCCAAGCAAAAGCTCTGCCACCCAAAACAGGCGAAACCGACACAAATCCTGCTGCAGTAAATTTCGAACACGACCCATTTGCTGAGTTTCAAAATAACGAAGATGCCTTTTATGGGAACGATCCGTTTGCTCACTTTGACCAAGTTACCAATGGATTTGAAGATGTGCCGCAAGACGGAAACTTATATGACTTGCTGGAAAATGTCGCACAGTTTTATGAGCAACAACTTCCGCTCAGTCCAATTGGGCAAGCTTATTTTAAACAACGGGGTCTCAGTGCAGACACCATCGCCTATTGGCGCTTAGGCTATGCCCCTGAAGATTGGCAACATCTGGAAAAAGCCTTTCCACAGGATATCGAAGGACTCAAACTTCTCGGTTTGATTCGAACTAGTGATAGTGGTCGTGACTTTGACCTACTGCGTGAGCGGGTGATTTTCCCGATTCGAGATGCGAAAGGTCGTGTGGTCGGTTTTGGTGGTCGTGCCCTAAATGATGAAATCAAACCGAAGTACATCAATTCCCCAGACTCTGAAGTTTTCCATAAAAACCAGTTACTTTATGGTTTATATGAAGGCCGTAAACAAAAAGCCCAAGATTGGTTAATGGTCGAAGGTTATATGGATGTGATTGCCCTACAGCAATATGGCATTCATGGCGCTGTAGCGACTTTAGGGACTGCCAGTAATACTGAACATTTAAACATTTTATTTAAGCAAAATAGCCGTATTACCATTGCATTTGATGGAGATTCCGCAGGTCAAAAAGCAGCTCGACGTACGCTCGAAATTGCCCTTCCATTACTGAATGATGGACGTGAACTTAAATTCTTTGTTTTGCCGAATGACCATGACCCAGATTCATTGATCCGTCGTGAAGGTATTGAAAATTTTCGACGGTTACTGCACACCTCACCGCTTCTTTCTGAATTTGTTTTTGCACATTTAACGCAAAATCATGATGTCAGTTCACCTGAAGGTAAAAGTCAGGTGATGGGTGAACTCAGACAGCTCACTGAACTGTTGCCGAAAGGTGGTTCATATCGTTATTTGCTACAACAATATTTCCGTGAAAAATTAGGGTTCAGCCGAAAGTGGCAGCCTCAAGTCAATAATGATGCATCATTGAGCTTTAGTACAAAAATTGATGCCGAAGAATATGTGATTGCGATTTTAATCAATCATCCTTATCTCTACATTCATTTTGAGCCTTTACGCGCCTTAGTTTCACAAGATCTCTTGCTTTATCACGTTTTAAATATTTTCAATGTGATTTTTGATGAATTGCCTGATGACCCAGAGTTATCGACCTATTATGTACTCGGTGCATGTGCAGCGCATCATCATGAATTACAACATATTTTAGAGCATGCCAATATCAGTGACTATACGTCATCACCTGAACAGGCAGATAAACTTGCAGCAGATTTATCGACAAAATTGCAATATCAATTCTTACAACTCAAGATCAAGTCGAATAAGTTTTCTAGCCTTGCTGAAATGCGTAATTTAAAACAACGTATTTATGATATTGATAAAAAAAGATCGCTCACCCTCCTTGAAGATTAAGTTTTAACTTCAAGTTCAAGCTGTGAACGACATGCTATTCAATGAATCAGCTTATTTATTTTTTTGGTTTACGGCGATTTTCAGCCACATTAACTAAATTTTGTTCTAACATTTCAAAATAAGCAGGGTCTTCCGCCATTGCTGCATTTCGCAGCACGATAGAAGTTGGATGCAGCAACTTTTGGGTTAAACGATGTGACATTTCTTGCATAATCTTCGCAGCATCTTCGCCCTTTTGTAGACGATTCAGCGCCAAAGCCAGTTCTTCTTGACGCAATGACTCACCATGTTCACGGTATGCATGAATCGTCGAGCCAGCCAAATTCACTTTTTGCTGCGTGATTAAATCTGTCGCAAGCTGATTGACCATGACTTCGGCTTCAACTGCCGCCTGACGACGCTGAGCCAAATTTTCTTCAATGACAGTTTGCAGGTCATCGACACCATATAAATAAACGCCATCTAGACTTTCAACTTTGGCTTCAATATCTCGTGGTACAGCCAAATCAACCAATAGCATTTGTTTATAACGACGTTTTTTCAGTGCTGCTTTGACATCCGCAAAATAAATCACTTGATGCAAGCTTCCGGTACAACTTGAAATTACATCTGCACGATGTAAATTGTCTGCCAAATCTGCAAAATCAATAATTTCAACTTCTACACGATGAGCAATCTCTTGCGATAAAGCTTCGGCACGGGCACGTGTACGGTTACAGATAATAATTCTGCCCACACCCATTTCGGCCAAATGCTTTGCAACCAAGCTATTCATTTCACCAGCAGCAACAATCATCACCGTCAATTTTTCAGGCTGACTAAAGACCTGTAAAGCGAGCTGAGCAACAGCATAGCCCATCGACACCGCATGACTTCCAACGGCTGTTTCAGAACGCACACGTTTTGCCGCATAAAAGGCATATTCAAAAATACGGTTTAAATTTGGGGAAACGGTTTCGGCATCTTTGGCTAAGGACAAAGCCGTTTTGACTTGACCTAAAATTTGAGGCTCACCAAGCATGAGCGAATCCAAGCCGCTAGCCACACGCATGAGGTGTGTCACCGCTTGTGCATTTTCATAACGATACACATGATTTGACAATTGCTTTACATCGATACCATTTGATTGGGCGAGCCAATTCAATACCACGTCTGCATTTTCAGACATCGCATAGACTTCGGTACGATTACATGTAGACACCACCACCATGTCATTGAGTTCAGGCGTATGGCTTTGCTGTTCAAGCAGTGCAGTTAACTTTTCAGGGTTAAATGCAACCTGTTCACGCAGCTCTACAGAAGCGGTTTGATGGTTGACACCCAATGCAAAGAAAGACATATCAGATCATCATTTCGCTAAATTTATGCTATTGTGCATTATCGGCGTCATAAAAAGCATTACTTGGATCAAGAAAAATTGCGTCTAACAAATAGCCGACTGAACGGCCAGACAATAAAGCAGTATTCTACCACATTCTTACTTGTTGGTAGCATGGCTTCTACTGTCCCAATTCGGGCCGTGGGAGAAGTTTACCATGCAAATTCAGGATATGATGCAATTAAACAAAGTATGATTGCAGAATTTGCCTTAGCTTATAACGACATTCCAACCGCGCTTCATAATTACACCGTGCTTGCAATCAAAAGTAAATCCACCATGGTCAAACAGCGTGCTTTAAACGTTGCTATCGAGCAAAATGATTTACAAGCAGCCTTAGATATTGCTACACATTGGGTTGTGCAAGAACCTGAAGATGTACCAGCATTATTTTATTTATCACATATTGCTTTGAAAGCCCATGAATATGAGCTTTCCGCCGAAACACTTGATAAAATTTTAACCATTGACCCAAATGCAGATTTAGAACAAATTTTGGCGGGTATTTCCCCTGAATCAGAGGAAGATCGCGCTTATCTGATTCAAGCACTGACCGCTAGCAAGGAAAAAACCAACCCTTCTATTTTGGTCTTAGTCGCAGGTTTACAAGCTCAAAATGGTGCCTTTGCTGATGCCTTAGACACCATTAATTTAGCACTGAAAAAACGCCCGAAAGTGACTGGCTATATTTTAATGAAAGCCAATTTACTTATGTCGTTAGGTGATGAAGACGAAACCTTAAAATGGTTCGAAAAATCCAGCCGTAAACACCGCAACAATATGGAAGTTCGCTTAGCAGAAGCAAAATATTTAATTAAAATCAATCAGTCAGAATTAGGTCTAGAAAAACTCGAAGATATACTAAAGAAATGGCCATCTGCTGAAGAACCGCTATTTATGGCAGGTTTAACCAGTATTGACTTAGAGCTTTATGAAAAAGCCGAAAAGTATTTGGTGGAGTTACGTTATTCGAGCAAATACCAAAATGAAGCGTATTACTATCTCGCAGTAAATGCTGAACGCAAACAGCATTATGAAACGGCAAAAGCCTATTATCGCCTTGTTGATGGCAGTCTTTATACAGTTTCACGGCGCAATATGATCAGCATTTTTAGCCAGCAAAATAAGCTGCATGATGCACTGCGCTTTTTAACCCAAGAGCGGGTTAATTATCCTCAACATGCCAGTTTCTTATATCTTGCTCAGGCAGATATTTTAAAACGCATGAACAATAAAAAAGCAGCAGTCCGTTTGCTTGATGAAGCGGTAAAAAACTTACCCGAAGATCCTGAGCTCATTTATGCCGAAGTTCTACTGCTCGACGCCCATCAAGATAAAGATAGACTCGACCAATTACTAAAACAATTACTTGAAATTGAACCCAATAGCCCGACCTATTTAAATGCATATGCCTATACCTTGGCGGTACAAAATAGACGCTTAGATGAAGCCCGAAAATACGTCGAACATGCCTTAGAATATGCTCCTGAGCAAGCCTCAATTTTAGATACATTCGGTTATATTTGTTATTTGCAAAATGATTTTAGTACATCTGCATCTGTTTTGGCCAAAGCGTATGAACTGAGTAATAGTTTAAAAATTGGCATTCGCTACGCACGATCAGTCTTCATGCAAGGTGATATGAATAAATTTGACGCGTTGTTACAACAACTCCAACAAAAACATCCGAATGATCCGCAATTAGAGCAACTACATTCGTTATTGTTACCCCAACCCATGAAAAAGAGTTAAAAAGACTTTATGCAAGTATCTTCAAAATTTGGGGTATCTGCCCTGACCTGCTGCGCTTTATTTTTTACCGGTTGTCAGCAATATATTAAAACACCCGATCAACCCAGCCCTGAAGAAGTCGCTGCAAATCAATTCAACTTACAAGGTAAGATTGGTGTGCGCACGCCACAACAGTCAGGAAGTGCTTTTTTTACTTGGGTTCAAGACCGCAATGAATATGATATCGAACTGAGTGGCATATTAGGTGTTGGAAAAACTCAAATCAGCGGTAAACCCGGTCAAGTTCAGTTAAACAGTGCAAAAACCGGTTTAATTGAAGCAGAAACACCTGAAGAATTACTGGAACGTGCTACTGGTTGGCAAGCTCCCATTACCCACCTCGTCGACTGGGTACAGGCGCGCCCTGCAACCACACAAGCAAAAATTCAACGCGATACTGCACAGCGCCCACAACAGATTATTGAAGATGGTTGGACGGTTGACCTAAGCTATAACGAGACTGCGACGGTACCGAACAAGTTAATTTTAAAACAAGCACTTGAATCCGGTCAGGAAAACCGTATTACAATGGTGATTCAAAATCGTTAATTTGCCTAAAAGCTGAGCTATGACTTCCATGATTCGTGTACCTTCTCCTGCAAAACTCAATTTGTTTTTGCACATTACTGGCCGACGTCCTAATGGATATCACGAATTGCAGACGATTTTTCAGCTCATCGATTTATCTGATTGGATGGAATTTCACCCACTTGCAAATTCTGCTGATGAAAATTTTATTCAAATTGAGGGCTTAAACAGCGTCAATCTAGAGCAAAATTTAATTTATCGTGCTGCTCAAATACTCAAACCGTTTGCTAAAGCACTGACTGCACAAAAAATCCACATCGAAAAAAATATTCCGATGGGTGCAGGGCTCGGTGGTGGTTCATCCAATGCAGCAACAACCCTTATTGTGCTCAATCAACTGTGGAAATGTGGTCTAAATACCGAACAACTTGCAGAACTCGGCTTACAACTTGGGGCAGATGTTCCCGTGTTTGTACATGGTCTAAATGCATGGGCAGAAGGTATCGGTGAACACTTAACATTCATAGATTTAGCTCAAAAACAGTACATTGTATTAAAACCTGACTGTTTTATCAGCACTCAACTGCTTTTTTCACAAAAAACGTTGACAAGAGACTCAAAGCCCACTAAATTTTGCGGCTATCAGGAAACGCCATCTGATTTTGGAAATAACTTTGAGCCTGTGGCACGAAGCTTATATCCCGAAGTCGATGAAGCAATGCGGTACTTAGATCAGTTCGGTACAGCAAAGCTTACAGGTACAGGTGCTTGTGTATTTACTGAAGTGACTGAAAATATGAATATTGATGACATATTGAAAAATGCACCATGTAAATCTTACTTGGTTCGCAGTTTGCAAGAATCACCATTACGTCATTTTGAAGTTTGATATAGGGGCGTCGCCAAGTGGTAAGGCACCGGGTTTTGATCTCGGCATCCGTTGGTTCGAATCCAGCCGCCCCTGCCATCATTTTTCACCTGTAGATGTAATTGCTGTAAAGTATTAGGGGCGTCGCCAAGTGGTAAGGCACCGGGTTTTGATCTCGGCATCCGTTGGTTCGAATCCAGCCGCCCCTGCCATTTACTTTATTCGCTATTTCATCAATTTAGGGGCGTCGCCAAGTGGTAAGGCACCGGGTTTTGATCTCGGCATCCGTTGGTTCGAATCCAGCCGCCCCTGCCATTTACTTCAAAAAAGACAGAGCATAATTTGCAGTATCTTTGTTGTTTCAACTTGACAAAATACTGTAAAAATATTAAAGTTCTGCCGCATTAGGGGCGTCGCCAAGTGGTAAGGCACCGGGTTTTGATCTCGGCATCCGTTGGTTCGAATCCAGCCGCCCCTGCCATCTAATTCTCCAATTTGCCAACCGCCAAGGGTGCTTCATGCCCAATCTTGTCGTTTTTAGTGGATCTGCACATCCACAATTCGCCCAAAAAGTCGTTAGCCACCTTCACATCCCTCTAGGTGCTGCATCTGTAGGTCAATTTTCTGACGGTGAAATCGCTGTCGAAATTACTGAAAATGTTCGTGGTAAAGACGTATTCATCGTACAACCAACTTGTGCTCCAACTAACGATAACCTTATGGAAATCTTAGTTATGGCTGATGCTTTGCGTCGAGCAAGTGCTGGTCGTATCACTGCTGTCATTCCTTATTTTGGTTATGCTCGTCAAGACCGTCGTCCACGTTCAAGCCGTGTGCCAATTACAGCAAAAGTTGTTGCAGATATGCTCACAACTGTTGGTATTGACCGCGTTGTCATGATCGACCTTCATGCTGACCAAATCCAAGGTTTCTTCGATATTCCTGTAGACAACATCTACGGTACTCCTGCACTTTTAGCAGATCTTCGTCAACAGTCACACGACAACTTAATGGTTGTTTCTCCTGACGTTGGTGGTGTAGTACGTGCGCGTGCTGTAGCTAAGCAAATGGGTGATATCGATCTTGCGATCATCGACAAACGCCGTCAAAAAGCGAATGAATCTCAAGTAATGCACTTGATCGGTGACGTTAAAGGCCGTGACTGTGTCATCGTTGATGATATGGTGGATACAGCAGGTACATTGTGTAAAGCTGCTGACGCACTAAAAACTTTTGGTGCTCGAAAAGTTGTTGCTTACGCAACTCACCCAGTACTTTCTGGTAAAGCTTTAGAAAACTTGAAAAACTCTGTGATTGACGAATTGGTTGTAACAGACACCATTCCGCTTTCAGAAGAAGCTCAAGCTCTTGGTAAGATTCGCCAAGTTTCAGTTGCAAGTATGGTTGCTGAAACAATTCGTCGTATTAACAACGAAGAATCTATTAGCGCAATGTTCGATTCTTATCTATAATATAGCGCTAAATTTAAAAGCCCTGCCTTTTGGTGGGGCTTTCTATCACTAGACTGGTCGAAGGTCTAGTCAATTAAACTTAAATAGGAATGTCTATCATGGCAAACTTCGTATTAAATGCAGTAGCACGTGAAGAAGCAGTACAAGGGAAAGGTTCGAGCCGCCGCCTTCGTCTTCAAAATAAAGTACCAGCAATCATCTACGGTGGTGCAGCTGAACCTGTAGCAGTTACTTTGGAACTTCGCGAACTTGTTAAAGCTTTAGAAAACAACGCATTCTTTGAAGAAGTTGTTGAAATCAACATTGACGGTAAAACTGAAAGCGTTAAAATCCAAGCTTTACAACGTCACCCAGCTAAAAACACTCCTATGCACGCTGACTTCAAACGCGCATAAGTGTTAAATGGTGTAAATGAGTGAGTAAACTTTCACTGATTGTTGGTTTGGGTAACCCAGGTTCTGAGTATGCCCAAACCCGCCATAATGCAGGCTTCTGGTTTGTAGAACGCCTTGCAGAACAATATGGCATCCAACTCAAAGCTGATCCTAAATATAAAGGCATCAGTGGTCGTGGTAATATCGAAGGTCAAGACGTTCGTCTGCTGTTACCTACAACCTTTATGAATCTCTCTGGTCAAAGTGTTGTTCCCTTCGCTAAATTCTATCAAATTGCTCCTGAAGCAATGCTTATCGCACACGATGAACTCGATATGAACCCGGGTGTCATTCGCCTGAAAACGGGCGGTGGTCATGGTGGTCATAATGGTTTACGCGATATCGTCCCGCATATTGGTCCAAATTTCCATCGTTTACGTATTGGTATTGGTCATCCTGGTTCTAAAGAACGTGTCTCAGGCCATGTCTTAGGTAAAGCACCAAGTAGTGAACAAGGCTTAATGGATGATGCTATTGCACATGCCTTATCACGTACTAAATTGTTGGTAAGTGGTGAGATTCAGCAAGCCATGAACCAGATCAACGCTTACAAATAGAACTGACAATTCCACAAATTGTTGAACAATACTTATTGCCATCTGAATGATTTCAGAGCAAAATGCGCTTGCATTTGACTGCTCACCCAGCATTCAAGAGATTGTTCCACCATAAGATACGATCTTAGGTCTACCAAGGAGACGCTAGCCATGCTATCTCGTTTATTAAAAGCTAAAATCCACCGTTGCGTCGTTACACAAGCAGAATTACATTATGAAGGTTCTTGTGCAATTGACGGTATTCTTCTAGATTTAGCCGGTATCCGTGAATATGAAGAAATTCATATGTGGAACGTGACTAATGGTAAGCGTTTTACCACTTATGCCATTCGTGGTGAAGAAGGTTCTGGCATTATCTCTGTAAATGGCGGTGCTGCTCACCAAGCAGATATTGGCGACTTGTTGATTATCGCAACTTTTGGTGATTTCACAGAAGCTGAAGCAAATGCACATAAGCCACGCTTAGTCTATGCGAACCCAAACAACACGGTGAACCACACAGCGAACTGTATTCCGGTTCAAGTCGCTTAATTCAAGCATTTAAAGATTCTAAAAAGCCCGCAAAATTTGCGGGCTTTTTTATGGCTGAACTATGCATTATTGACTGCAAAAATTCAGTATTAGACGCATATCACTACATACAACTCAACAGCTCAACTTATCTCCCCTGCTCTCGGGCCCTTCCACCATGCTTGGTTTTGTTTACAATCAAAGGGCTGTAAATGCTCTCCGACCAAACCCACCAACAAAGGCTGACCATTTTCTTGTACCTTTAGCTCTGCATATTGCGCATCGCGATAGCACGACTCCAAGCCTTCAGCAAATAAAAAGCTGCTCGCAGCGGGATATAAACCCTCAAATCTATTGTCAGGATTTTTGAGCACCAGTTTTGTGGATGAGCTTGGATACTGCGCTAACAACTCTGGGTTGAAACTGGTTCGAATCACCCTACGCTGTGCATCAAGCTGCACATAACTCACAATACTTTTTTGATCTACAAAATAGTCACGGTGTACATTTTCTTCTTTGTTCGCTTTGGCAGCCTGCCCATTAGCAGATTGCTCTTCAGAAGGCTGACCACCAAAATAGAGCTGATAATTCAAGGCCATATAATCTCCTTGAATCAAAGAGCGAGGATCGACCGGTTGCAGCTTTACATAAATACTCTGACTGTTTGCCAGATGCCATTCATGCCGTGCAATCATCAGTACAAATAAAAGAATACTGAGTACAGCCAAACCAATAGGAAGCATTTTTTTATTGAGTATGTTCATCATGCTCCTTCCCCTTGTTTATGCTGTATCGCAGTTAACATTTTGGTGATGCCAAGCAGCAAAAGACCAGAGATCAAAATCGTTAAACTTTTCAGTAAAAAGCTCAACCCTAAATTGTAATACAGCATCCATAAGCTAAAAATGATCAACACGATGCAAAGGGCTTTAACCAAAGATTGCTGATAGACCTGCGCCCATGCCAATAAAACCAATAACAAGAAAATTTCAAAATAGCCCATCGCAATCAGCACAAGACCCAATAGCAGTAACAGCCATTTTTCGCGCCCCGTCTGTTTTTGCTGATTTGCGATGTAAAGGCCAAGCCAAACCACAGGCAGTAGATAAACGATAAACAGGTCAAGAACACCATGTTGGGTCTGTTCAAAATGTAGAACGTTATTTGACAAGGTCTGCAACACCACACCCGCCAATACGATGCATAACATCCACAACACAACACTTTTTCGATACATCGAGTGCAACCAAGCTGTTGCACTCCCGAGCAAGAAAATCAGTAGAATATAATTCAATCCAATCACAGCTAAGATGACATGTTCATCGCTCATAAAAAGATCGGCATCAAATAGTGTGGCCACTGCAAGGCCATATCCTGCAATGAGTTGAATAAAAACAATAAACCAATGCATTCGACTAAACAAACAGAGCAAGATAACGCCAATTTGTAATACTAAAATAAACCCAATGCTATCGGTCAAGCTCTCTGTATGTATGAAGACCGCAGATTGGCCACATACCCATAAGCAGTAAGCAAATTGGCGACTAAAGATACTTTTAGCTCGTCGAATCAACCACCAAGCCACAGCCACAAAAACTAAGCCCATGACGATTGAAAACGCCTTCCAATAGGTCAGCAATAAGCTCGATAAAATAATGCCTGCGAACCATGCCCCAATCGCTAAAGGAATAACCGCAAATTTAGTCTGTGGCAGAAATTTCATCAGTGCCCAACTGATCACCGCAAACCAAGCAAATATCAGCAAGGCAAAAACCAACAATCCTGCACTCGAGTCAGATAAAATATGTTCTGCCCATTGGAAAATCAAAATACTGAAACTCGCGGCGAGACCTGCAGCTTGTAAACTGGTTTCTAATGCACGATGTTGTCGATAAAAATAGATAATCAGATAAATTGGAAGCAACAAGGCAAAAATTAAATATTGCCATTGATACTGCTCTGCCCCATTTCCGCAGTATAAAAACATGCAATACATCGACATTAGTGTAATAAATGCAACAAATACAAAGCGCAGTGCAGCATAATATTTCAAACACAAGGTCACACAAATTGCCGTCAATACATTCATGCAGAGTAAATACCACCATGAATGATCAACGATTAAATAGCTTTGTTTAAAATATAAAAATAATGCCAATTGACTGATCAAACACAGTAACGCAAAGACTCCAATATTCGGTCGAGATAACCAAGGTAAAAGCAGCAAAGCCCAGACCAAAAATAACAGATAACTGTCTGCACCTGTTTGATAGACCTGCCCAATCACAGCCAAACTCAATCCAAGCAACAAACCGCTTAAAGTATCTAAACTTTGCTGAATCCAAACACGACTTGCAACATATACACTCGTCACAGCACTAAGTAGCAACAGCAACATTGGAATTGCCAATTGAATGAATTTTGGCAACATCAACCAGTTTGCCGCGATCAAATACACGAAACTGGCAGCTATCAGTGCAACACCGATTACTTGCAGATACCGAATAACCTGTACAGCTTGGAACAAATCTGTTGAAAACTCTTGATCTAACTGTGAACGATGCAGCTTTATATTCTGCTGCTGAGAATGCTGAGGAAGCGTCATTTTTTATCATTATGCAATCATGGTTGATTTATCGGCACGATAGCATGCTTTGGCACACTTTATAAAAATGCTTACAAATCCAATCTTATAACATTACTTATCTAAAATTTTGCAAAGGATTCTAAGCAATAATCCCCCATCAGCACTCAAACAGGTCTATACTCAAGACACATCGCTTCAGGGCGGGGTGAAATTCCCCACCGGTGGTAAATTTGCTGGGTTGAAAGCCCTGCAAAAAGCCCACGAGCCAATCGTTTAAACGCGATTCGCAGATCAGGTGCAATACCTGAGCCGACGGTATAGTCCGGATGAAAGAAGACGACGTCACATCTCTATATCATTGATCATTTTCAATATATATCGTAACGCCACTATTTCACATGTCCTGAAATGTTCAACCGTATCTAAAATTTACGCGAGCGTTTCAATGTCTAGTTTAATTCAACCCGAAATTTTCTTTTCTGCCCTTCCACCTGCAGAACAGCGCATGCTGCAAGCCTTAGAAGACATTCGTCAAGGCAAGCCTGTTTTAGTCATGGACGATTTTGACCGTGAAAATGAAGCCGACCTGATTGTTGCAGCAGAAACACTGACTGTAGAAACCATGGCACGTATGATTCGTGACGGTTCAGGGATTGTTTGTTTGTGTTTAACCGATGCTCAGGCTAATCATTTAGAACTTCCACCCATGGTATCTGATAACTCTAGCCATTTTAAAACTGCCTTTACCGTAACCATTGAAGCTGCGGAAGGTGTTACTACTGGCGTTTCAGCAAAAGACCGAACAACTACAGTCAAAGCCGCAATTAAAGATGGTGCTGTGGCTAGTGACTTAAACCGTCCGGGTCATGTTTTTCCTTTACGTGCGCGTGAAGGCGGCGTATTGACCCGTCGTGGACATACTGAAGGGACTATTGATTTGGCACGTCTGGCCGGTTTAAAACCCGCAGGTGTTTTGTGTGAATTAACCAACCCAGACGGCACAATGGCGAATGGCGTACAAGTTTTAGCGTATGCACAAACCCATCATTTGACTGTACTCACCATTGAAGAAATTGTGCAATATCGTTTACAGCACAATCTCTAGTGCGAATTAATTAAAGCTCTACACGTTCATAAAAAGGCTGACTGAATCAGCCTTTTTATTTTTTACTGCATATTTCAAATTAAGAATTAAACCGTGAATATGCTATAGATGCCATAGATGGCAACTACCATTAAAATCACCCCACACAGGGCCAACAATTTTTTATACCAGCGAGATTTCGACAATCGATGAAAAGACAAATACACCAAAGACAAGGTCGCGAAATCTAAAACAATCCAACTCAGGGTCAACACAATTAAACTCAGATTAAGATGAGGAGTAATTCCTACAAACTGCGGAAAAAATGATGCGAAAAAAATAATATCCTTAGGATTTGAAATTCCCACGATCAATCCTTTCTTAAAGCCCCCTTGTGCTGCTTTTAACTGCAGAGATTGTGCAGTGGGCTGTATAGTTACTTCTTTTAAAATATCAAACCCAATATAAGCAATATATAAACAACCCAATATTTTGATGCCATCGAGCCAGTGCGCATTCACATTTAAAATGCCTTTTAAAATACACACAGACAGTACGATCAAAATCAATGACGCAAAATTCGTCCCCACAATGGTTTGAAATGCCTTTTTATATCCGCCTTGTAAACCTGAACTTGCGACCAACAGCATCACAGGTCCAGGTGTTGCAATCATCACGATGACTGCAACACAATATAAAAAGTACTCCGAATAATTCACGCTGAGATTCCTTCACTTATTTTTTTACATCACGATAAATTTCATAAATAAAAAAAGAGGACTTAGTCCTCTTCATCCATGTTTTGCAATAAATGCAAGCGAATGGCATCTGCTCTTAAAAATGCCAAATCATAGCTGGCTGTGGCGAGTGCTAAAACACGACGCTCAAATTCATCCCACAACGGTCGCACCTGTTTGTAATGTATCCCGAGTCCACTTTCATCTGTGAAATGACGGTTTTTTTCGCAGAGCTTGAGTGCGTGATACAGTTTACGGCCTTTACTTGCATCTGGACGTAAGCGAACTCGCTTAGACAAGACAAAGCCTTCGACATGGATGATATCTGCTTGCGGCAACATCGGTATTAAAATTTGATCTAATTGTGCATCTAAACGACACCAAATGGCCGTGTGTTGCTCTGCTGTATAGGTATTCCATTTTATGACTTCATGGTTAAAGCGGCGGCAACCACGACAGACTGAATCACCAAATACCGTAGAACAACGCCCTGCACATGGGGTTAACGAGGCAATTCGACGATCAGTACTCAAAACCGGCTCCATTCAATCAATATTTATGGGATAAAAACAACTCGGCATGACTATACACGCTAAAACTACTGAAATGAAGCTATGATCAAATGTGTGGTTAAAAGCCCTCGCTTTACTCGCTTATTCATCCAAATCACGGTAGAATGTGCGCCTTAATTTTTATCCTGTTTATTCATTTGGAGTACTCCATGAACGCTACTGTAGAACAGCTTGCACCTGTAGAACAGCAAGCGACCTCTGGTTGGGTTGTTGCCGCACTTTATCAATTCAAAGAAATTCAAGATCCTGCCGATCTTCAACAACGTCTTTTAGACTTGGTAAAAACCATCAACCTTTGCGGTACTCTAATTGTGGCAGGTGAAGGTATTAACGGTACTGTTGCCGGTGACCGTAAATCTGTAGATATCATCCATCAATTCCTTCTCAATGAAGGCTTCAATGCGATGGAATACAAAGAATCGCATAGTACGGATAAACCATTCCGTAAAATGAAGATCAAACTGAAAAAAGAAATCGTGACTTTAGGTGTGGAAGTGAAACCACGTGATTTAGTCGGTCACTATCTTGATCCTAAAGAATGGAATGAACTAATTGCACGTGATGACGTAATCCTAATTGATACACGTAATGACTATGAATACAAAGCAGGTACATTTAAGGGTGCGATTGACCCGAAAACTGAGACTTTCCGTGAATTCCCTGAATACGTGAAAAAAGAGCTTGAGCAGCATAAAGATAAGAAAATTGCCATGTTCTGTACAGGCGGTATTCGCTGTGAAAAATCAACCTCACTTTTACTTCAAGAAGGCTTTAATGAGGTTTATCACCTTAAAGGCGGTATCTTAAAATATTTAGAAGAAACCCCTGTTGAAGAAAGCATGTGGGAAGGTGAATGTTTCGTATTTGACGGTCGTACTGCTGTCACTCACGGTATGGAAGAAGGCGAAAATATCAAATGTCACGCATGCGGTTGGCCACTGGCTCCTGCTGAAGTTGAACTTCCGAGCTACGAACATGGCGTATCATGCAAATACTGTATCGACAAAACCACGGAACAACAAAAAGCTGGCTTCCGTATGCGTCAATCACAAATTGTGGCAGCAAAACGTAAGCGCCTCTAAGGAAAATTTGTTGTAACGATATATAAATAAAAGCCCTATTTTTAGGGCTTTTTTTACGCATTCTAAACAATGACTTAATTTTTTTGACAAAATAACTATATCTGGTTATTTACGAGAATCAGTTCGCGCATTTATGCTTATTCTGATCAATTGATCCGAGAAAATCATTATAGATAATTGAAAAGGAAAGCATTATGCCAAAATTAATCAACTCTCCAATTGCAACCTCAAGGCGCCTTGCTTTACCCGCTCCCCGTGTAAAAGAAAGTGTAGGAGAATTAAAACACCTCCTTAACCAACAGTCGCATATTTTGATAGTCAGTATTGCTACATGCATTGGTGCAATTTTTGCCTTATTTATTGCTTATACATTGCACTTACAACCCACTATGCTCAACATTCTTGGACTTTGTGTGATTCCATTTGCTTTATCTCTGAGCTTACGCCAAGTCTATATTCACACACTATTAAATATGGAACATGATGATTAATTTATGCACCTTGCAACGCTACTTATTGCAACCTAGTCCTACGCTGTTCAGTATATAAAACAATTTTTTAAAGCTGCTAAAGCTCCGACATCAAAATAAAATCCAAACTGAACAGCGTACACTCTTTACTTTAAAAACTATGATCTAAGCCTTTCAATTATTCAGTCTTATATCATTCAGCATTGCTTAATGCCATCGCGTATTCATACTTTTCCTTCTAATTCAGCCTACGTGCTACTTAATACAAGATGAACTCAATATTTGTTGTTTTACTTAGGTGGTTTCAGGAATATTTAAAACGGAACTTTACCCACTGCGCTTTTCAACATAGGATAAATACACCTTTTCTCTGCCTTAGCTACCATGACTTTAACTGAATGGATCATTTCAATCATGGAACAATTGGGTTATCTCGGTATTGCCCTACTCATGTTCCTTGACAATGTCTTCCCCCCAATCCCCTCTGAAATCATCATGCCCTCGGCTGGCTATTCTGCCTCCCAAGGTCAACTACTGCTCATTGGTGTCATTATTTCAGGTTGTGTCGGCTCTTTACTGGCGGCTGCATTGCTATATTGGATTGGTTATAAATTTAAGCATGAATCCATCTTTCACTTCGTCGATCGCTATGGAAAGTATTTATTTATCAAATCGGCAGATGTAAAAAAATCTCTAGCATGGTTTGAGCAATACGGTCACCGCATTGTATTTTTTGGCCGGATGATTCCAGCTGTGCGTTCTCTCATTAGTATTCCTGCGGGAATGAGCCGCATGCCATTTTGGAAGTTCATGTTTTATAGTGGTTTAGGCACGATTATTTGGACCACTTTTTTAGCTTGTATGGGTTTTTATTTAGGTGAAAATCAACAGTTAATGCAGCAAATATTTAGTAAAGTTGGCCATGTGATTATTCTGATCACAGTCATCATTATTAGTTGGATTTTGTACCGTCGACATAAACGTCGACCTCGTTAATTTTTTGTTTTGGGGCTTAAATGAAACACTATCTCCTACACTTTGCTGCTGTTTATAGCATCGCCTTGGTGCTTTTGATTACCGTATTAATTTTTGGATTAAATCTAGGTGTTATTACATTAATTCCTACATTGGTGGCATGTGCATTAATCAGCGTTGGGCATTTTGTAAAGAAAGAACAACGCGTGCCTAGCAACCATGAAAAGATTCAACTGGTTTGGGGCTCCAGTGCCGTTGCAATCATCATTGGTAGCTTTTTTGTGCTGTTCTTGGTGCTAATGAATCCCAATGCCGAAAGCATTATGAAGTCTGTAGATAATGCAGGCATTGGGCTAACTGCTGTAGTTATGCTCTGCATGGTCGCCATTCATGGCACGATATTTCATATTGCCTACGGTTGGTATGCAGACTACTGCGCTAAAAAATTATAAATTTTTTTAATTTATTCCGTTAGAATTTGAATCAATACCCTTCACTGAAACTTAAAATTCAGTGAAGAAACTTCGGGCAAGCTATACTCGCTCTTTATAAAACGAAAACATGAACATTAAATAATGAAAAAATACATCATCACATTTAGCATTGCTTATGCCCTCGCCATGGTCGCTGTCGCAGCCATAGAGTCTTTCTTTGATTTACCCGGTGGTTCATCCATTACCTGTCTCATCGTGGGCGGTTTTGCTGCGGCATCCAGCTTTGTTAAAGACCATCAGCGAGTGCCAGATAAGTTAGAAAAGCGAACTTTGATTTGGAGCTGTATTTTAGCGTCGGTTCTCATCAGTGTCGTTGCTACAGTCATTTGTCTCTTGATCTTCCCAGAAACCCAAGCCTTTATTCAAATGGTGCTAACGCAATTACCCGCTTGGGTCTGGCTGCTTGCTATCAGCTTTACGCTACTTATCCATTATCTCGTGTTGGCTTTATCTTTTGGATGGATGGCGAAAAGCTTTTTAAAAGCCAAACGTAGTTAAGCATTAAGATTAATTTTGAACTGAAAAAGTTCAGCGCTAAAAAAAGCACCCCAAGGTGCTTTTTTTAAATTTCATCGAAATTAATTTGGTGTGTGATACATCAAATATAATTCGTTCAAATTGGTTGGGATTTCTTCTGCAAGTTCATCCATCAACTGACCATTGCGACGGAAAGATTCCATTTGTGGATCTTCTTCATCAATGCCGCTGAACACCATGATTGGCAAAGTTAAATCTACCAATTGTTCTTCAAACTCGTCGGTGAACCATGCATCTTCGTTTAGGAACATGGCATCAACGAAGCCAACACTCCAGTCACCAAGACTTGATTCAACATCGGCTTCTTCAATTTCAAATGGAAATTCAATACCATCTTCATTGGCAAGATTCTGACGAATCGATTCGAGCCATGCTTTTACTTGTGCAATAATTTCAGCAGGTACTTTTTTCTGATTGTTATCAAAAAGTTCGTCTAGCCATTTATCAAAAGCTGGGCCTACTGCAATTGCACATAAAAAACCATGAGTCGCTGCAAAATCTAGACCATGCTCGTTGTCATCGCCGTCTAGATAGTCACTCAAAAGGTCTAAATCTAAAGCACTCATTTCAAATCCAGAGTTAGAAACTTAATGCGTAAGCATAGCATTTTCAAGCGCTATGCTAAATCGCTATTTAGTCTTCTTCGTCATCAAAATCATCGTCATCGTCGATGTCGTAATCAAAATCTTTAAGCTCACGTTCAAGACGGCGCTGAGCCAGAAGGTCATCAATAAGTCGGCGCTTTTCTAACGATTCTTTCGCGCTAGTTTTTGCACTGGCCTCATCGAAATTCACATCATCATCACCGTAGTTATCATCTAGTTCAAAATCTGTAGAAGACACCAAAACTACCTCATAATGAAAAAAATTGAAGGGGTCTAGCCGCTATTTATATGGGATATAAAATATTGTCAAGTTTTATTTGTTTTTTTAACAACTAAACTTTAAAAATAGGTCTTTTTTTCTTACCAAAACCTGTGGCATGATATAATCCACCCTGCGTCCTTCATTTTTATGACAGTCAAAGATGACTCGTAAAATAATCGATGCATGGGATGAACTTGAAAACAACAATTTCAGCCCCACCTAAATTACTGAATTTAAATTTTTAATATCTCATTGGACAGCTTGATGCTGTACCGTCCTAATGGGATAAGCCAGCTATTAACAAGATTTAATGAGACGATCGTGCTAAAATGCACGGTTTTTTACTGCCACAGATTCAACGAAGAGTAAGCAAAGATGAGCGATATGACTTCCCCTACTTCTCAAGTAGCGGCTCTGATTAGCCGAGGCAAAGAGCAAGGTTACCTAACTTTCGCCGAGGTTAACGATCATCTCCCGGACTCAATCACTGAAAGTGAACAGATTGAAGACATCATTCAGATGTTGAATGACGTGGGTATTCCGGTACATGATCGTGCACCAGAAACTGACGATACAATGTTTGAAGGTGGCAGCGAAGCGACTGACGAAGTTGCTGAAGAAGAAGCCGCTGCTGTACTTGCATCTGTTGAAAATGAACCCGGTCGTACCACTGACCCTGTGCGTATGTATATGCGCGAAATGGGTACAGTTGAGCTTTTGACACGTGAAGGCGAAATTAGCATTGCAAAACGCATCGAAGAAGGTATTCGTGACGTTTTACATTCTATTGCTTATTGGCCAAATGCAGTCGAAGTTGTACTGCAAGAATACAAAGATTATGAAGCGGGTGAACGCCGTCTAGCGGATATTCTTTCTGGTTATTTAGATCCAGAATCTGACGAAGCCATCCCAGAAGTGATCGATGAAGATGATTCTGAGATCGATGAAGATGAAGCGTCAACCAACAAGCCAACTAAAGATGTCAAACTTGATGATGACGATGAAGAAGAAGAGTCTGAAGGTGATGATGATTCTGAAGGCGAATCTGGTCCAGATCCTGAAATTGCTAAAGCACGTTTCACTGAGCTTGAACAAGCATGGTTAGTCACTAAAGCTGCAATTGAAAAACATGGGCGTAACAGTAAAGAAGCTGCTGCTGCACTTGAAGCACTTGCAACTGTGTTCATGATGTTCAAATTCACGCCACGTTTATTCGACATCATCTCTGATTTGATTCGTAATACCCATGACCAAATCCGTACTTCTGAACGTGAAGTTATGCGCTATGCAGTACGTCGTGGTCGTATGGACCGTACTCAATTCCGTACGTCTTTCCCAGGTCAAGAATCTAACTTTGCTTGGTTAGATGAACAAATTGCTAAAGCACCTGCAGAAATGAAAGGCTATCTTGAAAAAGTCCGCCCTGACGTTCTTGCATTCCAACAAAAAATCGCTGACATCGAAAAAGAACTTGGCTTAGATGTTAAAGGCATCAAAGACATTTCTAAACGTATGTCAATTGGTGAAGCAAAAGCTCGCCGTGCGAAAAAGGAAATGGTTGAAGCCAACTTACGTTTGGTAATTTCGATTGCGAAAAAATACACCAACCGTGGTTTGCAATTCCTCGACTTGATCCAAGAAGGTAACATCGGCTTGATGAAAGCGGTGGATAAATTCGAATATCGTCGTGGTTATAAGTTCTCTACTTATGCAACTTGGTGGATTCGTCAGGCGATTACACGTTCGATTGCCGACCAAGCACGTACTATTCGTATTCCAGTACACATGATCGAAACCATTAACAAGATCAACCGTGTATCTCGCCAACTTCTTCAAGAAATGGGTCGTGAACCGACACCTGAAGAATTAGGTGAACGTCTAGAAATGGACGAAGTGAAAGTTCGTAAAGTGCTTAAAATCGCGAAAGAACCAATTTCAATGGAAACACCAATTGGTGATGATGAAGATTCCCATCTTGGTGACTTCATTGAAGACGGCAACATCACCTCTCCGATTGATGCTGCAACGTCTGAAGGCTTAAAAGAAGCAACACGTGAAGTTCTTGAAAACTTGACTGAACGTGAAGCAAAAGTCTTGAAAATGCGTTTTGGTATCGATATGCCAACAGACCATACTCTAGAAGAAGTTGGTAAGCAGTTTGACGTAACACGTGAACGTATTCGTCAGATTGAAGCGAAAGCTTTACGTAAACTTCGCCATCCATCACGTTCAGAGCATTTGCGTTCATTCCTTGAGAATGACTAACCTATAACTAGGACAATGCAGGCTTGAATATGGGGTTTTCTGCCCCATATTATGAGCATGTAGCAAATGATTCCAAATACCTGCTCATTGCAGGTATTTTTAAATAATGAGGTGTCCCATGACTGATATGACTAATCGCGCTCCTTCACGTGAATTGCAAGAGCATCTTTGGGTCTTCCCTATGGACTACCCAATTAAATTGATTGGTAATGCAGGTGAAGAACTTCGCCTAGCAGTGAATGAAATTTTTGTTAAACATTTTCCTGATTTTGATGGCAGCAAAATGACGGTGACGCCATCTCGCACAGGTAAATATCATTCAATTACTGCTCAATTACGTTTCGAAGAGTTAGAACAAGTACATGCGGTCTATGCGGATTTAGCAGCTTGTAAACACATTCGTACTGCGCTGTAATTCTGTTGATGCAATTAAAAAAGCACGCTTTAGAGCGTGTTTTTTTATGTCTAAATACAATAGTGATCCCTTCAAGTATTCAGTATTTAACCCCCTTTTGTACGCTTAATTCATTATAATCCATACATAACTTTGATAGAAAAGGACACGAAATACGTGACTGAAACTGTTCAAAAACCCGAATTAATTATTCGTCAATATAACCACCTGACCCCTTATGCAGACCGCTTTTTAGAGATGAAAACACTCACTGAACAGCGCGATGAAAACACCCCTGATGAACTGTGGATATTACAGCATCCCGACGTATTAACTCAGGGGCAAGCTGGTAAGCCTGAACATATTTTGGTGCAAAGTAACATCCCTGTGGTACAAACAGACCGTGGTGGACAAGTCACTTGGCATGGGCCGGGTCAATTGGTGGCTTATTTCATGTTTGACCTAAACCGTTTGGGCTGGAATGTTCGTACACTGGTTTCGTATGCCGAAACCCTCATGATCGATTTGCTGAACAAATATGATATTCAAGCTTATGCCAAGCCTGATGCGCCGGGTGTTTATGTCAATGAACGAAAGATTGGTTCATTGGGCTTTAAAATTCGTAAAGGCCGCTCATATCATGGTTTAGCACTGAATATTGATTGCGATTTATTTGGTTTCCATACCATTAATCCATGTGGCTATGCAGGATTGGAAATGGTGCGCATACAAGATTTAGTACAGGATTACCCTAAATTTGAAAACTTATGCGTCGATATCATTGATACTTTGAAAAACAGTGGTTACTTTAAAGACGTAACAGTCAAACAACTATAAAAGACTTTGCTTTCTCAAATAAAATAATTTAGAGTAAAAGCTCTAAATTTAATAATTATAGATAAGGGATGTACACGTGATTGCAACTAAATCCGTTAAACCCGCGCTCCAGCAGGCCTATGTCAAACTCATGATGGATGTGATTGGTAGAGGTCTGGTCATGGCGAGCCAGGTCGATGAAGAAATTAAACAAGAAGTTTCTAAATTTCCAGTTAATTTTATTTTATCTATGAACGTTTTTCCTAATGGTGCTGCATTTGTCGCGCAAGTCACGGAAGACCACCAACTCAAACTCCTCACACCCGGCACTCAAAAGCCGGACTTAACCATTACGTTTAAGCATTTGAGTCATGCCTTTTTGGTCTTCTCATTTCAAGAAAGTACCGCACAAGCCTTTGCCAATGACCGCATGATAGCCGATGGTGATTTGTCTTATGCGATCCGACTGGTGCGTTGTCTCAACAAAATGGAAGCATTAATTTTACCTAAATTGGTGGCTGAATTGGCTGTCAAAGAATATCCAACACATTTAAGCCTAAAAGAAAAACTCAGTGGTGCTGCAAATATTTATTTAAAAGTAGCCCAGTCTTATTTAAAACGGAGCGCATAACACATGGCTAAACCATATTACGAATTTTTCTGTCCTGTAAAAGTGATTGCTGGCCATGCTGCTTTAGAACACATCCCATTTGAACTGTCTACGTTGGGTGCTAAACGCCCCATGATCATTACCGACAAAGGCGTTCGCAGTAACCAATTACTTGCACCGATTGAAGCGGCATTTGAAAGTACCGAGACGGTAATTGGCTATATATTTGATGATGTACCGCCAGACTCAAGTTTAGAAACCGTACGTAAAGCGGCTCAACTTTACCGCGACAACCAATGTGATGCCATTATTGCAGTCGGTGGCGGTTCAGTCATTGATACCTCTAAGGCAACCAATATCTTGGTGTCTGAAGGTGGCGATGACTTACTGAAATACTCAGGTGCGCACAACTTACCAAAACCGTTAAAACCATTTTTTGTGATTCCAACAACCTCGGGTACAGGTTCAGAAGTGACTATGGTCGCTGTGGTTTCTGACCCTGAAAAGAATGTAAAAATGGCCTTTGCATCGAATTATTTGATGCCACATGCGGCAATTCTTGACCCACGTATGACGCAAACTTTGCCACCCCATCTTACGGCGATGACAGCGATGGATGCGATGACGCATGCCATTGAAGCCTATACGTGCATGGCGGCGAACCCGATTTCAGATGCCTATGCAACTGCCGCAATCAAGAAAATTAGCAATAGCTTATTTGGTGTATTAGATAATACCAGCGATGCACATGGTCGCTTAGAACTTGCACAAGCTTCTACGATGGCAGGAATTGCATTTTCGAATTCGATGGTTGGATTAGTGCATTCATTAGGTCATGCACTGGGTGCAGTCGCTCACCTGCCCCACGGCTTATGCATGAACTTATTCCTGCCGTATGTGTTGGAATACAACAAAGAAGTAAATGGCGATAAGATTGCTGAATTGCTATTACCACTGGCTGGCCCTGATATTTATGCACAAACGCCGGCCAACCTCCGCGCTGAAAAAGCCATTTCAACACTTTTAGCCATGCGTGACCGCTTGTTTAGTTTGACCAAATTACCTCGTACTTTGAGTGAAACTGGCAAGGTGACAGAAGCTCAATTAGATGAAGTGGCAGAGAAAGCACTGAATGATGGATCGATTATTTATAATCCTAAAGAAGCCAGCTTAGAAGACCTCAAAACTATTCTAAAAAAAGCTTGGTAATTGCTGAAAAATAAGCGAATATAGCGAAAAATTAAGCCTGATGTTTTTTTAAACATCGGGCTTTTCACTTGCAGAACACAATATCAGTTATTTTTTAATCAAACTGGCATAATTTCTGCTAAAAATAATTTCAAAGTTACTGACAAAATGTACCAATTTGGAGTAGATTGGCGCACTTTTGTTTTAAAACGTAGGGGGGATCGTTCGTCTCAAACGATCCTTAGAATATGACTGATCCTTGATCAACGATAAGAGGATAACGCCGTTGACAAATATCTCTGGGACTCAATCGGCAGCTAAACTGCAAAAAACGCTTGGACTCTGGCACATTATTATTATTGGTTTGGCTTATATTCAGCCGATGACCTTGTTCGATACCTTCGGTCTAGTTTCTGAAGAAAGTCATCGACACGTGCCGACATCTTACATTATTGCCCTGATTGCAATTTTGTTTACCTCTATCAGTTATGGACATATGATCCGTCGCTATCCATCATCGGGTTCGGCGTATACCTATGCTCAAAAATCCATTCACCCGAACGTTGGTTTCATGGTGGGCTGGTCATCATGGCTAGATTACCTGCTGTCTCCAATGGTGAATATTATTCTTGCAGTGATTTACCTTGAAGCACTATTTCCAACAGTAAACCACTGGGTATGGGTCATTGTGCTAACGGCATTCATGACTGGAATTAACTTACGCGGCGCACGTTTTGTTGCTAACTTTAACAGCCTGATTGTACTTGTGCAGTTATTAGTAATTGGTATTTTCACGTGGATGGTCTACAGCAAGCTTCAAATGGGCTTCAATGCTGATGGCCCGATTTCTGCGGCAGAACGCTACCAATTATGGAGCCTTGAGCCATTCTGGAATGAGCTGACGTCTGTGGGTGCGCTGATTACAGGTGCAACATTACTGTGCTTCTCGTTCACTGGTTTTGACTCATTAAGTTCATTGGCAGAAGAAACAAAAGATACTGAGAAAACACTGCCGAAAGCGATTTTCTTAACTGCTTTAATCGCAGGGATTATCTTCATTATTAGTACCTACTTCATGCAGCTGTTCTTCCCTGCTGAGCCGGGTAACTATTTCAAGAATATTGCTGAAACACAGCCAGAGATACTCTTGCTCGTCGGCGGCTCACTGTTCCAATCCTATGTTTTAACTTTTGCGATTGTGACAGTAATGGCATCAGGTATTTCTGCACATGCCGGTGTATCACGTCTGATGTACGTAATGGGGCGTGATGGCGTCATTAACAAGAAGATCTTTGGTCATATTAGTCCGAAAAACTTCACACCATCGTACAACATCATGATTGTAGGTGCGGTTGCATTAACTGCGGGCTTTATGGATCTTGATATTGTCATTTCGATGATTAGTTTTGGTGCATTGACAGCCTTTACTTTCGTGAACTTATCTGTGATTTCACGTTATGCACTTCGTGATGGCCGCACAAAAACAGCCAAAGATATTTTTAGCTTTGTCGTTATTCCAATGCTTGGCTTTATCAGTATCTTTGCGATGTGGTTAGAAATTGAAGAAACTGCTTTGAAATATGGTTTATGGTGGGCAATGTTCGGTATTTTATACCTTGGTTATAAAACTAAAGGTTTTAAACACCCAGCACCACAACATAACGAATTTGATGATAAATTCTAATCAAGTTTATCTCTAAACAAAAAAGGCGCTTAAAGCGCCTTTTTTGTTTTAAATATACCAATTAAGGTTGTATGAATTTTCTAGATTGCTGAAATTGAATTGAAATTTCTTCACACTTGTCTGGTGTATTGCCTTTTAATTCAACCGATGCTCCATCACCGTGTGACCATATACCATCTTCAACAGTCTCTAAATTTACAGCTGCTTCAAATATATGCTGTTGTTGTGGATAGAGTTTGATATCTATAGGTGTATCACATACTTGTTTTGGAAAATATGGTCTAACCTGCTCGAATAATTGCATGGTTAATGGCATATCACATTGCAAATGAATGGTGACTGGTACGCTATTGGTATTTTTTAAGATCAATTGAACATTTTGCGAATTAAGATCCGCTTGGGCAGCAGGTATTTCTACATACGTTTTTGTGTCAATCGACTGACGATCAAATGGATTGAGGAAGGCTAATTTACGTTCCACGCCATAACAAGAATCCTGCACGGAAGCTGAAAACTCTAAATATCGTGTCCCCAAGATAATTGTTCCGCGGCCATCCCCTGCATGACCGATATCAATGATTGGATCACCTGTACCTTCAATTGTAACCCCACCACTTCGAAAAAACTCTATGTCACAACCCGCTAAAACGCTGATCAAGCCACAAAGGGTTAAAGTCTTAAAATTTAATTTTCGCATCATGTTGATAAACTCCAAAGCGAAATGCACGATTTGCTTCAGGATTCCCGTCATCCATTGCGCAACGCTCCGCGGCAAGTTTTAAAAGTTGTAGTGAGTATTTCTGCCAAAGCTCTAAGCTCATTTCATGTAATTTATTAATCGATTCTTCTGTTAATTCGTCAGCACAAATGGCTTGTTCTAAGTAAGGTATTTCATCAGGATTCAATAAATTATGCAAACCCGCTTCTAAATGCGCTTGAACATTTCGTGTTAAAATTTTACGTGCTTCTAACTGCGAAGGATCTGGAATAAAACGACGTTGTTGTAAATACACCTGTCCATCTTTTTCAGTGGCAATTTCCAAACGAACAAGCTCATTGAGTACCGAACGTGGATGGCGCTCGGTGGAGATACGTTTCACTAACATTTCAAAACTATTTTCCGACTCACTACTAAAGGGCAATGAATCCCCCCAGCCTTCTGCAAGCCACAAACCAATCACACGTGATGGCACACTAATTGGCTCCGAAACAGTTGCTTCAGTCAGATCCTTACCCTCAGAAATCACTTCTTTATAAGCAGTCACGTCTTTACGGTGCAGGCCAGAAAGTAAACTGATCGCGGAAATCGTCGGTTTTTGATCGATACGCTCTAACTCTTGTACAGCTTGTTGGAAAAAAACCGGTTTCAATGCAGCAGTAAACTCGGTATATCCCACACCTGAGCGAATCAGCCATTGGCTCAGCTCATTCATCAGCACCAATACTTGCTGTAAATTTTGATCTGCCTCATTAGTGAGAAGTTTGCTCATTGAATTGCCATGAAAATTAGACTGCATAAGTGAAATTTTCGCATTGTTTAATCTACTTCACAATTTTTATCTGATGAGATCTTGAGGATATTCAGTAAAAAAATGATTATTTACATTAAAATGCGTAAAAGAAACACTGATCGAGATATCTAAACTTTCAACACTATGCCACCAACCAATTGGGATAAATAAGGTTTCCCCTGGTTGCAAAATGCACTCGAACGGTGTCACATTTTCTAACAGTGGATAGGCTACTAGATCAGCCTTTGCGACGTCTGAAACCTGACTGAATACCCAATGATCGTTATACATATACGGCATTTGCCATGCAGGAATCAAAGTCACTTTTTTACGTCCATAGATTTGTGCCAACATATTATTGGTTAAGTCATAATGCAGTGGTGTAAATGTGCCTGCAGGGCCAAACCATAAAAAATGTCGATCTTTGATCTCGTTTTGACAATAACCTTTGGCGAAGTCACCTAGATCCTCACTTATCTTTTGCATGAACTGCTTATTTTGAGCGGCGTTATTCGCAGTTAAATAAATGTCATTGCTACGCTTAGTGGCTTTGATTTGTGCGACAAAATCTTGCATCAAAATAATGCGTTTCAACTGTACCGATTTTTTTTCAAAATCTTGATACTGCTCACGATGCATCTGGACTTCAACCAACTCATTTTCAAAATGCTGTGCAAAATATTTAGGACTCCATTTATGCAATGCAGGCCAATGTTGTATCCCACCTTTTAAAATGACCGGCCGCATCTGGCTATAATACTGCTCTAGAAATGTTGCAAAATCAGGTGTTTCTATGCAATCGATTGTGGATGGACTGTGGTCGTTCAATTGATTCAATTGACCCATCACCTGTAATAACCAGCGCTGTTTATTCTGCTGTTGCTGTAGTTGCTTCAGTTTTTTTAAAATTACGTTATTGTTTACATGCTTTAAAAACTGAATGATCAAATGATTTGAAATATTTTTTTGCTTAATTTTTTCTAAAATTTCAACTGTCTCTAAGCTCTCAAGACTGTAGTCCAAAAGTTCATTTTGCAGCTGTTCTGAAAGTTGTTCATCTTCAGAAAATAAGTATTGATCCACCCTTGGGCTTAATCCATGTGATTGTAAAATTAGACTTATTTTCTGTACATCGCAACCATTTTCAATATTTTCATTCAACCAATTTTGCCATTCCGTCGGTAAGGACTGATACCAATTTTTACTTTGCTTTAGATGTTCACTCTGGCTTTCTACATTCATTTTCACCACTCCACCCTCTTTACAAGTGAAGTATAAATGATCTATTTTTAAAATGCTAAATTTTCGCATTTTATAATTATTTAAACACCGCGAATGTTATGAATCCGTCAAATATCACGCGGAATGACATAACAAAGTAAAGGAGAAAGTTCATGAAAATTCGTCATTTAGTCATCGTTAGCAGTCTGTCTTTAGCTTCAATACCGGTATATGCAGGTTTTGCCGATACCATGCGTGATTTAAGAAATACGCTGAATCAATTTAATGAAACATCCAAAGAAGTATCGAATACCGCAAAAGAATGGACAGGCAGTCAGGCCACGACTAATTCAAATTATGCTGCAAATGGTTTCAGTATGGGACAGCAACTTAGACCTAAAATTAATAATCTACCGCTTTATAAAACTGCCGATAAATCGAGCCAAGTCATTAATAAACTGTCAAAAAATGCAGATATTATTTTTGCGGGAAACATGACTAAAACAGGTTTGATAGAAGTCACTACAGAACATGGCAATGGCTGGATTGAATCACACCTTGTTCAATAAATCTTGATTTTAAATGTTTATACAACCGCATCAGCCGTACATAACAACTTTACTCTATTGAGCACTAGTCATGAATAATAATCACAAAATCAGCATTATCGCTGCTGTATTTACGACATTGGTGGGCTGTGGTGGATCAAGCTCCAATGATGGTGGCGCGACACCTACACCTACACCTACACCTACACCTACACCTACACCTACACCTACACCTACACCTACACCTACGCCAACGCCAACGCCAACAACTGTAGCGGATAAATTCACAGGTGAATGGATTCAAGGGAACTCTGCTCTCGGTAACAGTAATTGCGATTTACCACAAATTTCAATTCATAAAACCAGTGAAAATTCAGTCAGTGCACTGAACGAAGAACTTAAATATGCGGTACACAATAGTTCAAGCAAAACCTGCAGCGGCGAATTTATTTCCAAACGCTATCAATTACTTCATGACATGGTTATAAGTGAAATACAGCCGGCTGCAACACTAAATAACTTTGAATATCATGCGATTAAGTTTCAACCAGTCAGGGGTGGCGCGACTACCAACCGTGTCTTAACTTTTTTAAATAATCATTCTTTCTGCGTAATTAATGCGACGATTTCAAATCCAAGCTATATCATCATGCAACGTGGTCTAATTACTGACCCACTCAAGGACAGCCGCTGCTATACAAAAAATTCCAATGAATTCTTCACCAATTTAAAACCGAAAACCAAAATCACAACTGCAGACTTCAAGACTGAGAGCTTTATTAATACCACCGACACTGTGAACTTCTTGGCTCAGCTCAATACAATGGGACAAAGTGGTTATAAGTTAATTGGCTATGATTCTAAAACTTTGGACAATGGCAATGTTAATAGCTACATGAAACTTGCCAATAAAAATACGCGTTTCAATCATATTGTGGCAGATCGTACAGCACCCTCTACCGCTGACATTTATTTTACATGGCGTAATCAGTTAAACGAAAAAGGCAAATCAGGCTATCAATACCTGCATAGCGTCAGACCAACCAATGCCCTGAATTTCAAAGATTATTTTATTAAGAAGGAAAATGATACCGCAACATACACCTATGACAGCGGCTATGTTTCCCCACTCGTCGACCCAGTGCAACTGGAAACCATACTTAATACACTGGGTGCCCAAGGCTGCCGTATTATTCAGTTCAAAAACTATTTCACAGGTTTACGACCTGAAGTTCTGAACGGCAAACAAAATAGTCCTAAAGTTGCAACCTGTATAAATAGCAGCGCACACCATGGCACTTACAGCTATCGCTATAAAACTTACCCAACCGGCAGCAATAGTGTAGAACGCAGCATAAAATTACAGGAGATGATCGATGAGCAAGCTAAAGACGGTTACCGCTTAGTCAGCCGTGCTTTAGATATGAGTTCAACCACCAAAAACGGTATGCTGTTTATGAAAGACAGTGAAAACACCAATGTCGGTGAGTTTAAAGTCTTTAGCGAAACTGTCTTTGCAACGTCGACATTTAACGACGTCTTACTGAAACGTCTTCAGCAGCAAGGTCAATTGGGTTGGTTATACACCAGCGGTCAACTGCTGTTTGCAAATAATCCAAAACATCTGCAAACAGAGCTGAGTGACTTTAATCTAATTGATTAATTCACGAGGTAATTTGAGCTTTTAAAAGTACTTAAGCTTTTCTATGTCCTTGTTGTTTCGACATCAAGGACATTAATTATTGAAATGGATCAAAGCAATAATACACACCGATTATTTTAAGCGGCAGTTAAAACCCATCTTGGTATCTACTATATTTTTTTCATAACCTAAACTTTGAATAAATTGATTTCGATCTGCTACTAACTGCTGATCGGCAGGGCTAAGACGCGCTTTATTTTTTTGAGCCAAGCTGTATGTTTCATTGACTAAGTCTTGATATAGCCCACATACTTCCTGACGCTTTGCTTTTTTCAATTGGCGACCACCATACCAAGAACGCTCAAAATCGTCGGCTTTTAGTGTTTTTCCCCATTCCTCAATACGCTGATTTTGCCTTTGCTGCATTTCCAGCATGCCCTGCTGGATTTCAGCCTTAGTAAAAGGCTTGATCACCTCAACCTTCGGTACAACTGGAACATTTTCTGTAGTTGCAGTGACGGTCACTGGTGTCTGTTCTGTTGTGTTCGATACGGTTGGATTAGCCCAACTCATTGATGAAATGAATCCGGTCGCAATCACGACACCAAAAGCTTTTAAATTTATAGATTTCAAGTTTTAAGTACCCGTTTTATTTCTTCACAGTGTTCTTATACACATTTTTATATTGATGCTGAAGTTTTTAAGCCCTTATTTTACAAAACTTCATTGCTGTAAACGGTTCACTGTGTTCACTCCCAATAAAAAACCGCTCGATAGAGCGGCTTTTTGAACAGATCACACTTAGACCAATTCTTTAAAGTCTTGCTGACGCCAAGCTTCATATAAAATCACAGCAGTAGCATTGGACAAGTTTAAACTGCGTGAATTTGGTGCCATCGGCAGGCGAATCCAATGTTCTTTCGGGAACATCATACGGACATCTTCTGGCAAACCACGTGTTTCTGGCCCCATCAACAATGCTACAGGGCGATTTAGATTAGAGGTATGCGGTGTTTCAAATCCTTTGGTGGTTAATGGATAAATGGCATCCATCTCAATACCTTGCGCTTTTAAGCCCGCAAGGCATTCTTCAAAGTTTTCCCACACTTTCATGTGCGCCCATTCATGATAATCCAAACCGGCGCGGCGAAGTTTTTTATCATCCAGCTCAAAGCCTAATGGCTTGACCAAATGCAACTGCGCTCCAGTATTGGCACATAAACGAATGATATTCCCTGTATTTGCAGGAATTTCTGGCTCGTATAAAACAACATGTATCACGTATTTTCTCTATATTAAATTGTTTGATAAATACATATTTACCAAGATTTGACCAACTTCACTTTTGCAATCCCCCATGGGACTGCTTCAAGTCCTGACGATTCATCATTTAGAAAATCTTCAATTTCAGACTGTCTTGAAGAATCATCAAATAAATTATTGTAATTAAGTTCTAAATTGAATTTCTCACAAAGCCTATCTGCAAGATGGTGACAATGAAAACTGTGAAAATCTCCACAAGGTTCTATGCCAATATAGTCATAGCCTAAAAGTAATTCATTTGTATCTTCAGGTTCAACAATTACCTTCTTCAAACATGCATAAAGGCCGACCTCTCCTATATTAGGAAAAGCAGGTTTATAAATTTCAAGAATATCCTGTCTATATTCTTCATCAATATACATTGATAATAAGTGAACATTTTGACAATGCTCAAAGAATTTATGCTTATATTCTAAAGCAGTTTCAATATCGTAAAAGAGGCTGATCCAACCAACCTGATCTTGCAAACTATGTTGATCAGCCCACTTCCGCAAGTTACTCAATTGCAAATTAGACAAATTAAACTGGCTTTGTACATCTTCTATTTTAAAATGTGCATTTTTAACGCATGAATAAGACCAATCGCTAATCAAATGATCATTAATGCAAGAACTGCAAGTACGAATAAATTGATTAGCCCTGTTCAATAATGCATGCTGTTTAAGCCGCAACAAATAATAGCCAGCAAAATAATAGGCCATCCATCAATCCAGCCATTGAAGCTGTTCACGCAGACTCACCACATCACCAATAATCGTCAATGTAGGCGCCTGAATTTGGTATTCACTGACTTTAGATGCAATATCTGCCAATGTCCCGACCACGACTGTTTGTTCAGGTGTCGTCCCTTTAGAAACCAATGCGACAGGCATGTCTGAACGCTGCCCATGCGCGATGAGTTTCTCACAAATTTTTTCTAGACCGACCAAGCCCATATACAGCACAAGCGTTTGATTTTGATAAACCAACTCATTCCAAGGCAGCTCAGGCGAACCTTCTTTCAGATGGCCTGTCAGGAAGCGTACACTTTGCGCATAATCACGATGCGTTAAAGGAATCCCTGCATAAGCCGAACAACCAGATGCAGCAGTAATCCCTGGAACGACTTGGAAGGCAACGCCTGCCGCAAAAAGTTCCTGAATTTCTTCACCGCCGCGGCCAAAGATGAATGGATCTCCGCCTTTTAAACGGCAGACACGTTTGCCTTCACTTGCATATTTCACCAGTAAGGCATTGATGCCTTCTTGCGGAACAGCATGATTAGATCGTGCTTTACCTACGTAAATTTTTTCAGCGTCACGGCGGCAGAGGTCCATAATCGGCTGAGAAACCAAACGGTCATAGATCACCACATCCGCTTGCTGCATTAAACGCAGGGCTTTTAAGGTCAGCAGTTCAGGATCACCCGGCCCTGCACCCACCAAATACACCTCGCCTTTCGGCTGTTTCCATTCCAATATGGCCTGTTCAATCAAACGATTGGCTTCGGTCAAATTGTCATTAAATACCTGCTCTTTGAGCGGACTTGCATACAAGTCTTCCCAAAAAATACGGCGTTCATCTGGATTGACGATTTTGGATTTAACGGCTGCGCGCCACTTACCTGAGAACTCAGCCAGTTTGCCCATGCCATGCGGTATTGAGCTTTCTAACTGGGTGCGTATTTGACGCGAGAGTACTGGCGATGTGCCATTGGATGCTACGGAGATGACCAGCGGAGAACGGTTAATAATCGCAGGAACCATAAAACGGCAATGCGGCGGATCATCAACACTATTGACCAAGACATTTTCAGCTTCGCAGGCTTCAAAAACCGCCTGATTGACCGCTTTGTCATTGGTTGCTGCAATCACTAAACGAAACTGACGCAGCGCAATGGCATTTTCTTGATAAACCGATTCGTGATAAATCGAGTTGAGATATTGACCTTGGGTTTTATTAACCAAGGTCAATAAATCATCTTCAATTTCGGGTGAGCAAACTGTCAGCTGAGCGCCCGCTTTTGCAAGCAGCACAGCCTTTCTATATGCAATTCGACCACCACCAACAATCAGACAAGGTTGCTGCTGCAACTTCAAAGAGATTGGAAAGATATCCACACACGACCTCAATAGTTTAAATCTGATTGTCTTAAGCAATTTTTGTGCACAAATGTATGCACTTTATCGACTATTAATCGATAAATTCAGCACCGCCCATATATGGACGAAGTACTGCTGGAATTTCAATTGAACCGTCTGCACGTTGATAGTTTTCCATCACGGCAAGTAAAGTACGACCAACTGCCAAACCTGAACCATTCAGCGTGTGTACAAACTCAGTTTTCTTTTGGTCAGCACGGTAACGCGCTTTCATACGGCGTGCTTGGAAGTCACCCATGCATGAGCAAGATGAAATTTCACGGTAGGTATTTTGACTTGGCACCCAAACTTCTAAATCATAAGTTTTGATTGCACCAAAGCCCATGTCTCCGCCACACAGAACGACTTTACGGTATGGTAAGCCTAATGCTTGAAGAATACCTTCGGCATGACCCGTTAATTCTTCCAAAGCATCCATCGAAGTTTCAGGTTTTACAATCTGAACCATTTCTACTTTGTCAAATTGGTGTTGACGGATCAAACCACGTGTATCACGGCCATACGAACCCGCTTCGCTACGGAAACATGGCGTATGTGCTGCATATTTTAAAGGTAGACGTTCTGGGTCAATGATTTCATCACGCACGAAGTTGGTTACAGGCACTTCTGCAGTCGGGATCAGGTAGTATTCTTTTTCGCCTTGAAGTTTGAATAAATCCTCTTCAAATTTAGGCAATTGGCCTGTACCACGTAAAGAATCTGCATTAACTAAATAAGGTACATACGCTTCTGTATAGCCATTTTCCAAGGTATGTGTATTTAACATAAATTGGGTAATTGCACGCTGTAAACGCGCCAATGGGCCTTTGAGTACGCTAAAACGAGTACCTGTCAATTTGGTTGCGGTTTCAAATTCTAAACCGCCCATCATTTCACCCAAGTCAGTATGGTCTTTGATCTCAAAATCAAACTGACGTGGTGTACCCCACTTTAGAACTTCAACATTGTCATTTTCGTCTTTGCCTTCTGGCACAGACTCATGAGGTAAATTTGGAATCGATAAAGATTTGGCTTCAAGTTCAGCCTGAAGCTCAGAAAGTGCAACTTCTGCGGCTTTAATTTCATCACCAATAGCAGACATACGTGCCATGATTTCAGATGCATCACCGCCAGCTTTTTTAATTTGACCAACTTGTTTTGCACCAGCATTACGTTCAGCTTGTAACGACTCAGTTTTAGACTGAATTTCCTTACGGCGAGCTTCAAGGTCTGCCCACTCTGCTACGTTAAGTTGAACACCACGTTTTGCTAAGGCTAAGTTTACAGCCTCAATATTATTTCTGAGTAATTTCGGGTCGATCATAGCCAATCTTAAGTAAAGAAAAAAACTGGCTATAGTGTAAGCTCTTAACACTTAAAAATACAGTGACCGAGCTTACAGGTGCCCCTTATTAGACCAATAATCTTGCTTCAAATTGTCTTATTTGGTTTCGTAATTTGGCAAACTTGGTAAATATTCAGGTTTAAATAGCTCTTTAGCCATAAAATATGGAAGTTTTAGCTCAGGCATGCCCTCTGCGTAGCTCGCCAATTCATACAATGGATAAGCAAATACGATCCCGTTCGCGCCATAATAAAAATTATCGCTTAACTGTAGTTTTGAACGTTCAATATCGTGACTATCCAACCACATATAGTTGGCATCAAAAAGTGCGCTAATCACTTTCGCGTCTGCACCTTTGACCAAGACATCTTGTAAAGCCAAACGTTTTTTGGCTTTTAAATCAAAATTGACATATTCAACATGCGACATGCCATGAGCCGCATGCGCTGCGTAGGTATAGCTTTCGATTGCAAAAGTTGCGATATGTCCCCACTGACTAATATATCGAACAGAAGTGGTACTTTGACTTAGGCCTGCATCCGTCTTGTCTGATAAATCGATTTTTTGATTCGGCTCAGTTGAAAATGCAATCGGGTCTGCTTTTTTAATCCGATCAGTAAAATATTGATTAATCCAATCAACATTGGTTTCAACTGTTTGAATCCTATATTGGGTACAACCTTCCGCATCGCAAGCTTGAGCTTTTGGTAATTGCATCTCAACAGATTTAGATTGAATAAGTGGAATCGCATCAGCGACGACCGCTGGCTTCTGTTCCGTTGTTTCACCTTCAACAGGTTCATTTCGAGGATGGCAGGCCGTTAATGACCCGACTAAAACCACAGCTGAAACAGCCCAAGCTATATTATTCATATGATTTTTTTTCATCCCAAAATTCCCTATAGCAACAGTCAAAACCACAAGTCACTTCATTTAAGCAAACTGTGAATATCAGCATACTACTAAATTTCTCTTATATTCAGCTTGCTGGCTTTACATTTCTCCATAAAAAAAGCAGACGGATGTCTGCTTTTTTTCGATTATGAGAATTATTGATCAATAATGTCCGTACCTTTTGGAGGTACAAAATTAAAGGTTGACGCTGGAATAGACGCATTCACCTTCACATTATTGAAACGTACATGGGTTGTTTGACCTAATGAGTCTTGGAGAATCATTAAAGTCGGCGCATTTTTCGCACCAAAACTAATGGTTAAGCTTTGAAACACACCATCATCACTTTTTGGATATAAAGTGTAATAAGTTTTCGTCTTATTCGGCTGTGTAATACGATAAGACTTCATAATTTGAGCCGTATTACCCGACAATAATAATGCAGGCGTATTCGCAACTTGGTCATCTAAGCTTTGGCGTACCGCTTGTTGTAGGTCTGGATCATAGATCCAAACTGTTTTACCTGTAGTCGCAATGGTTTGCTTAGATGGGCTGGTTGTTTCCCAATAGAATTTACCCGGGCGCTGAACTTTCATGACCCCAGTAAAAGTCTGGTTCATATGCTGCGCACTTAAACCTTTCTTTTGAGTTGCTTTGGGGTTAGTCACTTTTGTAGTTTGCTGAAAGTTAGCTGTAAAACTTTTAATACCCGATAATTGTTTCACCAAATTTGCAGTTGCCTGCTGCTCCGACGCTGCAACTGGTGCCGCGAATACTGTCGTACTCATAACCGGTGCCAGTGTCGCTGCACCTAATGCCATAGCACAGATGGTTTTACGAAGCATTTTCATAGATTCACCTTTTATATTTGCATCAACGCAATTTGTTAGATGGCTCCATCTTAAACCACTTTCATTGACTAAATTTAGAGAAAATAAGAAGTTTTGTATGGTTATTAATGCAAATTGCTGTTTTTTATTCATCATGATGGAGAAATATAAAATAAAAAGGCACTTGATTTGATTCAAATGCCTTTCAAATAGTTAAACAACGATTTAGCAATTTTAATAATCCAATATTAAGTTACTTCCATTGCCAACCGATCGATGCACCAGCGCCAAAGTCACCTTCAGAGTTCCCTGTTGCAGCCAATTTATACACATATTTATTGCTCTCAGTTACTCCACTAAAACCTACTGCATAGCCTTGTGAACCTTCCCAAGTCCCCATACCTACACTGAACATGTTATATCCAGCATCTGTGGGTTGAGGTAAGGAGGCGATTGCAATACTTGAAGCAACAGCACCGTAAACATTATCTTTAAATTTATTGAAATTATGGTTCAATTCATTCACACGTTGATTGGTATAACTATTGGCTTGATTAAGTACATTTGCCCCATGCTGATCTGTATATGCTTTTGAACTATTTAACACTACTAGATCTGCTTGACGTATTTGTTTCACGTTTACCGCATCGGTGTCTGCCGTACCAGCTGCCACATGGATAATTTGCCGCTCTGCACCAGCCGAGCCAACGGAAACCGTATTATTGCGGTCAGAGCTTGAACCATTGCCAAGTACAACAGCATTATTTGCAGAGGTGTTGATATTGTTACCAACCACATAGGTATTATTACCTGTGACTGTTTGAACCTACAGCACCAGATCCATCACCACTGACTGTATTGTTTACACCGAGGGCAATAGACTGATTACCATCAGCTTTATTACCTGCACCGACTGCAATCGCATCTTGTCCATTCGCAGTTGGTTTAGGTGCTGTATTGGCAACGTTTGATTGAATTTTAATGTACGGATCTGTTTCTTTTAAGCTCAACAACCATTCAACTTCAGTACCGACAAATCCATTTTTTATCGCAAGTTCATACGCACTGAAACCATTTTCACCAGTTAGTCCTTGTGCGCCAACTGCACCACGTAGACTTTCTAACCATTGGTCTTCATTGCCTTCATAACCATTGCTCACCGCAACTTGATAAGCACTTGCACCATCTAGACCATTGCTGCCATTCAGACCGTTCAACCCATCCTTACCATCGATGCCGTCTCGGCCATTGAGTCCATCTTTACCAGTAGCGCCTGTTGCTCCTGTATCGCCTTTGTCACCTTTAGCTCCGGTTGCACCTGTTGCTCCTGTATCGCCTTTTTCACCAGCAGGACCTTGAGGTCCCATTGGCCCTTCTGGGCCAGGAATTCCACTATTGCAACGATTACAAGTATGCTCAGGATATGACGAGCCACTCCCACCAGCCCATGCAATTGAACCTAAGAAAATAAAATACTCACAGCTAGTAATTTTGGTACAGCTTTAATAGCGATTGAAGTTATTTCACCAAGTCCTAGTGTCTTTTCAAATGCAATTTGTTGGCTTTTATCAGGACAATTCCTTTTCTGATAGTCAGCATTGATAAAAACTGTATTCAATATTTTATTCATGTCACTATCCTTTTTTTGTATTTGTACTCCTCTATTACGCTCTTTAATTTTTTGTGATTTAAATCACTATTTATGGTGATTTATTGATATATACAACGTTTTTAACAATCTAAAAAAATACATCACATTTTCTTCAGACGAAAAAAAAACCCGCAAAAAATGCGGGTTTTTTTCTATTCAAGCTTACGCTTCAACAGATACGTAGCGACGACCGAATTGGCCTTTCACTTCGAATTTTACAACGCCGTCAGCAGTTGCAAATAAAGTATGGTCACGGCCCATACCTACATTTACACCAGCGTGGAATTCAGTACCACGTTGACGAACGATGATGTTACCAGCAGTCACAGATTGACCGCCGTAGATTTTAACACCCAACATTTTTGGGTTCGAGTCACGACCGTTTTTAGTCGAACCACCGGCTTTTTTAGTTGCCATGTCTACTTACTCCTCGTAATTAGCCTGAAATAGCTGTAATTTTCAACTCAGTGAACCATTGACGGTGACCTTGTTGTTTACGATAGTGTTTACGACGACGCATTTTGATGATGCGGATTTTGTCGTGACGACCATGGCTAACTACTTCAGCAGTTACTTTAGCGCCAGCTACTACTGGTGCACCAATTTGAATGCTGTCACCGTTAACAAGCATCAACACGTCATCAAAAGTAACAGTTGAGCCAGTTTCAGCTTTCAATAATTCTACTTTAAGGGTTTCACCCTCAACTACACGGTGTTGTTTACCACCGCTTTGGATTACTGCGTACATTTAAGTACTCCAAACATGCCCGTGTTGTCGTGCCGGTAAAGGGATATACCGATCTTAAAACGATCGTCACTGGGGTTTCGCAAAGGCAAAGATTTTAAGGGATAACCCGAAAAACAACAAGTCATTTCCGTAAAATATTAGATGAGTATGCGTTTATTATATAAACAGTGTCATTAAAAGTATTAAAATGAGTGCTCTATTTCACTTATCATGCTTTTGACAAGGTTTGACATAGATTTTTAGCAACAATTCGCTAATATACACTGGACTGACATCAACAACATGCTGTTCAAACAACATGCTAAAGATAAAAGTCTGTTAAAAAATAAGTACAATACTTCCGCTTGATGAAAAAAATCACTTAAGATTAAGTCAATTGAGTAAGTTCTTATCTGTTATTCATATAACAAATTGCTACACTACGTCTGTAATTCAAAAATTATTGAGGTTTCTCTTCATATGACCATCGACTTTAAGCAAGATATTCTCGCGCCTGTTGCTACTGACTTTGCTGCGATGGACAAATTTATTAATGAAGGGATCACGTCTAAAGTTGCCTTGGTCATGGCAGTCAGTAAACATGTGGTTGAAGCAGGCGGTAAACGCATGCGTCCCATTATGTGCTTACTTGCAGCAAAGGCTTGTGGCGCAGAAGATTTAGAAAAACACCGTAAACTTGCAGCAATTATTGAAATGCTGCATACCGCGACCTTGGTACATGACGACGTAGTCGATGAATCGGGTTTACGCCGTGGCCGCCCAACAGCAAATGCGACATGGAATAATCAAACTGCCGTACTTGTGGGTGATTTTTTGATTTCTCGCGCTTTTGATTTATTGGTGGATCTAGACAGCAAAGTATTACTCAAAGACTTTTCAACGGGTACCTGTGAAATTGCTGAAGGTGAAGTTTTACAACTTCAATCACAGCATCAACCAGAAACCACGGAACAGACCTACTTAGATATTATTCACGGCAAAACATCACGTTTATTTGAGCTCGCTACCGAAGGTGCAGCGATTCTGACTGGTACACCAGAGTACCGTGAACCGCTTAGAAAATTTGCCGGACACTTTGGAAATGCCTTTCAAATTATTGACGATATTTTAGATTACACCTCAGATGCTGAAACATTAGGTAAAAATATTGGTGATGATTTGATGGAAGGTAAACCAACTTTACCTTTAATCTCTGCCTTAAAGAATACAACTGGCGAAGAACATGACATTATTCGCCGCAGTATTGCCACAGGTGGTACGGCAGATTTAGAGCGTGTTATTCAGATTGTACAAAGCTCTGGGGCACTTGATTATTGTAGCCAACGAGCGACTGAAGAAACTGAGGCAGCACTTGCCGCTTTAGCAGCACTACCAGATACTGAATATCGTCAAGCTTTAATCAACCTCGCAAACTTGGCATTACACCGAATTCAATAATTAACAATATTCATCGTAATTCCCCTTGCCTATGCATATAAAACTCAATGATATCTTTTTGACCATGCAGCAACAGCTCGATACCCCTCGGGCTGTGCTGGATGAAAACTTGCTGATCGAATTGGTCAACCGAATTCGACCAGAAGATACAAAAAATACTGACGAAATTAAGAAAAAATTTCAGGCTTTCATCCAAGCTTTACTCATCACGCCAGATGCAGCCTCTACCTTGCAAAGTTTTGTCCTGAAACTCATTAGCCGATATAAACAAACCAGTTTATATGCGGACACAGGTATTTTGTCTCTCGATGGTTTTTGGGGACAACTGTTCCAACGGCTTGGCGCACATTTTCTTCCTCTGATCAATGACGAAACTCAATTACAAGATTTAGTCCGTCGAGTTTTTTATCGTCATAGCGACAAATATTGGCTGGACAATATTGATGATCAGCAATGGATGCAGCTCTTTCGATTGTTTAACCAAGGCCATAGCAATCAGGAAGAAAAAAAGAAAATTCGCCGTGAGTTAATTAAAGCCATTACCGTTTTGTCCTATCGGGTAAGTGGTATTGGCTTATATCCTGAATTTATTAATGCACAGCCTGAACTGACCGAATATGAATCACCTTTTTTGGTGCAAAACCGTGAAATAAATGATTTTATTCAGCAGTATAAAAAGCTCCATCAAAGTGCTGAAGAAATGAGTGCTGTGCTACCGCCAGATGCTTCTCAAGCGTTGGTAATGCTGGAACAATGTCGTGATGTGGTGCTGAAGATTCGGCGTGCGACCAAACGAATTGGCGTAAGTGTCAGCCTGACTTACTTATTGTCGCTTTTAGAACAGTGTTTAGATCGCTTAGAAATCTTACTCAACCTGATTGTTGAAGAAGATGATGTCCGCTATGTGTCTATGGGTAGTTTACTCAGTGATGTGACGTCAGCGATTTATAGCGAGCGCAGTGTGCGCGATTTGCTCGCCACCAATAGTGAATTGGTTGCCCTACAAGTCACCGAAAACGCAAGTAAAACTGGCGAACACTATGTAAGTACGGACAAACAAGGCTTTATGAGCATGTACCGATCTGCGGCAGGTGCCGGTGTGATCATTGCATGTATGGCAACTTTAAAAGTGCTGATGGCCCGTGTCAGCATGGCACCGCTCATGCAAGCCATTTCATATAGTCTGAACTACTCTTTCGGCTTTATGCTGATTCATGTCTTACATTTTACTGTTGCCACTAAACAGCCTGCGATGACAGCTGCCGCCCTTGCCTCGACGGTTCAGCATCGTAAAGGCTCGAAAATGGCGCAGATTGCCGAACTTGCCGCGCTAATTATTAACATCATTCGAACCCAGTTTATTGCAATCTTAGGCAACATCAGTATTGCGATTCCTGTTGCAGCATTGATCGCATTAAGTTGGGACATGGCTTTACATGAGCCATTAATGAATCATGCAAAAGCAGCTAAAACCTTACACGACCTCAATCCATTTACCTCACTGGCTGTGCCACATGCTGCGATAGCTGGAGTATGTTTGTTTTTATCAGGTTTGCTTGCTGGGTACTTTGACAACATGGCGATCTATCGCAAAGTTGGACCACGGATTCAAGCACATCCAAAGTTAAAACGCATCATGGGTCAAGAGAGACTGGATAAGCTTGCCGCTTACATTGAGCGAAACTTAGGTGCTTTAGCAGGTAACTTCTTATTCGGGATCATGCTGGGCAGTATGGGAACGATTGGATTTATTTTTGGTTTACCTTTAGATATTCGCCATATCGCCTTCGCCTCGGCCAACTTCATTCAAGGCCTCATCAATATTAATGGTTCACCAGACATTGGCTTAATCATTGTGTCATTCTTAGGAGTTATTCTGATCGGTCTGACTAACTTATTCGTCAGTTTCACGTTAACCATTATTGTGGCACTACGGGCACGTCGCGTAAGATTTGAACAATGGAAACCACTGGCTAAATTGGTGATGACTCATTTTCTAACGCGACCAAGTGACTTTTTCTGGCCACCGAAAACCCCACTTGAAGTTGAAGATGGCACACAAGCCAGTAAGAACAATCATTAGCAGATTTGTGTTTTATTTTAGTAAGATGTAAATGAACACAAAAAATAAAATCAGTATGATTTACACATACTTGAAATAAAGTGTACTGATGAGTACACTTTAGTCCATTAATTAACCGAGCTCAAACCGGTTAAAATGACAAGGAATAAAATATGCCACGAACGCTACTGTTTGTTGGTTTTTTTGCATTAATTATCAGTGTGTTGTCGCTTTATTCTAGCTATTTAAATCTATTAGATTTAAATATCGTGGAATGGATGAGTCAGCACCGTATTGCTGTTTTTAATCAAATTACCATCGGACTTTCGGCGCTAGGCGGCATGCCTTTTGTATTATTTTTCACCACGCTATGGTGTTTACACTTTGCGTGGTATAAAAAATATACAGAAATTGTTTTTATCAGTATAGGGATCTTTGGAAGTATCGGCCTTGCATGGTTGCTTAAATTTACGTTTACCAGACCGCGTCCCCCAGAAATGTACCATCTTGTAGCGTCTTACGGGAGTTCATTCCCAAGCGCACACAGTTGTTATGCTGCATCGCTTGCGTGTCTGATGATCTTGATTTACCGACAACATGCTCAACATCGCTTGATCACCATTTTGGCATTGTTATGGATGCTGTGTATGGGTGTTTCGCGAGTATATGTTGGGGTTCATTTTCCGACAGATGTCTTATCCGGTTGGAGCATAAGTTTTATTTGGATCGCGCTACTTTATTTGAGTTACATCAAAATCAGTAAAGCGTAAACAAATGAATAATTTAGATAAATATCTAATTGAGGTGGAACAATGATGTCTGCAAAGCTTTGGGCTCCCGCCCTGACTGCTTGCGCATTGGCAACAAGTATTGCACTTGTTGGTTGTAGCAAAGATCCTAAAGATGCACAGCAAGCTGCTGCTGCACAGCAAATGCCACCAACTGAAGTCGGTGTCATTGTTGCCCAACCGCAAAGCGTTGAACAATCTGTTGAACTTTCCGGCCGTACATCTGCCTATGAAATTTCAGAAGTACGTCCACAAACCAGTGGTGTAGTACTGAAACGTCTATTTGCAGAAGGCAGTTATGTTCGCGAAGGACAAGCCTTGTACGAGATCGACTCGCGTACAAACCGTGCTTCAGCTGACAGTGCTCGTGCTGCTTTAACACGTCAACAAGCAAACCTAAACGTGTTACGTGTTAAAGAAGGTCGTTACCGTCAGCTTGTTGGCTCAAATGCGATTTCTAAACAAGAATACGACGATATTGTTGCTCAAGTTAAACTGGCTGAAGCAGATGTTGCTGCATCTCAGGCAGAACTTAAAAATGCAGAAATTAACTTAGGTTACTCAACTGTACGTGCGCCAATTTCAGGTCAAACCAACCGTTCAACAGTGACAGCGGGTGCTTTAGTTACTGCATCTCAGGCTGATCCATTGGTAACAATTCAACGTCTTGATCCAATGTACGTTGACATTAACCAATCAAGTGCTGAACTTCTTCGTCTACGCCAACAGTTAAGCAAAGGCAACTTAGACAGCAGTAATAACACCAAAGTGAAATTACGTCTTGAAGATGGTAGCGAATACCCAATTGAAGGTCGTCTTGCATTCTCTGATGCAAGTGTGAACCCTGATACAGGTACGGTTACCCTTCGTGCTGTGTTCTCTAACCCGAACCATTTATTGCTTCCGGGTATGTTTGCCAATGCTCGCATCGTTCAGGGTGTGATTCCAAACGCTTACCTCATTCCACAAGCTGCTATTACACGTACCCCTACAGGTCAAGCAATGGCAATGATTGTGAATGCAAAAGGTGCTGTTGAATCTCGCCCTGTAACCACTGTTGGTACACAAGGTTCGAATTGGATCGTGACTCAAGGCTTGAATACTGGCGATAAAGTGATTGTTGACGGTATTGCGAAAGTTAAGCCAGAGCAACAAGTTGTAGCCAAACCGTATCAACCTCAGGCTGCTGCACCTCAAGGTGCTCAACAACCTGCTGCAGCAAAAGAACAAGGTAAAGCAACAGAACAAGCAGCGCCTAAAACTGAACAAAAAGCTACTTCAAACGCATAAGGAGTAGACTGAATGGCTCAATTCTTTATTCATCGCCCCATTTTTGCGTGGGTGATTGCATTGGTAATTATGCTAGCGGGTGTACTCACGCTATCTAATATGCCAATTGCACAGTATCCGACCATTGCGCCGCCAACGGTTTCAATCTCTGCGACTTACCCAGGTGCGTCTGCAGAAACAGTTGAAAACACCGTAACCCAAATCATTGAACAACAAATGAATGGTTTGGATGGCTTACGTTATATTTCGTCAAACAGTGCGGGTAACGGTCAGGCATCTATTACATTGAACTTTGAACAAGGGATCGATCCAGATATCGCCCAAGTTCAAGTCCAAAACAAACTCCAGTCTGCGACAGCGTTATTACCTGAAGATGTACAGCGTCAAGGTGTAAAAGTCACCAAATCTGGCGCAAGCTTCCTACAAGTTGTAGCATTCCACTCACCATCGGGTAAGTTGACTGCGGACGACATTAAGGACTATGTAAACTCGAATATTTCTGAACCTCTCAGCCGTGTGGCAGGTGTAGGTGAAGTCCAAGTATTTGGTGGCTCTTATGCGATGCGTATTTGGCTAGATCCAGCCAAAATGGCAAACCTACAAGTTACACCGAGTGATGTGGCTGCGGCTATCCGTACACAGAATGCTCAGGTTGCTGTTGGTCAGTTAGGTGGTGCGCCTGCAACTGAAGGTCAAGTGCTGAACGCGACAGTTACAGCACAAAGTTTGTTGCAAACGCCTGATCAATTCAAAAATATTTTCCTGCGTAATAGTATCAATGGTGCTCAAGTACGTTTAGGTGATGTTGCACGTGTTGAATTAGGTGCAGACAACTATCAGTTTGACTCTAAGTTCAACAACAAACCTGCTGGTGGTGTAGCGATCAAACTAGCAACTGGTGCAAACGCATTAGACACAGCCGAAGCTGTTGAAGCACGTTTAAAAGAACTACGTCCAAACTACCCTGAAGGTTTAGAAGACACGCTTGCATTTGATACGACTCCATTCATTAAGTTATCGATTGAAAGTGTTGTACATACCCTTGTAGAAGCCGTGATTCTCGTATTCTTTGTGATGTTCTTGTTCTTACAGAACTGGCGCGCAACGATTATTCCGACATTGGCTGTACCTGTAGTGGTATTGGGTACTTTTGCTGTCATTAACATGTTTGGTTTCTCTATCAACACTCTCACCATGTTCGCGATGGTACTGGCGATTGGTCTCCTCGTGGATGATGCAATTGTTGTCGTAGAGAACGTTGAACGTGTCATGGTTGAAGATCATCTTGACCCAGTGACTGCAACTGAAATCTCAATGAAACAGATCTCGGGTGCCCTCATCGGTATTACCTCTGTGTTAACCGCTGTATTCGTGCCGATGGCATTCTTCGGTGGTACGACAGGTGTAATTTATCGTCAGTTCTCAATCACGCTGGTAACAGCAATGATTCTGTCATTGATTGTGGCATTGACCTTTACCCCTGCCCTATGTGCGACCATGTTGAAACAACATGATCCAAACAAACCTGAAAGCAACAATATCTTTGCCCGTTTCTTCCGTTGGTTTAACAGCTCTTTTGATAAAGTTGCGCATAAATACCAAGGCGGCGTGAACTTCATGACACACCACAAGATTTTCTCTGGTGTGATTTATGCAGTTGTAATCGGCTTATTAGTGCTTTTATTCCAAAAGTTACCATCATCATTCTTACCTGAAGAAGACCAAGGTGTTGTAATGACACTGGTACAGTTACCACCGAATGCCTCACTTGAGCGTACGGATAAAACTGTCACTGCAATGACCGATTACTTCCTGAAAAACGAAGAAAAATATGTCGAGTCTGTATTCAGTGTTGCCGGCTTCTCGTTCACAGGTGTGGGTCAAAACGCAGGTCTTGCTTTCGTCAAGTTAAAAGATTGGGAAGACCGTACATCACCTGAATCTCAAGTAGGTGCGATTATTCAACGTGGTATGGCATTGAACATGATCGTGAAGGATGCTTCATACATCATGCCAATCCAATTACCAGCAATGCCAGAATTGGGTGTAACTGCTGGCTTCAACTTGCAGTTAAAAGCTTCTGCAGGTCAAACCCATCAACAACTTATCGATGCCCGTAATATGGTGCTCGGTATGGCTGCTCAAGATAAACGCCTCATGGGTGTTCGTCCTAACGGTCAAGAAGATACGCCACAGTACAAAATCACGATTGACCAAGCTCAAGCCGGTGCTATGGGTGTCAGCATCTCTGAAATCAATACCACAATGGGTATGGCATGGGGTGGTTCTTACATCAACGACTTCGTTGACCGTGGTCGTGTGAAGAAAGTCTATGTACAGGGTGAAGCTGCGGCACGTATGATGCCTGAAGACCTGAGCCAGTGGTATGTTCGTAACAACCAAGGCACAATGGTTCCATTCTCGACCTTCGCTACTGGCGAATGGACTTATGGCTCACCACGTCTTGAACGTTATAACGGTATCGCATCTGTGAACATTCAAGGTTCACCGGGTGTGGGTGTAAGTTCGGGCGACGCGATGAAAGCGATGGAAGAAATTGTACAAAAACTTCCTTCGATGGGCGTTCAAGGCTTTGACTATGAATGGACTGGTTTATCTCTAGAAGAACGTGAGTCTGGCGCACAAGCACCATTCCTATACGCACTTTCATTGTTAATCGTCTTCCTATGTCTTGCTGCCTTGTATGAAAGCTGGTCTATTCCGTTCTCAGTATTACTGGTTGTACCATTAGGTGTATTGGGTGCGTTATTACTGACTTTCCTTGGAATGGTGTTCTTCAAAAATCCAAACTTGGCGAATAACATTTACTTCCAGGTGGCTATTATTGCCGTCATTGGTTTGTCCGCGAAGAATGCGATCTTGATCGTAGAATTCGCCAAAGAACTTCAAGAAAAAGGTGAAGATCTGTTTGACGCAACTTTGCATGCCGCTAAAATGCGTCTACGTCCAATTATCATGACCACTTTAGCCTTTGGTTTTGGTGTACTTCCGCTTGCCCTTTCTTCGGGTGCAGGTGCAGGTAGTCAGCACTCTGTAGGTTATGGTGTATTGGGTGGCGTAATCAGTTCTACCCTACTTGGTATCTTCTTTATTCCTGTGTTCTACGTATGGATCCGAAGTATCTTTAAGTACAAACCAAAACAACAAAATAATCAGGAGCATTTATCGTGATGCAAAATGTATGGTCTATTGCAGGTCGTAGCATTGCGGTTTCTTCACTTGCGCTTGCTTTGGCTGCCTGCCAAAGCATGCGTGGTCCAGAGCCGGTTGTTCAGACCAATATCCCCGAAAGCTACACAGCAAGTGCTTCTGGCACTTCTGTGGCTGAGCAAGGATATAAAGATTTCTTTGCTGACCAACGTCTGGTACAAGTTCTTGACTTAGCTTTAGCCAATAACCGTGACCTACGTACGGCTGCTTTAAATATTGAACGTGCACAACAACAGTATCAAATCACTGCCAATGGTCAATTACCAACCATTGGTGCAAGTGGTAGCGTACTTCGTCAAGACACGTTGAATACGCAAAAGCCTGTAACTTCTTACAATGTCGGTTTAGGTGTCACTGCCTATGAACTTGATTTTTGGGGTCGTGTACGTAGTTTAAAAGACAACGCCTTAGATAGTTACCTTGCAACTGCAAGTGCCCGTGATGCAACGCAAATTGCGCTCGTGGGTCAAGTGGCTCAAGCATGGTTAAACTATGCGTATGCCAACTCAAACTTGAAGCTTGCGGATCAAACCTTAAAGGCTCAGCTTGAATCTTATAATCTCAACAAAAAGCGTTTTGATGTCGGTATCGACAGTGAAGTTCCTGTTCGTCAGGCTCAAATTTCTGTAGAAACTGCACGTAATGATGTTGCGAACTACAAGACTCAAATTGCTCAAGCACAAAACTTATTGAACCTATTAGTGGGTCAACAAGTGCCTGCGAACTTGCTGCCGAACCAACGTGTCAATCGAATTACTTCGACCAATACCATTGGTTCAGGTATTCCAAGTGACTTGTTAAACAACCGTCCAGATGTCCGTGCAGCTGAATACAAACTGTCTGCTGCTGGTGCGAACATTGGTGCAGCTAAAGCACGTCTGTTCCCTACGATTAGTCTAACAGGTTCTGCGGGTTATGCTTCAACGGACTTAGGTGATCTATTTAAATCAGGCAACTTTGTATGGTCTGCTGGTCCTAGCCTAGATATTCCAATCTTCGACTGGGGTACACGTCAGGCCAATATTAAAGTTTCTGAAACTGACCAGAAAATTGCATTGTCTGATTATGAAAAATCAGTTCAGTCAGCTTTCCGTGAAGTGAATGATGCGCTTGCAGTTCGCCAAAACATTGGTGACCGTATTGCGGCACAGCGCCGTTTAGTTGATGCAACCAATACAACTTACAAACTATCAAATGCCCGCTTCCGTGCTGGTATTGATAGCTACTTAACTGTACTGGATGCACAGCGTGCTTCTTATGCAGCTGAACAAGGTTTGTTGTTGCTTGAACAAGCAAATCTCAACAACCAAGTTGAATTGTATAAAACACTTGGTGGTGGTATCAAAGCCAACACTTCTGATGCTGTGCAATACCAACCTTCTACTGCTGAGCGTAAAGCTGCATCAAAACAATAATTTGAGTTAGCCTAGCCCGTAATATTTGAAAAGCTCACTTCGGTGGGCTTTTTCTTTAGATCGGAGCTACAAAATAAAAATGAACATATTGCTTTTTGCTGAAGAGTTTCCTATCTTCAATTCACCTTTTTATATTGATAACTAAAAATGCTTTTAAGTAATCTTGAATCTGTTCCGGGTCATACCATTACACAACAACTTGATGTCGTTTATGGCAGTACTGTCCGCAGTAAACATGTTGGTCGTGACTTTATGGCTGGCCTAAAAAATATCGTGGGTGGTGAACTCAAAGGTTATACAGAACTACTCGAAGAATCCCGTCAAGAAGCTATGAGCCGTATGATTGACAAAGCACGTGCCTTAGGCGCGAATGCGGTCGTCGGTATCCGTTTTTCAACCTCAAATATTGCTCAAGGCGCCTCTGAATTATTTGTGTATGGCACGGCAGTTCGCGTAGAAGCCAACTCAGCAAAACTACCAGACCCATTTCCAACTCAGGACTAAGTCATGGATGCCTTTATTTTTAAAGTCCTGATCTTTGTGGTGCTCTTTTGTATTGGTTGGGGCTTCGGTCGCCATATCGAACAAAAGCATCTCAAAGAACTCGAAGCTCAAGAAAAGCGTTTGGCACATATACGAATAGACAACAACCGCTTTAAAACTACTGAACATTTTGGACAACTGATTTCAAGTAATGTGGTAATTTCGCATGATTATTTTAAATATGTGATTGCCAATATTCAGAACTTCTTTGGCGGACGTTTGACCAGTTATGAAAGCATCGTCGATAGGGCACGTCGTGAAGCCGTGGTGCGTTTAAAGCAAGAAGCTGAAAAGATGGGCGCAACGCAAATTATGGGCCTGCGTCTAAGCACCACTGAGTTGGGTATGCAAGGCGGCATGGTCGAAGTCTTTGCGTATGGAACAGCAATTCAAAAGAGAGACATCTGATCTCTCTACTTCTCCCCAATTCATTTTTACTATTTAATTTACTTTACACAATGTGTTTTCAAACTCTTCATAACTCACATTTTCATTGCGACAAATTTTAAAGCAAACCTCATTAAATTTCTTTTCATCAATATTTGGATCATGATAACTAAATGCAACATCTCCAGCATAAGCACGTGCCAGATCTTGCACCACAATGTCAGCTTTACATCCATATAAAGTTGGACATGCCTCTAATGTTCCTTCGTAATACTCTTTACACTGAGTCGGTTCGACATCCACCTTATTGGGTTTTTGCATCGACACATTTAAACCATTTTCATTCATTAGAAGAAAATATTGAAGTTTTCTAAATGGTTTTAAGTCAATCTCGAGTCCCGAATGATTGATACGAGCCAATTGATCTTTGTAAGAATTATGATCATCTGAGATTAACTCTGCATTACCAGCTTTGTCGATTTTGATAAAGTTATAGTTGACAGGCATATATGCACCACTCCCCTTATGTGCAATCACTTCGATCAAATGATCTTTCGCAATAAATGCTCCTGTAAATACAGTCGATTCAACACTGGTCAGCAACTTACCTTTCACTAAAATACAATATCCAAAACATTGATCTTTGAATCTAGCCTGATCGCCTTTAAAATCATCAACAGGATGAAATTCAGCTCGCCATTTAAAATCACCAATTTTATTCGAGCTATAAGGTAATTTATCAACATCTGAATCTTGAGGATTTTGACTGTAATACTCAGACTTCAATAATCCTTTTTCATCAAATAGTGCTTCGATCGGTAACCACCCCTCATTTGGTCCTCGTATTACAACTTCTGCACTCGCCGCTTCAACATTAGGTTCAATCTCAACAGATTCAGTAACTGGTTCTGATACAGTTCCTATTTCTTTTTCAGGCTTTTCGAGCGTTGACTTCTGCTCAATTTTTTGAGTTTTCTGTTTAAAATAAAAATAAGCCACCGTACCAATTACACCAATGATTGCGCACAAAATGATGGCTATTCCCCATTTGTTAAAATTATTCTTTTTCATTTCTTATAATCTCGATACTCATTAAAAAAGTCACTGTTAAGAGTGACTTTTAAACTATTTAAACTTGATAAAATTTACTTCACTTTGGTTTTACGAATCATTTTATACAACGTTGTTGGTGATAATCGAGATACCCAAACACCGAGCTTTTCTTTAGAACCACCCACCACGATGTATTCTTCCCCACGTTGCAAAGATTGCACCACCGTTTCGGCAAACTCATTGGCTTCTAGACCATTTTCAATGGCTTCATCCTGATGCCCTTGTGGCTTGCCTGCACCATTGAGTGCATTAAATGAAACATTGGTTTTGACAAATCCGGGGAATATCACTGATACGCCCACCCCTTGATCCGCAACTTCCGCACGTAGACTGTTTGCCCACATATGAATAGCAGCTTTTGCAGCAGAATAGGTCGCGCGGTATTGTGTCCCTAATAAGCCTGCAACACTTGAAACAAAAGCAATTCGACCAGACTTTTGCGCTAAAAAAGTCGGTAGAACGGTTTTAGTCAAAAATACTTGAGAAAAATAATCTACTTCCATGATGGCTCGTTCAGTCTGCATGGTCGTATCCGTGATCAATGCACGCTGACTCAATCCCGCATTATTGATTAGCCAGTCAATTCGACCTTTATGCGCAAGGACTTGTTCATAAGCATGGCGAACTTGTTCTTCATTGGTAATGTCTGCACACACTGAAAGATGCTGATCTGGATGTAATAATGAAACACGGACTTTTTCCAACTCTTCAAAACGACGTGCGGTCAAAATGACCTGCGCCCCTTGCAAAGCACATTCTTTTGCTAAAGCTTCACCCAAACCTGAAGATGCCCCAGTAATCCACACCACTTTTCCATTCAAATCATCTCGTTTTGCCATTTTGACATCCTTTTAAATAACTAATTTATTCATTTATATGTATTTTATGCTTTATGTAGTACAGGCTCATTGCTCAAAAACACCATAAAATGGTCAAAGTACTGACTCATCGATTGTGCATCATAAATTTTGCCGAGTTTATCAAAACGTTTATAACCGAGTTGCGTGGTGAGATTGATGACACCGGTTAAAGTTTTATCCACCACCATATTAAATTTCAGCATTTTTTTTGGTTCTCGCACCAAATGCGTCACCCCGGCATCGACCACTTGTGTAAATGCCTTCAATGCGAGTGGGACATATTGATTCTGCCCTTCTTTCATTTGACTGACATAGGCAAGCAAGTCGGTGGCTAAAGAGGCATCGATCGGATAATGCATATAATGCTGACCATCTTCGCTGTAAAAACGTCCATATAAATAATTTACCATCGGTACAAGGCGGTCATTGCTGAAAAAAGACACCGACCACGGCATATATTTACGGGTCGTTTCACGTATTTGCTGAATAATTTTTTCGGATTCATTGTCTCCAGACTTATTCATGCGCGCCATTTGGCCAAAAACTTGATCTAAAATTTCACATGCAATATCCGCTAAATTATCCCCTAAGGCTTTGGACTGACTTTCTGTTTCACCTTCATTGAGTTTTTGATGAATCGTCTCAAAACGTTGATATGTCGTAGGTTGAATCTTTAAAGAAATAGAATAAGTCATTTGATATTGCTCCTTTTATCTTAGTTTTGGGATCAATGGATACTTCTTATCTTAGGTCCTATCATACGGACTCTTTTATTTACTGCCAAATCCTAAAAGTTAACATTCGCCCAACATCCCTAATTCACCATTTTTTTTGCTACAATAGATCTAATTTTTTATCCACTTTTGATCTGTTTAGACTATGACTGATTCAGCGCAAAATATTGCTACGACCTACGATCCGACCGAGATCGAAAAAAAATGGTACAAGACTTGGGAAGAGAGAGGCTACTTCAAGCCATCTCAAAAAGGTGATTCATTCTGTATTATGATTCCGCCACCAAACGTCACTGGTAGCTTGCACATGGGTCATGGTTTCAACAATGCCATTATGGATGCGTTGACTCGTTATAACCGTATGTCTGGCAAAAATACCCTTTGGCAGCCGGGTACTGACCATGCCGGTATCGCAACGCAAATGGTTGTTGAACGTCAATTGGGCGCTGAAGGCATCAGCCGTCACGACCTAGGCCGTGAAAAGTTCATCGAAAAAGTGTGGGGATGGAAAGAACAATCTGGCGGTAACATTACTCGTCAAATTCGTCGTCTAGGCTCATCTGTAGACTGGTCACGTGAACGCTTCACCATGGATGAAGGTTTATCAAATGCCGTTAAAGAAGTGTTTGTTAAGCTACATGAAGAAGGCTTAATTTACCGTGGTAAACGCCTTGTGAACTGGGACCCTAAACTACAAACTGCCCTTTCTGACTTAGAAGTTGAGTCTGATAAAGAAGAAGCAGGTTCACTGTGGCACTTCAAATACTTCTTTGAAGACAAATCAATCCGCACCCATGACGGCAAAGATCACATTGTCGTTGCGACCACTCGTCCTGAAACATTGCTTGGCGATACAGCTGTTGCGGTTGCGCTTGATGATGAACGCTATGCAGCGCTTGTTGGCAAGAACATTATCTTGCCAATTACAGGCCGTGCTGTTCCAATCGTTAAAGACGAATATGTAGACAAAGAATTTGGTACAGGCTGTGTGAAAATCACCCCTGCGCACGACTTCAATGACTATGAAGTGGGCAAACGCTGTGAACTTCCAATCATCAACATCTTCAACAAAAATGCTGAAGTTCTTGCTGAATTTGAATACATCGCGAAAGCGGGCGAGCAAATTTCTAAAACCATTCCTGCCCCTGCGGACTACATTGGTTTAGAACGTTTTGCTGCACGTAAAAAATTGGTTGCTCAAGCTGAAGCTGAAGGCTGGTTAGATCAAATTCAACCGTACACCTTGAAGCCACCTCGCGGTGACCGTTCAGGCGTGATCGTTGAGCCACTTCTAACTGACCAATGGTATGTGAAGATCGCTCCTCTTGCTGAGCCTGCAATTAAAGCGGTTAAAGATGGCGACATCAAATTTGTACCTGAGCAATACAGCAACATGTACATGGCGTGGATGAACAACATTCAAGACTGGTGTATCTCACGTCAATTATGGTGGGGTCACCGTATCCCTGCTTGGTACGATGCTGAAGGCAACGTATTTGTAGGTCGTGATGAAGCTGAAGTTCGTGCGAAAAACGGCATTGCACCTGAAGTTGAATTAAAACAAGACGAAGATGTACTCGATACTTGGTTCTCTTCAGGTCTTTGGACATTCTCAACTTTAGGTTGGACAGGCGACGCTGCGAAAGATAAAGAAAACTATTTCTTAAATACTTTCCACCCGACTGATGTGTTGGTAACAGGTTTCGATATCATCTTCTTCTGGGTTGCGCGTATGATCATGATGACCATGCACTTCATGAAGAATGAAGATGGTACGCCACAAGTGCCGTTCAAAACTGTGTACGTTCACGGTTTGGTTCGTGATGGAGAAGGTCAGAAAATGTCTAAATCTAAGGGCAACGTGCTTGACCCATTAGATTTGATTGACGGCGTTGATCTTGAAACTTTAGTACAAAAACGTACAACTGGTTTGATGAACCCGAAACAAGCAGCGAAGATTGAAAAATCTACCCGTAAAGAATTCCCTGAAGGCATTCAATCTTACGGTACGGACGCTGTTCGTTTCACTTTCTGTGCGCTTGCAAACACAGGTCGTGACATCAAGTTCGATATGAAACGTGTTGAAGGTTACCGTAACTTTGCCAACAAAATCTGGAACGCTACTCGTTTCGTAATGATGAACTGCGAAGAGCAAGTGATTGGTATCGATGCTCGTCAAGATCTTTGGGAATTGCCTGAACAGTGGATCGTGAGCCGTCTGCAAAAAGCTGAACAAGCAGTGCAAACAGCATTCGCGACTTATCGTTTAGACTTGGCTGCACAAGCGATTTACGAGTTCATTTGGAATGAATACTGTGACTGGTATGTAGAGCTGACTAAGCCTGTTCTAAATGACGAAAACGTATCGGTTGAACGTAAAGCTGAAGTACGTCGTGTTCTTCTTGCTGTAATGGAAGCGTCTTTACGTTTGGCTCACCCATTGATGCCTTACCTAACAGAAGAAATCTGGCAAACACTTGCGCCAAAACTGAACATTTCGGGCGAAACAATCATGTTAGCTCAGTACCCTGTTGCTGACCAAGCGTTAGTGAATGAACAAGCTGAAGCAGATATGCAATGGCTGCAAGGTTTGATTGGTGCGGTACGTAACATTCGTGGTGAGATGGGCTTAGGTAATGCTCGCTTGTTGCCTGTTCTACTTCAAAACACGACGGATGCGGAAAAAGCTCAAATCGCTCGTATTGAACCATTGTTCAAAGCATTGGCAAAAGTTGAAAGCATTACCTTCTTGGCTGATGCTGAACAACCACCATTGTCTTCTTCATCTGTTGTAGGTCATGTATCAGTATTTGTTCCAATGAAAGGTTTAATTGACCCGAAAGCGGAATTGGGTCGTCTACAAAAAGACTTAGACAAGGTTCAAAAGCAGCATGACCAAATTGCGACTAAACTTTCTAACGAAGGTTTTGTTGCGAAAGCTCCTGCTGCTGTAGTTGAAGGCGAGAAAGTTAAACTTGCTGAGTTTGCTGACCAGTTAGCGAAGATTAAAGCGAATATGGAGCAGATTGCAGCGCTTTAATGCTGTAGTTTGATTCAAAAAATCCCCTCTTAGTGAGGGGTTTTTTTAATCTTTTACCCATATTTTAGATTTAGCCTCCAACACATACTTACGACCTTCAGCAAAAAAATCTGGTACAGATAAATTAGACTTACGGTAGTCATCAATACAATTTTGTATTTTTGAAATCAGAGCGATGTTCATTTTTTTTGCGAAGGACATCCCAACTAAATCTTTTAATTCACAAAACAAAAAAATACACCTATTAAGTTTATATAAGTCCAAAATATGTTTTATCAATGGCATCAAAAAAGCACTCATATAACATAAATAAAAAATGATAATTTCATAAATCATTTTTTGTTTAGAATAGAAACCATCAGACCAGAAAGAAAAAACAATGAATAAAGAACCACCTAAAATTAGAAAATTTAAAATAGATAAAAATATTACATAATGTTTTTTAAGTTCTCTAGTCCACATAAGATTTTGCTTTTGACAAGATATGATATCTTCTGGAAATGCTTTATTACCAATTGCTGATGTATACCAGCCTTCAATCTTTTCTAGATTACCTACTTTTGAATTATGTTTTTCAGCATATTTTGATGCTTTTATCTCATCTTGGGTTGTTATGTCATAATTCAAATCGAATAAATTACTATCAAATTTTTTTTGAAATTTAGATGCAGACTCCCTATCAGACTCAAAACCCCATATTAAAAAATAAGAAACAATAGCAACACCAATACAAAATAACTCTCTAATTACAGAATAAGTATCATCTGCCTGTATAGAATTATTTAAGACCAAGACACTTATGGCAAATATCAGAATACTAAACAGCCTTACTATTGACCTTTTTGCTTTAAGGTCACTATTTATTTGTCTTTGAGCTGCTAAAAATCTTAAATTTTCGTCTAGATTTTGCTTATGTAAGATATTAGACACTTAAATCATCCATAAGCAGGAAAAAATGAACCCAATACTTTTTCCCAATATTCAAAGGCTCTTTCTTTTTCACCAATACTTTCATAGTAATTACCATATTTAATATTTTCCAAGTCATTGGTAACACGTGCATGAATTTTATTTTGAACATCATGATCTAATCTGTTGATATTACCTTCAATCCCTTTTGGATCTTCAACCCAAGAGTAAATATTATCACGTATATAAATTAGACTTTTTTCAACTTCTTCTTGCAAAGTTCCTGCTGTTGTCAACCATCTTGATTTATAAAAATATAACAACATAACTTCCAACAAATATGATGATGGTATAGACGGCTTTCTATCTTGTTTGTTCCAATATTTCATCAAACGAATAATTTCTAATACTTTTCCATTATGCTGTCGATTAACTTCCGTTGCTAAAGTCTGATCTTTCCTTGGATCAGTTTGCATCCAATAATTACCATTCCCACTTGGGATTAAATAAACTCCACTTTGAGTATAAAAACATGGAACTAAATCGAAGTTCCATTCATTACTGGTCATTTGAAATGTCACAGCTTGCTGACGTCTGTTTAATTGTGGATTTTGATACCCGCTCATTCCACTCAACATGCGCTTAAATCTATTCAGAACCTTAATAGGACTCAAAGTATCATCATCATTCAGAAGTTGAGACCAAATCCCTTTATCCAATGGATTTAGAATTGAAATAATAGCTTCATCATAATTGGTAGCTTCATTCCATACTAGTTTGCCACCATTTAGACCTATCATTTGATCGATATCATCAAGTGGTTTAACTTTAGTTCTTCTAGAAAATGAGCCAAATGGCAAATTATAGGTTTCTGCAAAATCTAGCTTTTCCAAACTATTGTCATTAAGTCTTTTAATTTGCTCTAGCAAGTGATCTCTGCTTCTTCTACCTGCATCAGTGCGACTTTTTACCAAATTAACTTTATCTTCAACTAATCGAGTAAGTGCACCATTAATCGTTCTTGCCATTTTTATATCTCTTATTTCTAAATGCATTCTTTTATAAATATGGGTTATATACATTTTTTCAACAAAAAATCGTCATTTCTTTACAATATTAATTAAATTATTGTTTTTATTATTTTTAATTTCTATAACGGGGGAGTGAGTAATGCTAGATTCAATGAGTATAGGAATTTCACAATGGTGTTCCCTCTCCTCTCAGGAGAGGGTTAGGGAGAGGTGCTTCTAGTTTTTTCCATTATAAATTCTACCCTCACCCTAGCCCTCTCCCCGAGGGAGAGGGAATTTTTCATTCTTGATTTACTTTCAGCTCAAGACATAAATTCCACAAATCCTCCAACACCACATCCGTCCTCCCCAACACATCATAATTCCAATATCGTACAACAGTTAAACCCAAAGCCTCTAAAAACTTAGTTCGCTCAGCATCGTATTCAATCGCATCATTCGTTCCATGCTGACTACCATCCAACTCAATCACTAAACCAATTTCATGACAGTAAAAATCCACAATATAAAGTTTGATCACATGCTGACGGCGGAATTTCAGGTTCATAAAACGTTTGGCACGTAGAATTTGCCACATGAGGTTTTCAGCATCGGTGGCTGTGTGGCGCATGTTTTTGGCAAACTCTAATAATACAGGGTCTATTTTCATTTTTATTTCCCTCTCCCTAGCCCTCTCCCATAGGGAGAGGGAACATTCATTGTGAATCTAATTTTTATTATGAAATTTCAGCCCCACTAATACATCCAAATTTATAACTTAAATTTGATATGTAATGGATTTCCCCTCTCCTTTCAGGAGAGGGTTAGGGAGAGGTGATTTTATAAAACCCCATTCCCCAACAACACTTCCAACCCTTTCACCTTCTCCATATATTTCAGCCGTTCTTTTTCCCACTTCACTTGCTCTTTCAGCACTGCAACATCGCCATCAATCACCTTATACACATCTTTCACCTGCATATTTTTCGGCTTCGGCTTTTCGCTCCAGTGAAAACTATCCGTAATGTCATCTATCTGACTGGCTAGGCGTTGGCTTTGAGCCTCTAAAGCCGTTTTATAAAACTTTAAATGTTCATCAGTTAAAGCTTTAGGGCTTTTGCCTTTATTGGTTTCAAGCTGTAATTGCAGCTTTAATAAATAAAACAAATCCTGTGCTTCATGAGCTTGATTCACCACTTGCTGCAACTCGGTTTTTTCCGCTTTTTTAGCTTCATCAGGTTCACGGTCTGGGTGAATCATAGCGGTGATTTTTAAATACACGGTTTTCAGTGATTGATTCACTAACTTTTCAGTTTGCTCACGTTTTTGCTCTAACCGTTTACGCTGATGCTCTTCTTTTTCACGTTGATATTGCTCACTGTCCCATTCTTCATAAGACTCATGTTGTTCTGTAGCTTCTTGTTCAACATCAAAATGACCTTCTACTTTGCTCTGTTCAGTTTGGGTCAACTTAGCTTTTTTATTCGGCTTTTGATTATGTGCATGATGCTGCTGATAAAAAACATCCACCTCAGCAACCTTTTCAAGTTCGGCAGTATTTAAGTAATTGGATTTTTTCAACTGCTTTGCCAATTTCGCAAGCTTGGCATCGAGCTGAGCTAAATCCGCTTTGGCAAAGTCTTCTTGCTGTATGTGCAACCAAAGCTGTGCAAGCTGACGGTAGTACACCGCATGCAAATCACGATATATCGGCACAAGTTTCAGTTGGATATAACTCTGAATCTCACTTTTGGCATTTTGCCAAAGCTGTAAGTCTTGCTTTTGCTGTTCGATTTGCTCAATCAGTTTGTTCAGCTTTTTATGCTGTGGGGATAAAGCTTCAACACTCGGGAGTAAACTGACTTTTAACTCAAAAGACATAAGCAAATTTAACGCAAAAAGAAAATTATAGCCGATCTAAGCACTAAACTTTTGAGCACTTTGCCTAAATCAAAAATCACGTTTTATGAATTAACGCTCAAACCGATGCAAATATTGACTCAACTCTTCCCGAACCACCACCTCATGTCCTGCATGACTTCGACTTTGTTCCAAAAGATGCTCAGAGTCGATCACTGCCACGCGATGACCATCCGCAATTAAACGATCTACACCTTCAAACAACATTCGGACACCAACATCGTGTATCAAAGAAATATTAGTCAGATCTAAAACAATATGGTTATTCGCGACAGGTTCATTCTGCAATAGTCGCTGCCTCATTACAGATGAAGCGCTGTTGAACACATTTTTGTACCCACGCCGCTAAGCCATGATCAAAATGAATATTCTTTTGCTCGGTCTGAAAGTGGAGCTGCGCTAATCCGAGCTGAAATTGTAATTGCTGCATAACTATCATTTAAATTATTTAATCTTCTGCCAAGTTTAACTCACGAAAGCTGCGTACTTGGTTACGACCTTGTTGCTTTGCCATGTACAGCGCTTGATCGGCCATACGCGTGACCACAGCAGACGGTGTTCCCTCAATTGCTGTTGCCACACCAAAACTTGCACTAATCTTCAACATTTGATGGTTGGCTATCATGGTTTCAGCTTCAAAAATTGCCAATCGACAGCGTTCAGCCACGTCTATCGCCTGCTCTAAACTCTGATTTTTTAGAATTAAAATGAATTCTTCACCGCCATAACGCCCAACCACATCTTGTACACGAGTATTGTCATTTAAAATTTGAGCAACACGTTGTAAAACGGCATCTCCTGCATCATGTCCATATTGGTCATTGATCAATTTAAAATGGTCGAGATCAAGCAAAACCACTGCAAATTCAGGCTGTGTCTGTTTGCTGAGTGTATCAAGTTCATGACTAACATAACGTCGGTTAAACACATTGGTCAGCCCATCGACACGGCTGAGGACTTCCATCTTTTGTTCACGGTGTCGCCACTGTAAAAGCAAAATCTGAAAAAACACTGCACTGACGATCAATATGGGTAAATACAACTCCGCCATACTCATCAGCCAAAAGGCATTGTCGTAAAACTCACTCTGTTTTAAAGCTGGGCTGAAAATCGGTGCATATTCTAGATGGTCAATCGAAGTTTGATAGCAAATGTAGCCAATAAACAGTGTGATCGGAAATGTAATACTGAGCATAATTGCAGGACGATAAAAAACCAAACCGACCATCAGCAGATTGACCGTCCCCGCCATAGTGGCAGGACTATAGATCCCGATCATATAGCCACCATAGATCATGCCGATCCCAAACAGGACGGGCGCAAAATAGCTAAAAAACAGTCTAAAATTTAAATATTTTTTGAAATAAAGACTGAGTACTGCCAATACGCCATAACTGAGTAGGACTATACAAGCGACGATGATCCTGAACTTGAGTTCACTCGGATTAAACCAAATCCGATTGGTCGAATAATAAAAATTCATGATGCACCACTTCAACACGCTAACTTGACTCAGCATGCCAAAGATGAGAAGTAAACGCCCTTTATCGTAGTCAGACCAATTGATGATGAGATAGTCTGACTCAAACAAAAGATGCTTCAATTTACGCCATTGTACGCCCCATTTCGTACAGACAGCATTGCCCCAATTTTTCCCCATTAATCTTCTTTTTTATTTTATTATTTCGCTAGTTATACAAGGTTTTAACTTCAAAAAGAAAGCCTATTTTCACAGTTAAAAGTGCAACCTTTGAAGCCTTTAAACTTCACTTACACCACTATTCAAATTACTTTTCCGCTATTTTTTTAGCTCAATTGGTCACTTTTATCTTTTTGGAATAGCACGGTTTTTATTCTAAACGCTCGGTGAATAAGATCCCGTTCAGATGATCGACCTCATGTTGTACGATCCGTGAAGGAAAGCCATTCAGGGTTTTCTCTTTGAATTCACCTTGAAGGGTCAAATATCGCACGTGAATTTGCTCGGCTCTCGGGACTTGTCCTCGTGCATTCGGCACACTTAAGCAGCCTTCTTCACCCAAAACTGTGGTCGTAGATCGAGATGTAATCACTGGATTGACCATCACGATCGCCTCCATTTCAGGCGCATCGGGATAGCGTAAATTTGCACGTGAAGCCACGATAATCACCCGCTTAGAAACATAAATTTGCGGCGCCGCAATGCCTACGCCTTGACGCTCAAGCATGGTGGCATGCAGTGTTTCGCTCAATGCAATTAACCATGCAGAACCTATTTCAGACGCTTGCACCTCTGCGGCAGTGAGCGTCAAAATTGCTTCACCACGCTGTGCAACAGCAGCAATATGACTCATGTTTTTATCCTTTTTAAGTCTAGCGGGCTTAAATTATTTAACTGATGTTACGCACGTAAAAGTAATTACGCATTTTTAAAATGATATTTAAGTTTATTCGACGAAGTCTTACATCTAGGATTTAAATAAAGGGATTAGCCTTCGGCTGGAGGTACTCTTACGAAACAATGTTTCTCATTAGGCAAAATGAGAAGCAAAGCTTCGCAAGGAAACCATCTTGCGGTGCAATGCACCTCACCGACAAAACTCGTTCACTAGTATCAAATTATTCAAAGTATCGCAAAAACATTTTTGATTAGAAGGAGTCCTGTCTCAAACACTTGCGGATGACGTTACCGCTTATCATTCTTTCATTTGAATCAAATTACGCTTCTGATGTTACTGCGTAACATCAGTTATTTAAAAAAAAACAACCATGCAATATGCATTATTATCGGTTCTGAGTATAAAACAACGGCATGCTATGGCTTTGAATCTTTTATGGTTTATATAGAGCACAAAGTAAAATAGCAGATCACACCGCCCTATACTATTGATATTTATCATTTATATTCCAAGATTTAACGCCATCCATCACCAATCATTCTTTAAGTTAATACGACTTTATCTATATTATTTTGTTCTTAATTCACGATATTTTCATAACTATAAGTTTTTAATAAGGCAACAAAGTTTGATTATTCAATAAAAATTTGAATCACTAAAATCCTCAAATGCTATTTGCTGCTGGAAAATATTTGCATGGAAGCTCAGCCACGCCTGACTCGTCAAGATAAACGTACCCTCGGACTGTCATCCCTCGGTGGCGCACTCGAGTTTTATGACTTTGTCATTTATGTGTTTTACGCCAAAATTATTTCGGAACTGTTTTTCCCCACTGGACTCAGTCCATTTTGGGCGATGCTGAATACTTACGGTATTTTTGCAGCCGGATATTTTTTCCGCCCGTTGGGTGGTGTGGTGATGGCGCATTTTGGCGATTTGATTGGTCGTAAGCGTTTATTTAGTTTGTCTATTTTACTCATGGCTCTACCTACACTGATGATCGGTGTGATGCCGACTTTTGAAAGTATTGGTTATGCAGCACCACTTTTGCTCCTACTGATGCGTGTGATTCAAGGCATCGCGATTGGTGGTGAAATCCCTGCGGCATGGACTTTTGTTTCAGAGCATGTGCCTGAGCAAAAAATTGGGATCGCCAATGGCTTACTCACTGCTGGCTTATCTTTAGGTATCCTATTGGGCGCACTGATGTCTTTGTTTATTTCATTACAATTTACAGAGTCAGAAATCCATGATTGGGCATGGCGGATTCCATTCATTCTAGGCGGAATCTTTGGTTTTGTTGCGCTCTATCTCCGCAGTTATTTAAAAGAAACGCCTGTATTTAAAGCCATGCAAGAAAAGAAACAATTGGCTAAAGAGCTTCCTGTGAAACAAGTGCTGCAACAGCACAAAACAGGCGTTGTGATTGGTATGCTGTTTACATGGTTCTTAACTGGCTGCGTTGTTGTATTGATTTTAGCGATGCCAAATCTACTCACGGGCGCCTTTGGTTTTGAACGGGCCGATGCCTTTAAAATGCAAAGTGCCGCTATTGTGATGCAAATGGTCGGTTGTATCTTGGCAGGTCTTTTGGCAGATCGCTTCGGTGCGGGTAAAGTGATGTTATTCGGTTCCCTCCTTGTTGCGATAATTGCGGGCGTGTTCTATAACAGCTTGGGCCATGTGGCAGCATCGACCGTGTTTGCGCTCTATATGCTGCTCGGTTTGGCATCAGGCACGGTTGGTATGGTGTCTTATAGTATGGTGAAAATGTTCCCTGCACAGATTCGTTTCTCGGGCATTTCATTTTCATACAATTTGGCCTATGCCATCGCGGGTGGTATCACCTTGCCATTGGTTCAATGGTTGAGTTTATACAGCAACATTGGCGCCATGTATTATATATGGAGCGTCTGTTTGGTGACCTTCTTTACTGCGATGCTTTATCGTCAACGTTTTGAAAAAACTTCGCACTAAAAATAAAAAAGCGGTCAATGACCGCTTTTTTTAACTTGCTTTCAAATCAATTCAGGCTTTTAAATTTTTACGCAATTCATCTTCTACAATTTCAATCTCAAGCTGACTAAAACGACGAATTTCACCTTCTGCATGTTTTTCAAGTAATCCACCAATCAGTGGAACTTTGACTTTCACCGTCCAGTCCAAATTGAAACTCACTTGTGTTGCATCACCACTGACACTTCGTTTACAACTGGCTTCGAGCGGTAGGTTCGGATCTAGTTTGACGTCAGAGGTTAATGCCGCCAAATTACTAATATCCGTACGTTTCAGACGAAACGCATCTTTTAAAAACTTCTTGGCAATATCTGGAATATTTACATCCAAGTTATAGGCACGTTTTAAGGTATACATATCACCTGTTTTTTTTGATTCTAAAATTTCTAGATTTTCACCCGGTATGCGTTTGCACACCGCTTCATGCAAGCTGATATCTGCGGCTAGTCGTTTAAAATCTTCAAGTGAAACGCCATGAATTGTGGCATTGACGGTAAATTGATGTGCCATTCTCGTAATCCTTCAGGTCAATATTGGTTTTATTGTTTTATTTCGCCCAGTCTACAGTTGCTAAAACTGTGCTTTGGATTAAATCGGAAAGCGCTGTGGCTGTCATTGACCTGAAACCAAACTGAAAAAACAGAATTGCCATACTGCAACTCATTGGACTCTGCCTTAAAGGACTTTTTGATAGATTTGCCCATGCTGATCTTTAAACTCGAGCTGAAATTCCCAGCCCGCATCAATTTTTAAATACATCTCCGCGTAGGACAACTTTGCGTACCAATGACCAAAGTCGAGGCTAAAAATATCAAAGCTGGCTTGTTCAGGAAGCTGTTGCATTGGTTTTGCATGTATTAAAGCGCTAGGTTCAAAAGACGTGCAGTGCGAGCCATAATGATGAAACAGTTCAAAACATAGCTGATTAAAAATTTCAAATGTTGAATCTTTGGGATCAAGTTGCGTCATTGCTTTAATAGCTTCCCATATCTTTTCATTTCTTCTTGCGCTTATTTTTATATTTCTATAACAAATCTTTGTGGTACTGCTTTTATAAATCTCAGTTTAATTTAAGTTGTTAATTTAAGATCATGCTATGCACCACACCATCCCGATCACGGTGTACCAATTTGATTACTTGTGAATAATCGATCAAAACGCTTTGGTGTTTGTAACTGATTTGGATGCCGTATTCATCTGCACCATCATCCAAACCGCTGATGCTACATTGCGTGCCTTGTGGAAATGCATTGAGCCATTCAGCGTTATACACATCTGCTATTTGTTCAAACTGAAAAAAGCTCGCTTTTTGCTGCAATAGAAACCCAGCTTGTCGATCAAAACGCAGTTGCTGCTCAAGTTGAAAGTCGATAATCATGACTCTGCACGCTCTTTACTTATTCATCGGGTTCGGAATCGGCTATTAAAAGTAGCTTTGCCATCACCCAATGATCCTTATAAAGCTTTCATCGCCTGTTGCTGCTGTTTATTTTTGACTTGTGTCCATTGCCACCAACCAAATGCCGCCAAGCCCACAAAACCAGCATACAACGCCGCAGTGAGATACAGGTCTTTGTATATAAACATACCCACATAGATAATATCGACAAATACCCAAAGCACCCAAGTAGCAATATGTTTCCGGCTGGTCCAATACGTTGCGAGTAAGCTAAACGCGGCCAATTGTGCATCCAAAATCGGTACGGCTGCATCGGTAAAATAGTGCAAACTTAAACCAAAAATCAAACCGCCCACCGCTGCTAAGAGCATTTGAAAGATCACGAGTTTGGTCGCAATCGGTTCAATACGGATGTCATGATCTTGTTGTTTGCCCTTCAACCAGTGATAAAAACCGTAGAAGTTCACCACCACAAAGAAAAACTGCAAAATGGTTTCGCCATAAAGTTTGTAGGTATAAAACAAGTAGGCATACAGCAAAAAAGCTGCAAAGTTAAACCACCAACACCACATATTTCGCTTAATGGTTAAACTCACCCCGATTAAGCTAATAATAACTGCAAATATTTCTAAGTTCGACATGGTTGATTGGGCCTTAAAAAAGCTGCAGCTATTATGGAAAAAATCAGCCCAAAGGCAAGCTATATCACACACTATTTCATATCAACTCTGTAAATTTTAAATCAAACCACTCATCCACCAGACGATGATTTTGATGTTTTGAACGCATCAGTTTTGACAGTTTTCTAACAATCTTTTAAAAACTTAGCTATGCATAAAGAATAATTAGAAGGAATTATCCAAATGTCAGAACAACAAGGTCGTGTAAGTCGAGAAATTCGTGGTCATCTTTATTTAATCGGTTTGGACCGTGCAGATAAACGAAATGCGTTTGACAGTCATTTAATTCATGACCTTTCACTGGCGCTCACTGAATATGAAGATGATCCAAATTTACGCTGTGCGGTGATTTTTGCTCATGGCGATCATTTTACTGCGGGTCTAGATCTGGTCGAACTACAACCCAAACTTGGCAGCGGGCTGTTTAATTTTCCTGATCAGCAAATTAATCCGTGGGGAACCAACTCACGACAACGAAAAAAACCAGTTGTGGTCGCGGTACAAGGGTTCTGTTTTACAGCGGGTATTGAACTCATGCTGAATGCCGATATCGTGATCGCACAGCGTCACACGGAGTTTGCTCAAATGGAAGTGCAACGTGGCATTCTTCCTTTTGGTGGTGCAACAGTTCGTTTTGTCCAAGCAGCGGGTTGGAATAAAGCCATGCGCTATTTACTCACAGGTGAACGTTTCAATGCGCAAACGGCATATGACATGAACTTGGTGACTGAAATCACTGACCAAGCACCCTTATCTCGTGCCATTGAACTTGCGGAACAAATTGCGCAGGCTGCACCACTGGCGGTTCAGGCAACACTCGCTGCAGCACAGCAAGGTGTGCATTTGGGAGCCGATGCTGCCTTTGCTCAATTAGATCAGCACTTACAGCCATTACTAAAAACACAAGATGTACAAGAAGGCGTGATGGCCATGCTACAACGTCGCGCAGCCAATTTTCAGGGCAAGTAAGCCTTTATTTAAACTGAGTAAACCCTTTCCGTCCTGCCCATCCAGAGAAAAATTATGTCAACGGATTTAGAACCAGCAGCGCAAGAAATACATAGTACACCCGTGAGTTTCCCTGCAACCGATGGTTATACGCTTTCAGGCGTTGAATATCGGCCTAATACTGCCGCTAAGGCCAATATTATTATTTCAAGTGCGACAGGTGTACCTCAACAATTTTACCGTCGATTTGCCGAGTATGCCGCAGAACTCGGTTATCAAGTACTGACTTTTGATTATCGTGGTATTGGACGTTCTGCACCGTCAAAACTTAAAGGCTTTAAGATGTCCTACCTCGACTGGGGACGTTATGACCTTTCTGGTGCCATAGCTTATATGCAACAACACGGTCAGGAAACTTTTCTAGTGGGACACTCCTATGGCGGTCAAGCATTAGGCCTCACCTCAAATCACGATCAGATACGTGCCATGTATTGTTTTGGCACTGGCGTAGGTTGGCATGGCTATATGCCCTTTAAAGAAAAAATGAAGGTTCATGTGATGTGGAATATCGTTTTTCCGCCAATGGTTGCCGTCAAAGGATATTTGCCTTGGAGCAAACTCAATATGGGCGCTGACCTCCCTGTCGATGTCTATAAACAATGGCGCCGTTGGTGTAAAAACCCAACCTATTTCTTTGCCGACCCTGAGCTGAGTGAGTTATCTCAACAATATGCTGCTGTTCAAACGCCGATTTATGCGGTCGCTGCACTCGATGATGACTGGGCATTACCCAATTCACGACACGCTTTTATGCAGCATTATGCGCAAGCGTCAATGCACTATATCAATATTGAAGCGCAAGATTATGGTCTAAAACAGATTGGTCATATGGGATATTTCCGCAAAGGTGCTGAACCCTTATGGCAGGAAGTGATTGGAAGGTTTAACGAGCTATTAGTCGCCTAGACCAATTTACTTCATACATTGCACATTGAATTATTCGGATAGAGAGATACATGCGTCCACGGAAAAACACCTCTGAACATCTGTTGTTACAGTCAGCACACGCCTTTAAACGCTATGGCTATATGGGCTGCAGCATGGGGAAATTGGCTGAAGCCTGTGGACTCTCAAAAGCTGCGTTTTATTATGACTATCCGAATAAAGACGCTTTGCTGATGGAAATTTTAAACCTGACACACGTGAAGTTAAAGCACAGTATTTTTCAGCAATTACAGCAATCCACTGCATCACCTCAACAGACTTACCCGCACATCCATCAACTGGCCATCCAGTTTTTTAGCCAAGGTGGATTAGGTTGTTTAGTCGGGATATTAAGTATGGAACGTCAACATTTGCCTACCGAGATTTTTGCGAAATTACAGTCCATCTTTCACGAGTGGCAACTCGCCTTTGAAGTGTTTTTTCAGCGATGCATGAGCATCGAACATGCCGCGCAACTTGCCAAAATCAGCTTGGCGGATTATGAAGGCGCAATTTTAATGGCCCGAATAACCGATGATTTGAGTTATCTCGATTTAGTCCAAGATCGCATTTTGCTTCAACTTGCGGAGTCTTGATAGCGATATTCAATTTTATGTTCTTCGCCAAAACGGTCGACATGTGTATAAAACTCACCGTATCGGCCTAAATAATACTCGAGCGATTGATTGTAAAAACTCCAATAAATCGACCATTCATTCAGATCTAATTGGCGAATTTGAGTTTTACAATTGACTGGCATGCGACGTAAAAAAACTTCTTGTAACTGTTCGGCTGCCTGTAGCGAATCTAATTTGTATTGTTGTTGAAAGAAAATTTCCGCAATATCATCAAAAAGTTGCTGTTCATATTCATCTACTTCAATGACATGATCGACGTCACGAATAGCATCATCATTCGATGCTAAAGAGATACTTTTCGATTTTTTTGGTGCTTGGTAACGCGTATATTTTTGACGATATTTTTCTGTTTTTATTATTTTTTTGACCACGATTCCTGCTGCAGACAACGCAATCAGAATACACATCACAATGATAAAATTAACCATAATAACAACCTACTGCCGATGACGCGCATGCACATCTTGAATCATCGAATATTTTTATGGACTAATATAACGCACAATAACGTTTAAAATTCATACAAAACTATTTTAAAGCTGAAATCTTGCCTATTTTCTTTGCTAATTTATTTCAAACTATTACACCTGCTGAAATCATTGAGTATGTATACATTTCTAAAAGATCTATTATTACTTTAAAAACAGTATAGTTAGATGCATTTATGTGGTTATTTATCCGTATTTAACGATTAACTTATAAATATACATTTGTAAATTTTGCAACAATTTTGAAATAAAAACCCAACCCAACGGCGCAATGGCTGCAAAAAAACATAAAACGCAACAAGAAGCCTCTTTAAGCACAAGGCGATATCTTCTGAAATGACAGGCTGTTGGAGTTTTCTATAAAAAGAAAAAATTATGATACGCGAAGCACAAATTCAGGATATACCCGAAATTATTCACGTGATTCACAACAGCATTCGTTCATGTATCCAGGACCATCAACGTAATGAAAGTGTGATTCAAACTTGGCTTGAGGAGGCAAATCAATCAAATATTCTAATGTGGATGCTTTACAACGACAGTTGGGTCTACGTCAGTGATAATCGAGTGGTCGGCTTTATTTTAGTCAGTGATCAAGGACAAATTTTACTGAACTATATTTGCCCTGAACGTCAGTACCAAGGCATTGGTAAGGCGTTATTGTTAAACATGATTCACTGTGTCCGGAAAAAGAATATTACCGAGATCAGTCTAGAAAGTACCCATACTGCACTCGCCTTTTACCAAAAATATGGCTTTGTCGCACATCAAGATTTTGAGCCTGCTGATGTACCTCTTAAATTAGTCAAACAACTCTGCTAGTAGAGAGATAAAGTTCGTAGAGGGACAGATTTTCAAATAAGATGATTGTATAGATGAATTTAAAGATAAATGAATCTAAATAAGGATTGGCAAAGAATACTAGCGATATCACCTCAGAGTTTTTAAACCTATACAATTCATGGTATCAAGGCTTAAGTTGATCGCGTCCTGCCTGTTTGGCCATATATAAATAATAGTCTGCATGCTTCATTAAAGCTTCGATACTTTCGAAGTCATTTTGCTTATCCATCCATGCCATGCCCAAACTCAGTGTGACATAATTTTTGTCATCACCCCGATTAACATGTTCAAGCTGTTCATCACGCATGGCTTCGAGTACCAATTGTAATTGCTCTTGGGCAATCGCATACGGAACATCATGCATCAATATGGCAAACTCTTCTCCACCGTAGCGAGCTACATAGGCTGAACTTGGCAGGGTGTTTTGCATGGTTTTCACGATCTGCTGTAACACCTCATCGCCTTTAAGATGTCCATAGTGGTCATTATAATTTTTAAAATAATCGACATCTAACATCGCAAAGACCAATGTTCGGTGACTATGAAAACGGACCTCCGAATATAAGCGTTGAATTTCAGCATTCAGTGCACGGCGGTTGAATGCCCCCGTTAAGGCATCAATACGAATTTGTAGCTCTAATTTTTTATTCAGCTCATGGAGCTGTAAGGTGCGCTCTTTGACTTTCTGATCGAGTGAACTGTTTAGCTCAAGCAAACTATTATTCAACTGTTCCGTATGCATCGACTGCTGTGCATAATGGTGCGATTGCTGAAACATGATCAACAAGGCATACAAACTGGTTGAAATGAACGATAAATTGACTGAATCAATCAAATTCATCATCAGCAAAAAGTCGTTTAAAAAGGTAATGCACAGGAAAATAACCGCGATTAAATTTAATTTTGAATACGGTTCTTTCTTTTTCAGTGTTACGTAAAAACCATAAGCAAAATTACTTAGAACAACGATCACATAGGCAAAACTGTAAGTTGCCAAAGGTTGAAAAATTTCAGGCGTCGAAACAAAAGTCACTGAAATATTCAACGACAACAGCAAAATCGCGATCTGATAATTTAAGGTAAATAAATAGCGACGACTGAGCAAGTGGATATAACTTAAAAAGAAAATCGATGCCAAATAGGTAAATAAGTATTCTAATCGCGTGCCCCACAACCAATTGATATCGGTAAAAGTGGTATAGGCATAAGGTGCTGAAAATAAATTATGGAGTGCTAAAAAGACAATAAATAAGCCAAACACCAAGTTACTTCGGCTATTGCGACCGCGTAAACCTCGGAAAACAGAAAATAGGATCGTAAATAGTCCCACACCCAAGACGGCGCCCGACACCATCCCAATACTCATCATTTGTTGTTGGAATTGGCGGTTTACTGTCTTGGCGATACCAATACGCATTGGGTTTTCAAACCCGCCATGCATACTGTTAAAACTTGAAGCCTGAATGGTTAAAGTGAAATATTCATCTTGTGCCACAAAATAGGCAATTCGCGGTGCATTCTCCGTTTTTTGTTCTGCTTCAGTACGCCCCACCTCGCCCAAACGAACGATCACATCACCATTTAAAAATACCCGATACGCACCGTACTGATTTGGAATCAATACCGCGATACGTCGACCAATAAATTGTTTAGGGATTTGGAAATGTCCAGTAAATGTCCCAAAACCTTTACTGTCCCCTGTGATGTCTTTAAATGATGCAGGCAGATAGACCGTTTGACCGACTAGAACCGAACTCGGAGACGTTAAAAATTGATTTGGATAAAACAACCATTTGCCTTGTAAGAGGCTACTGGTGTCTTCCGTGAAGTAGATTTGGTTAACTTCGTTTTGATGTTTTAAATAAAACGATTTAGGAGCAGTTTCATACTGTGCTTGAGCAGTCGATACAGTGAGTGCCAATGTAAAAATAATAAAGGTAAGAACCCAGAACAATCTGGTGCAAGGCAACTGTAAAGACAACGGCTTTGATTCCTGCGTTTATACTCGAGCAATTATTCTAATCTACGGTAAAAGACAAAAATAACAACTACTATTTTATCCAATTGATCAATAACGTCCATGTCATTGATCTAAAACTATTGATCTATTAATCGCGAGTTTTTACGTCATACAATTCAATCTCAAAAATAAGATTTGAATTGGCAGGAATCACACTGCCCATTTTACGCTCACCATAAGCTAAATGTGATGGCACGATTAACTTACGTTTACCACCGACTTTCATCCCCATGATGCCCTGATCCCAACCTTTAATCACACGGCCTGTACCAATTACCGTTTCAAAATAATTACCACGATCCAGTGATGAATCGAATTTAGTGCCGTCTTCTAACCAGCCTGTATAGTGTGTTGTAATCAAAGCGCCTTTAACCGCTTCTTTACCTTCGCCTACCACTAAGTCAATAATTTCTAATTCTTTGCTCATGCTCTCAACCTCAAATGCCGCAATCAAAATAAAACCCTATTATAAACAGGATTACTTTGGATGCCGTAGTAAATACGCTGTTAAAAATTGAGCTCCAGAATATCCTGATCATTCATTAGATCTTGAGTTAATTTTCTATGGTTTGTCGCAGAGCCAATTAAGATCCAACGCCCACTGATTTTATGTTCAGTTTTATGTCGCACACTACGAACCACTTGCATTTGATAGGTTTTAAACAGCTCTTCATAGTCATCCAGCGTTTGTTGTCGAAAGTGACAAACGATACGATAACTCCGTGCTTGGTTTTTCGCTTCAATCCACGCTTGAATATAAATCAAAACAATTAAAACGATCAGCACAATCACCGTACCAATCAAGCTCAGCACGATATAGCCCGCTCCCGCAGCCATGCCTAAGGCAGCGGTCATCCAAATGGTAGTTGCTGTGGTAATGCCTGAAATTCGATTTTCATCTTTAAAAATTACCCCCGCACCCAAAAAGCCGAGGCCAGTCAAAATATTGGCCGCAATTCGATCATGACTATCAACGCCGATACGTAACGATAAGATAGTAAATAAACATGAACTTAAACTGACCATAATCATGGTGCGCAGACCTGCCGACTTACTTCGGTACTCACGTTCCGCACCAATGACAGCGCCAATCATAAGCGCCACAAATAACAAATAAAAATCAGGGTACATCGGCTGCTCCCCATCTTTAAAATTTTCTCATTGTTTGTAGATATACCGAATTTTATAGTCAGGATGCAAGCCTGAACTCACATCCATCGTGATGAGTTAAATCACATCAAATGCTTATTGCAATTGTGTCCATTCAATCACCGCTTGAGCTTTATCACCAATCAAAGTCCATTCGCCATCCATCACATTTAATTGTAAAGACATGGTTCGTTCGCATAACTCTTGAATGGCAGCTGTACTCGCTTCAGATAATTGCCAAATTTCAACATTCTTCAGGGTTTTCAGTTTGCTGTTGCGTTTATACCATTCGTCTACTGAAGAACCATAGGTAATCACAGCAACGTGTGGGCAACGAGCACTGGCTTTTTTGACTTTGTCTTCGTCAGGGCAACCGACTTCAATCCATTTCACCAATTGACCTGTTAAATCTTTTTCCCACAGCGCTGGTTCGTCTGTTTCGAAAAGATCTTTGGTAAATTCTAATGCTTCATCTGCATAGCGTGCATATGCCAAGACACGTACCATCAAACGTTCAATCGTTTCAGAAGGATGCAAAGCCATCGTCAATTGATAATCACCATATTGGTGTACATCCATATTGGCAATGTTCAAATCTGCTTTATAAATTGTAGCTTTTAGCGCCATGGTAAAGTCCTCAAATTTGGCGCTTAGCATATAAGATTTAGCAAGCTTTTGCTGCGTTGATTTACTTATTTCTCCGCTTTATCGGCATCGATACGACACTGCATTAAGCGATCTTCAAATTCGAGCCATTCACGTTCAGTTTGGTAAATAATTTCGACACGATTATCGATACTTTCCTCGCTCGACTGATAATTAAACTGATCAGGATTAAAGTTAAAGGTTTTCCAACCTTGGTCTGTCTGAAAAATACCTTTGATCCGTAGCCAATCTTGCTGCTCACAGAGTAAATCTAACAGCTCAAAAAAGTCGAAAATCCAACGTTTTGGGAGTTTCCAACCTGCGACACTATAGCCCTGAGCGGATTCAACATAATGATAAGGCAACTGTTTAATTTCTGTGGGTACATCAACCGGCATTTGCTTTTGCATCGCCAATAAAGGCTGAATTTTACGAGGACTCCCTACATAGGCGAGATCAATGTGTGTCAGTTTTAAATCACCTTTGACAACATTGATCCATTGCTGCTGATACGGTAAATACGCTTGTTTGAGTCGTTCCAAACCAGCTTGATCGGCATCACTCATACAATCGACATGAGACACCACCACGATTTGTGCCACTTTGAGTTGATCGGCATACAGATTTTGCGAAGTCCACTCTTGATCATGTAAGCGTGAGCCATCAACCACGGTCACCAATGCCCGCATGGCTAAATGCGGATGCCAATGTGGCTCAGTCAATTGCTCCAAAAGTTGTCCAGGATGCCCCAAACCTGTTGGCTCGATAAACAGTCGGTCGGGTTTCACCTCTGACAATAACCGTGACAACGCAATTTGCATCGGCAGTTGGCTGCTACAACATAGACATCCACCCAATAATTCCTTCACCGCAAAGCCCTGATCTTGCGGCAACATCTGTTGATCGACCCCGATTTGCCCAAACTCATTCATCAGTACGGCCCAAGTTTCGCCCGCTGGCTTTTGCTTTAATAGCTGCTGTAAAACTGTGGTTTTACCCGCACCTAAAAAGCCAGAAATAATATGAACCGGAATCGCACCGTGGGTAGAAACTAATTTCAAAAGTGAGTCACTCAAATAAATAGCCAATGATTGATGGCCTTTACCATAATGATTTCAAAAAAATGCTGCAAGCCTAGTCTTCATTTCTCCGTCTTCATTTTCCTAAAGCATAGATCAGCCTAGTATCCGAGGCATTGAATGATGATCTGGCTGTTAAACAGCCTATTTATTCCATTTGCATGAATGCATGACATATCTGGTCACATTTTATTGGCAAAGTTAACTCTTATATTTAAAAAAATAGCCATATCGAAAAGAATCCTTACATTTGGATTTTAGTGAAAATTCTGGATTCAGCTTAATTACGACTTCGATGTAATCATCATGTAAACAATGAATGAATCATGAAGTCGATTTGGTCATTTTTTCTTGCAAAGTTAAATGAAGATTCCGATATTTTTTTACATTTAAAACACAGGATGGACGGTTATGTATTCATCCAGTTAACCAGTTTGTTTCACTTTGTTGCTCGCATTGATCACTCGGTTTTCTCGATTTAGCATGAGTTCTCTCCTGATGGACGTGATGATCTTTTCAGGACTTACTAAAATATATAAGGATGCTCAAAATGAAATTAACTCAAATTTTACTTGCTTCTACTCTAGCTGCTGCAGCTGCAACAAGTTTTGCTGCCAGCAAAGATAAACAAGAAGCACCTGAACAAGAAAAAGTAGTGGTTAGCACTCAAGAACAGCCAGCGACTGAAACAACTGCTGCTGAAGGTACTGCTGCTCAACCTGCTTCAGAAGCAAATGCTGAAGGTTCTGCACCAGCTCAACCTGCTCAGTAATAGACGGATAGCGTACTCCACACGCTAAATTCATTTAGTCTGCTGCTCAACATTTATCCCTCACTAATAGAATGTTGTGCTAAATGAATTAAAGTCGCCGGATCATTGAAAAATGATTCGGCTTTTTTATGCTCAAAGCCACTGATTAATAGATTTTAATGATTGATAAATCATTCAAAATGATTGATGATTTTCATATAAATAAATATATATCATTCACTTAAAATAAAACCCTTCAAAAAACACGACAATTCGATTCATCGTTTCGACTTATGCCTAGCTTGTTGAAAGTCTCGGTTTAGAACTTAATAGTGGCATATGTGAAGTGATTGGATGTTTACGCATGAGCAATAAAGCAAATTACACAACGGAAGTTGCCATTCTGGGCGCAGGTCCTGTCGGCTTAACCATTGCAAACTACTTAAGTAAGCAAGGTGTCAAAGTCACTGTGATTGAACAACTAGACAGCCTGATTGACTACCCACGTGCGATTGGTATTGATGATGAATCATTACGTACCATCCAATCATTAGGTTTAGTGGACCAAGTGTTACCGCATACAACACCGAACCACGCGATGCGTTTCTTAACCCCTAAAGGTCGTTGTTTCGCAGACATTCAACCGCTCACTCGTGAATTTGGTTTCTCACGTCGTAATGCCTTTATTCAACCGCAAGTCGATAATGTACTGCTACAAGGTTTAAAACAGTACGAAACCACAAATGTTTTATTCTCTCGTCAATTGTCTGATTTTAGCCAAGATGCCAATGGTGTAACGCTCAATATTCAAAATAAAGACGGTGAAGCTGAAAAAATTCAAGCGCAGTATTTGATTGCTTGTGATGGTGGTAACTCAGTGGTACGTCGTACCCTCAACATCGGCTTCGATGGTAAAACTGCACCGAACCAATGGATCGTGATCGACATCAATAATGACCCACTTGCAACGCCACACATTTACCTATGCTGTGACCCTGTGCGTCCTTATGTATCTGCTGCTCTTCCACACGGTATTCGTCGTTTCGAATTTATGGTGATGCCTGGGGAGACTCAAGAAGAATTAAGCAAACCTGAAAACATTGCCAAATTATTGTCGAAAGTGCTTCCAACGACCGACGGTATTGAAGTGATTCGTCAGCGTGTTTATACCCACAATGCCCGTATTGCAGATAAATTCCGTGTAGACCGTATTTTACTTGCAGGCGATGCTGCGCACATCATGCCAGTTTGGCAAGGTCAAGGGTATAACAGTGGTATGCGTGATGCGTTCAACCTTGCGTGGAAAGTTGCAATGGTTGTACAAGGCAAAGCTGGCCCAGCGCTTTTAGATACATACCAAGTTGAACGTAAAGATCATGCCAAAGCGATGATTGATCTTTCTGTAATGGCGGGTCATGTCCTTGCGCCACCAAAAAAATGGCAAGGTTTCGTGCGTGATGGTATCGCGTATGCGCTCAATTACATCAAACCGATCAAACAATATCTATTGGAAATGCGCTTCAAGCCAATGCCGAAGTACAACGATGGTGCATTGATCAATAACGGTGTTAAAGATTCACCTGTGGGTAAAATGTTCATTCAACCATATGTTCAACTTGAATCTGGTGAAAAAGTCCTACTTGATGAAGTCATCGGTAACGACTTTGCAATCATTGCTTGGGGCGTCGATCCGAAATGGGGTCTGTCAGATGCGACCATGAAAAAATGGCAAAAATTGGGCGTTAAATTTATCCAAGTATTGCCTGCTGTTCAGCTTAGCAATGAAAATCGCACCAAGTACGACAATGTGATTACGATTGGTGATATTGGTACCGATATTCGTGGTTGGTTTGGTAAAACCACTGAATCTGTTACGATTCTTCGCCCAGACCGTTTTGTTGCAGCGATTGCAATTCCACAAACTTTAGACAGCGTGAGCCAACAATTGTTTGCAAAATTGCATGCTTAATAATCCAAATAGATCTGCAAGAATTAAAAATCACCATGCATAAAGCATGGTGATTTTTTCTATAATCACTATAAACATCGCATGCTATAATCGTTCAATACATAATTATAAGCTTCGCAAAATGCAAAAAAGATTTCAGAAATTATTCATTTATAGTTTGTTGGGCTTTATTTTTATCTGTTCACTCATTTTCGTAGAGATACATCATTTTCATGCCAATAGTTGGTTAGCTATTTTCGTTTTTTGCCTCTGTTTTCTTATTTCTTTGAATTGCTATTTATTACGCTTAGAAAAAGATGTGAACAAAAACGAAGAATCTAATTTTTTGTCCTTCCATTTATACATTTCATTTTTTTTATGCAGTCATTGCCAGCTTTTTTCTCACCACAGTGATTCTTGCTTTATTTGCATTACAAACTCAATATTTTGGTCAAGATAAAAATATCATTCTAAAAGGCCAAGTCTATTCACCCATATTTACACTAGAAAAGAAGCCCTGCCGAACTCGCCTTAAATTTCCCGAAAGTGGTTGATCTACATTCGCCTATCTCTGTCTAGATACCAAGAAACACTACTTTTCTGGTTATTACAAACTCCATTTGAAAACCAGTTTCGCCGGGTCTGCGATTCAGGATTATGATTGGATTGATGATCAATTAACATATCAGCAGCATCGTGCCTTAGATATGGACCCACATCAAAAAAGACTGCTTGAAATATATGCCAAACTTGAAAGAGATTTAGGCCCACCTCTATCTGACGATGAAGCCCATGATTTTTTAAATAGAACCAACAATGATTGAGTCTATTTAATTTAGCTCAACATTTGCCATACATTATCTAGGCAATAATTAAAATCGCTTTACCATCTTAGTGATTGATATTTAAAACTCTTTCTTTGTTGTTCCAAAGAAAGAGTTACATGATTAGACATATAGCAACGCCACGTTCAGCCAACAATCAAATAAGCATCCAAGTTAAACCGACTGAAACCAATGCACATATTTTACCGATTCACGTTGCTGAATCTGCTGAATAAAAGGTTTAAATTCATCTAAATATGGCAATATTTTGAATGAAATGGCATACACCATCCAATAAGCTAAATACAAATCTGCTGCGCTAATTTTATCCCCCAACAGATATGGCTGTGCCTGCGCAAGCCCTGTTTTAATAAAATCTAAAAGTATTTTTTCATTACCAAAACTCAAACTGCCACGTTTTTCATCCATCAACTCAGTACTAATGCCGACATTTTTCATGTCCATTTTCAGTCAGCGGACCATGACAAAAAAACATCCATTTCAAATATTCACCCCGTTTTGGATCATCCAATGCGGGTGCTAAACCTTTGTCACTGAATTTATCGGCTAAATAGCTAAAGATGGCTGCAGTTTCACTGATCACAGCAGTACCATCGACCAAGCAGGGAACTTTGCCCATGGGGTTAATCTTGAGATATGCCGCTTGATGCATCTCTTCATATGGCACTTCAATAATGTCAACTTCTGACTCGATGTCTAATTCTTTTAATAAAGGCAGAATGGTATTACTGCGTGAGCGTGGATTGCTGTAGAGTTTCATTGCTGGGTTCATTGTAGATATCCTTATTTTCATCCTTGTTGTTCTGTCTATTACTATACGCGGCTTTATGTAGAATTATGTTGCGTTCATCCGTGCTTTAAACACTTTCCGATACAATACGCCCGACTAATAATTACGCTAAATTTGAATTTATATTTAAAGCAAAAAGTATTTACTCCGACTTTCTGATAATCAAACAATTGAGCTCTACATCGATGAAAAATAAATATTTAATTGCCATGTTTACGGTGATTTTAATTTCAGGCTGTTCCAAGAAAACCGAAGAAATGGCAACTGAAGCCAGCGCAGATGCACAACCTGCTCAAGTCAGTACACAGCAAGATCAAGCAGCGGAAAGCACTTCCAATGAGCCGTCTACCACGCCTGCAACAACACAAAAACCTGAAACTATTTTAAATGAGCAGGTCAACCCAGCCGAAGCCTCTCGTAAAATGGTTCGAGAAGCCAATGTCAGTTTTGAGTCGAAAGATGTGGTTAAAACGGCCTTAGAAATTGAAAAACTCACGCTAAGTTTAGGTGGCTTTATTGAACAGAAAAATATCGACTTTGTGGTGCAAGAGAGTCAATCCTACCCGATTGCTGACGACAAAATTAAAATCTTTGAAAAAATAAATCCGCAAGCGGAAATGATCATTCGTGTGCCAAGTGAAAAAGCTGCACATTTCGTTAATCAACTGTTGCCCCTTATGCATTTTTTGAACCGTCAGCAATATTCGGCAAAACGCTATGAGCTAAAACTACTCGAAGAAAAAATGTCGCAAACAACGGTCGTGCCAGACCATGTAGCAGCAGCGCAAGTCAATGAAATCTCACGCCTGACTCGCTTAGAAGTTCAAGATCGTGTCCGCTATAGCACGATTGTGATTGGCTTTACTCAACCTGCCACTGTCCGTGAACATATCGATATTAACCTTGATGCTGTTGCGCAGTTAAATGGCGATAGTTTCTGGCAAAGAGCGTGGTATGGTATTCAAAAAGGTTGGCAATTTGTGTTGAGCCTACTGGTTATTCTCATTACGATTTGGCCACTCTATCTGATTATTTTTATCGGTTTGATTGCCTACCGCGTGATGAAACCCTATTTACAAAAATGGTTTAAATAAATCAGAGCGATAAAGGCAACTTATCATTGAGTCTTTGATTAAAAATACGATAAATAAAAAATCCCGAAGCGCTTAATTCAGGATTTTTTTATTTAAATCTTAGGGCAATATTTAAAGGCTTAGAAAAAGCCCATATAGAACTGCTCTTTTAAGACTTTTAAAATCAATTCGATTGCATCATTTTTACGATCTTTTCGATAGCTCGCATACAAACCAATGGTCGGCAAAGGTTCAACCGTACTTTTAACCAATATTTTATCACCGAGCAATGGAATGACATAAGACGGTACCAAACTCCACCCCACGCCCATACCGACCAAATTGACATTTAACAAAATATTGGTCGAATGCTGTACCAAGTTCACATTCAGTTTATTTTGCTTAAAGAAATCTTGAATAATTCGGTATAGCTCAGGTGATGAATGTTCATCACTAATAATAAAATCCTGATTATTCATGTTTTTAATGCTAATGTGCCGCTGTTCTGCCACAGGCGAATTTTTCGGTACAATCAGCGCCAAAGGCTCAGTAAAAATCTGAACAGATTCTATATCAGGGCTTTCTTCGACATAACGGGTAAAGGCAATATCAATTTCCCCTTTACGCACTGCACTGATCTGATCGACATCCATTAAACTATGAAAATGAATTTTTAACTCAGGAAACTGAGCACGGATATTCGGCATGATATAAGGAAAGACCTTCATTTCAGCCACAGGAACAAAGCCGATATTCAGTTGTTCTTTACTGAGCTGCGCAATTTGACGCGCATCTATCATGGCTTTTTCAGCATGTTCTAAACTCAAACGCGCTTCTTTTAAAAAGGCCTGACCTTCTGCAGTCAACTCAACTTTTCGGTTGGTTCGCATCAATAATTGCACCCCAACTTCCTGTTCTAAGTCTTTAATTTGCTGACTTAAAGAAGGTTGCACAGTACACATTCGCTGCGCAGCCTTGGTAAAATTTAGCTCTTCGGCAACCGCAACAAAATATCGTAGATGTCGTAATTCCATTATTCAGCTCCTAAAGCACTGCGTTTAAATTGGTTTGCCACGAATAAACGATACATCCACGTAGTGAACAGCACCATCACCGCACAAAATAAATAGGTTGCCTGAAATCCAAAGTATGCAATCAGTACACCCATAATGACCGAACCGACAGCAAGGCCAATATCAAACAAGGCAAAAAAGGTGGATATCGCATGTCCCATTCGGGCTTTTTCTACCGTTTGAATCGCGACCGTTTGCAGGCATGGGAAAACTGAACCGTAGCCGATGCCCATAAAAACTGCCGATATCCAAAGCACCCATTGATTCGTGAGAAAACTCACAACCACCAAACCAATGGCAAAGCAAATAAATGATGGATAGATGACTGCACTCGGGCCTTTACGATCATAGACTTTGCCAACCCAAGGACGGACGAGCAACATCGACACAGCAAAGACAATAAAAAAGATACTGGTATAAGCGAGTAAATGCTTCAACTCTGCATAAGCGGTGATAAAACTCATCACACTCGAATATGCAAATGCGGTCAGCAATGCCACAAAACTGATGGCAAGTACCCGTGTTTCTATCACATCACGCCATTGGATGGCTGCGGATTGGCTCGCTTGATCACTTGATTTATGCTGTACGTGTTCTTGTATTTGAACCAACCACGTAAAAATATAGCCCACTGCAACCAATAAGGCTAATACTGCAAATAAGGTACTAAAACTGCTGGATTGAATCATACTCAGCGCTAAAAATGGCCCGATCACCACTCCTAAGTTGGTCGACATGACAAAGTAGCCCATGCCTTCGCCCTTTCGATGATCTGGGATGTAATCATTTACGATGGGAACATTGACCGTGGTTAATATACTGAACCAAAAACCATGTAAAAAACGAATGACCAACAACGACCACATGCTGTCAATCCACAAATAACTCAGCGCAAAAACGACAAAAATAAAGCCTGAAATACGTACAGAATTGGCTTTACCAAAACGCTCAACAATCATGCCGGAAAAGGGACGAATCGCAATGGATGACACCAAAAACAGCGTTAAAGCCATACCCGCTTGCTGAATCGAACCACCCAATTCTTTCATAATATAAATGGGTAATATGGTCAGCAGCGCAAAGTAATAGCTAAATAAAAACAAGTTATTACACAGACAAAAAACAAAAGACTTGTTCCATAACGATGCCTGATGTTGAGTAGTCATGAGGTCATTGCCTCGCTGCTACGCGTGGCTTGGTGCTCCGTAAAAATCGGGTTTAGCGCCAACTGCACCAGTCGCTTGATATAGTCTTCATCTGGCTGAGTGTTAAAGAAAATGATCTGATAATGAATCGGGCCATACAACATATCCAACATGAGTTCGAAAGGATAATCCGCGCGAATTTCGCCTCGTTGAATGGCCAATTGGATCAGCTCACGTGTCGCTTCACGTCGAGGTAACAAATACTGTTTAAAAAACTCACCTGCTGCTTCACGATGCTCTGCCAAAACCACTAGCAATGCTCGACCCACGTGCTGATTTAAAGCCCGTGATAATTTGAGCAATTGTTGATTTAGATTGAACTCTAAACTTTGTGATAAATCGAGTTCAAACACCGAGGCGGTGTGCGCTTTAAAAGCATCGAAAACCAGATCGGACTTATGCTTCCACCAACGGTAAATCGTCGATTTTCCAACGCCTGCGCGAGCGGCAATATCTTCAATGGTCATGCTTCGATAATCACTTTCCGCCAAAGCATCTGTGACCGCTTGTAAGATACATTGCTTACGCCGAGAAGTTTTTTCAGTTTCACTCATAATTTAAAAACGAAACGCTACGTATCGTTTTATATTAAACAGTATTGGACTGAATGACTATCATTAACTGAGCTGTGAAGAATAAACTTTAGTCGCACACTCGGAATTAAAATCCTTACTGCACTCTCCAGACGAATTTCAGAATAAAAAAAGATCGCTTAAGCGATCTTTTCAAATATTCAGCCACCAAAGCGATTAGCTTTGTGTCGACTTTTTATAAATACTGCAAGAAGGATGATGATTTTCCTGTAAACGCGCCACTTTACGATGTTCCGCAGCTTCGAAGCGACAACGTTTCCAGTCATTATCTAGATTTAATGCCGGAATTTGTTTTGGTTTACCTTGATCATCAACAGCGACCATTGTGAAATAGCAACTATTGGTATGACGCACTGTACGTTTTTGAATGTTCTGCGCTTCAACACGAATACCAATTTCCATAGAAGTACGACCTACATGGTTCACACTTGCAAGGAAAGTCACTAACTCACCCACGTGAATTGGTTCTTTAAAATTTACTTTATCGACTGATAGTGTCACCACGTAGCTACCAGAATAGCGACTTGCACAAGCATACGCGACTTGGTCTAACAATTTTAGAATCGTTCCACCATGCACATTACCCGAAAAATTCGCCATGTCAGGAGTCATTAAAACTGACATCGATAATTCTGACTGGTCGTCTAGTGCATTCGCAATTTGATCTAATGGGGACATCTTGTTTCTCTAGACTCGTGATATAACAATGATTAATGTGATTATTATATAGATTTTAATCAAAATTAAATGTTCAAATCGGCAAAAAAACCATCATTATTATTTATAGTGATCATACCATCATTCAGTAAAATATATATTGATAACGATATACACCCGATAAACAAGTAGTTATCGCGCTATCTATCAATTTTTTTTAATCCAAGCTATGCTGTGTTTTATATTTAAAACATATTCATTAAAACGCGTTGTTCATCGATTCAACATAGCACGGCATTAAACTTAATCTTCTAAGACTTTTAACATCTCGAAAGATACGTTGTCATAGCTGGTTTTTTGTCCACCATCATTGGTACTTTCTAGCGTGTAAGAATTATCTACATGTACATGAGTGACAATAAATACGCTCTCTTCCATCATCGCAAGCTTTACTTTTTGTCCTACATCAAGCGTTTTCATCTACAGCCACCTTTAAAATATTTATTGGTTTTAAGTATTAATAACCTGATGATATTCTAAACACTTCAACAGTATTGGTAAACGTAAGCACATGAATAAAAACGCTAATATAGGTATATACTCTTAAAATCTACGTAAAACCAATTAATATGATTTTCTTAATTAATTTCAAATAATTAACTGTATATTTTCTTATTATTACGATTTTTATATTTGGCAAATCTTTTGATTAAGACCTAAAACCAATCAACATCCAATATATTAATGATTACTAGATACTATTGAGCATGGGAAGAGCTGAGAGCAAAAATTAAAATGCTTAGCTGAAATAAAAATGCACCCTGCTAGGTGAACAGGATGCATGTCAATTTACGGATCGTACCAACCTAGTCTTTGGCTGCTAAATAAGGAATATGATGTCCCTTGCTATATTGATGTTCAGCATAAACCCGAGAAATCTCTCCAAGTTTTTCTAAGGTTGCCTCTTCACCTGCAAGCATCGTCACTTCACGACCTTTTACATCAAATATATGTGCTTTTTCACGTAAATCAGGTTGAATCACAATGTCTGCTCGCTTGAGCTCTTCTTGAGCTAAACGATTTTGCATAATATTGATATTTTGGTTAAACAAGCCCCATACATTCGACGTTTCGGTATGAATCGGTCGTGCCAAAATATCCACCGCAATAATAATATCTGCCCCTAAATCGCGTGCAACGTCCACAGGAACAGGACTGACCAAGCCACCATCAACATATTCTTTGTCTTCAATAATCGTTGGAATAAACATACTCGGAATCGACACCGAAGCACGAACGGCCTGCCCCGTATTGCCATAGTTGAACACGACTTTTTTGCCATCCTTTAACTCGGTTGCCACCACATACATTGGGGTTTTTAGCAACTCTAAAGGCACGTCATCAACTTGCTCATTGATATAATCTTCAACTTTTTTACCGTCAAAAAAGCCTTTTTTGTCCAAACGTATTTCTCGAACATCATTGGCTTTCATATTCAAAGCGATATCTCTTAACTCATTGGCACTTTTACCTGATGCATAGATTGAACCCACAATACTGCCCGCACTGGTTCCGACAATAAAATCAGGGTGTATTCCCTGCTGTTCAAGTATTTGAATGGCGCCAATGTGCGCATAACCACGTGCCCCACCACTCCCTAAAACCAAAGCAACAATCGGACGCTTTTCCTGCTTTTTCACTTTTTTAAAGTCAATGCGGTTATTCGCCACTTGAGCAGGTGCTGGGGTATAAGTCCGAATTTGTGCGGTTGTTTCAGCGCTGACCGTTTTTGAGCCCACACTTTGACAACCTACAAGGCTGATTGCGAATGCAGTCATCAAAACAGTTATGCTTTTCATTGAGAGATATTCCAAATGCAACTCGAGATTTGAAGAGAAAAAGTAGTCTAATCAGTCCACATTCACGTCACTGTTATTATTCGTTAATGCCTCTGACCGATGCACATTATATTGACATACAACCTAGAAAGTCATTGGCTGTCAAAATTTCAGTGTCTAGCAGAATTTCCACATCAAGATCCAAAACATTGTCTAGCAAAAAAAGCCCCGATAACGGAGCTTTTTAAAGTTAATTTTTGACTTTACCAAATATCGGAATTAACGCGATCCTTATATTTTGGATGCTCATCCATTTTAAACACGGGCTCTTTTACGCCACGTTTTAACTGTGAGGTATAGTCTTTCAACAGCATCAATAAAAATGGTGTCAGCAATAGAATCGCAAAGAGGTTAATACTTGCCATCACACCCATGAAGAGGTCTGCTAAGTTCCAAATCAGTGGCACACTCATGATTGAACCAAAGTACACCATCATGAGGACGAATACGCGGAATATAAACATCACTTTAGGATTGTTATTGATAAACTGTACATTACCTTCAGCATAAGCATAGTTACCGATTACTGAAGAATAAGCGAATAAGAACAAGATAATGGCAAGGAAGTCATCTCCCCAAGCACCAATCTGACTCTCAAGCGCCATTTGCGTCAAAGCAACGCCTTCAAAGCCTGCATTTTCATACAAACCGGACGCCAAAATAATGATGGCCGTACAGGTACACACCACAAATGTGTCGACAAATACACCGAGCATTTGAACTAAGCCTTGATTGACTGGGTGTTTAACGTCTGAAGCTGCCGCAGCATTGGGTGCAGAACCCATACCGGCTTCATTGGAGAATAAACCACGTTTAATCCCTTGCATCATTGCCATAGAAACCATGGCACCGAAAAAACCACCTGCTGCTGCATCAAATTCAAAGGCTTTACTGAAAATTAACTGGAAAATATCTGGGAGAATCGCAAAGTTAGCAAATGCAACATAGAAAGCAACTGCGAGATAAAGCAAAGCCATAAAGGGCACAAATCTTTCTGCAACTTTGGCGATCCGTTTAATCCCGCCAAAAATAATCAGCGCAGTTATGAGCACCAAGAATAAGCCCACCCAAGAGATTTCAAAACCGAAACCACCTAAGTCTAAAATGATGTTGGCTTTATCCCAGCCCCACGCATGTGAGGTCGCACCTGTAATCGCATTGGCTTGCACCGCATTAAAGACAAAACCATAGGTTGAAATCAGCGCGATGGCAAAAACCACACCCAACCACTTTTGCTTTAAACCTTGTGTAATGTAATACGCTGGTCCACCACGGAATTGCTGATTTTGCGTATCACGCACTTTAAAGAGCTGTGCAAGTGAAGATTCCACAAATGCTGAACTCATGCCTAAAAATGCGGTAAACCACATCCAAAACACTGCACCTGGCCCACCAATTGCAATCGCAATTGCAACACCTGCGACATTACCTACGCCGACACGACTGGCCAGTCCCGTCACAAAGGCTTGGAATGGTGTAATCCCATGTTCATCATCGCCTTCTTTACGGCTAGATTTCATCACTTTAATACTATGAAAAAATAGACGAATCTGAACTGCGCCAGTGATTAAGGTATAGAAAATACCAACCGCCACTAAGAATACGACTAAGAAATCCCAAAGCGGATCATTAAAAACTTTGACCCAGCCCATGAGAGTTGCATTTAATTGTTCATCCATAATCAATACCTAAAATGCGAATACAAAAACAAAGGCTCTAAATTAGAGCCTTTGTAGAATTAAGCGAAAAATTTGAGAATTAATTGAATAACCGTCGCATTAATTAAGTCAACAAAGAATGCACCACATAGCGGCACAATTAAGAATGCCTTATGTGAAGGGCCATACATATTTGTAATCGCTTGCATATTTGCCACAGCCGTCGGGGTTGCACCCATACCAAAACCACAGTGACCTGCTGATAAAACAGCAGCATCGTAGTTTTTACCCATGACACGGAAAGTCACAAAAGCAGCATACAAAGCCATCGTCAGCGTTTGTGCACCCAAAATGACTACAAGTGGGCCAGCGAGATCGGACAATTGCCATAACTTTAATGACAACAATGCCATCGCCAAATACAAAGATAGAGATGCATTACCAAATACATCGATAGCGCGGTCAAAAATTTGTACACGGAAAATACCCTCCAGTACATTTCGCAAAATTACACCACCAGCCAATGCCCAAACAAATGTCGGTAATTCAAATACAGTACCTTTACTAAAATCGGTCATGAAGTCCGCAAATGCTAAACACCCTGCAAATAAACCTAATGTGGTAATCGCATTATCTGCTGTAATAAGACGAACTCGATGCGGATATTCAAACGGCACATATTCTGTTGAATTAATATCTGCTAGAGGAGTGTTATCACTTTTTTCAATTTGTTCATGAGTACGAGGCGTTGCAAGTTGATAGCGGTTAATTAATAGCTTAGCCAGTGGACCACCGATAATACCGCCAATAATCAAACCAAATGTCGCACTTGCCATACCTAAGGCTAATGCACCTTGAATGCCATGTTGAACTTCTAAAATTTCACCCCATGCGCCTGCAGTACCATGACCACCGGTAAGGGTAATAGAACCTGCAATCAAACCAATAAGAGGGTCAATACCTAGCACCGTCGCAAGACTGATACCTACGAGGTTCTGCACCATGATGAATGAAGCAACAGCGACGATAAAGATGACCAAGCCGATTCCGCCCTCTTTTAATTTGGCAAAGTTTGCACTTAAGCCAATAGAAGCGAAGAAAATCAGCATGAAACTCGTTTGTAATTCACTACTCGTTGTAATGCTATAGCCCCAAAGACTGTGTACCACCAAAGAAATAATCGCGGCAACTAAACCACCGGCAACAGGCTCTGGAATGTTATATCGGCCTAAAAAGCCAATACGATTAACTAGAAACCGTCCCAACAAAAGCACAATTACCGCTGCGATTAAGGTATAAAACGCGTTAAAACTAAATTCCATATAATTTGTCCAAAATTATTTGAATATTTTTAAAGCTCTTCTATCAGCATTAGCTGCCTTTATGGTCTGAAATACAACTACATTTTGTAATTTCAAATCAATAATGCAATTAAACGACTCAAGCTAAAGAGTTTGAAAAATATTCATCATCTGATTCAAATAAGTAAGTCTGAGCTTTAAAAATCAACTCAAAATGACTAACAAATCGCTAAAAGTTTTAAATTGAGAAACAGCCTCAAATGAAGCAAATTTAATGACAGAACATTGTGTATGTCTGTACTGTTTCGCACTATTTCTGAAAAGTCGCACATTATGCAGCCTGAACAATAAAATTTCAGTACTTTTTATTACAAAAAGTTAATTTTTCTATAATTTAAAGTTATATCCAATTGTTTTTATTTAAATGCATTCGTATTTTTTATCTATATAAAATATTAAAGATTTAAGCGTGATCTATACACTGTACGTGGTTCAACGCCTGCTTTAACCAGTACGACATCATGACTCAGGCGATTTAATGAATCTATCTGTTTAGTGCTGTGAGTTCATTTGTGTTAATACATCCTCTGTTTAAACAAAAAAAGCCTGAACTAAGTCAGGCTTTTTTGATCGATTCTGATCGATGATTTGAGCTTAGAAGCTATATTTAGCCATTAAGCCAACGCGGTCATCGTTATAAGATTCACCAGCAAAGTTTTTGCGTTTACCGTTCACATATTCCAAGCCAAGTTCAACTGGTTTTACAGGTGCGTAAATAAAGTTAATCCAAGCTTGCTGTGCTTCTTCGTTCGCATTTGAATTCAATGCATCTTTCGCATACGCGCTGCCATCATCCGCAAATAGCGCGCCGTAAGCTAAAGTCGAACGTAGTTTTTCATTAAACTTATAAGTTGCACCCACTTGTACAGCAGTGAATTTGTTTTGCTCGATGTTTCCATCTACAACAGAGTAAGCCGAGTTAGAACCATATAAATAGTTGCTGTTGCCTTCTGTATACGAGACATCACCATTCAATTTCAATTGATCAGTCACTGCATAAGATGCACCCGCTGCTACACCCCAAGCTGTTTCTGTATCATCCGCAGCTTTAGATTTGTAGTTTTCAACCAATGCACGAGCTGAAGCGGTACCTTTACCTGCAGCAAAACCTTGAGTCACTTTGGCAGTTAAGTTTGGAAGGCGATATGTCGGATCTGCAGCAACAGTCCCTTTACTATCCCCTTCTTCCGCAGAAACAAATAGTTGAGTATCTGGAGCTAATTTGTAGTTATAACGAACTTGAGGAATACGTGTAGTACCACCACCCAAGTTTGTATTGAAATCAATCATTTCTGGTGCATGGCTAGACAAGAAGTTAGATGTCGTTTGACCAAATAACCAGTTGTTAAAGGTTAAGTAACCGTGACGTAAGCGAAGTCCATCATTTGAACCACTTGCATCTGCAAAGTCGACTTCAATTTTACCGCCCACTTTATTATCACCACCGACAGGTGCTGTAAAATCTAAACCAAAACGTGTGGTTTTTGCAGTTGCGCGAAGTTTATCTCGTGCTTCTTCTTTAGACGTATGTACGTTGTTGAAGTCGTTATCCGCACCTTCAATGATGTAGTTTGCATCACCACGAACAAAACCATAAAGACTTACATCTGCACCTGTTTTAGATTTCAAGCTTGCAGCTGGAGTAGCTGGTGGCGGTGGTGGTGCAACAGGACGCGCTTTAACTTGCTGAATCTCTGTTTGTTGCTGTTGTTGAACTTGCTGCTGCGCTTTAATCAAACTTTTCAGTTCTGCAACTTCTGCACGTAATTGTTCAATTTCAGAAGTATTGCTGCCTGCATGAGCCATTGAGACCGTAGCCAAACTCATGGCAACAACAAGGGTTTTCATTGGGTGGAATACAGTTTGAGTTTTCATCCTAAGCTCTCTATTGTCCTGTCATTGTTGTATGCCCTAACTCTGGGCGCTTTGTTATTCGCCTATTTGAGCGGACAAATTTCAAGCTGCATATCCGTGCTTTAGTCGCATTAAAGTCCCAACTTGCAGCCCTTAATAACGAAATACTTGAAAGCAAAAAGCAAAAACGCTGAATCCATCACTGAAAATAGACTGAAATATTTAGTTAAAATTCAGACTTAGCCGATTCAGATGGCAAAAAAGCTCAACACTCATACCTTAAAGGTAAAAATCCATACTCTATAGGTATGTCATAAAAACGATAAAATCCGACACATTACCGATAGAGACATTCACAATGTATTGATCCAGCATAAAGCACTGTGTTTAATGCAAATAATACTTATTTATCAGTTGCTCTATTTCATAAAGGTAGGACAACAGCGATCTACAGTTTCTCTTTTTATTTTCAAATGCATGATTACTTAGATATATGTTTCGAGCAAACAGCAATTGAGCTCAAGGTGCGATAAATAGCGCCCTCATTGAAAGTTATGAATGATGAACATTTATAATGAGTGACGCGGATATTTGATCAATAATACACGTACGTTGATGACCGACGTTTAAGTCAGACCTGCTAAACGTCATCACCTGCATTTAGTTCAACCCATGGCTGAAGCTTTTAAACTACGCATGGTGAACATTGCAACAACCACAAATAGCAGCATAATCAGAGCCATATTGATTAGCGCTGACCATACTAAAAAGTTCAAAAACACTCCGGCCAATAGACCACAGGCAAATTGCATACTTCCCATGATTGCACTGGCTGTGCCAGCTCGTGAGCCTTGTTCAGACATCGCCAATGCCATCGCATTTGGACCAGTGAAGCCGATTGAAGCAACACATAAGAACATGCCCAACATTACAACAATGATAGAGGAAAGATTAAATAATCCTGCCGCCAATAAGATCAGCACACCACACAATTGGAGTGCATTACCCAATTGCAAACTATGGCGAACATCCAGTCGATTTGCAAGTTTCTTATTGAGGGTTGAAAACACCATAATCCCTAAAGCATTCGCCCCAAATACATAAGCAAATTGCTGTTGGCTCAGACCATAACCATCCATCAAAATGGCAGATGAGCCACTGATATAACAAAATAAAATTGCGCCAGAAAAACAGCCTGTGAGCATCGGTTTACGGAAAGTTTCGTCCTGTAAAATCGCACCATATAAACCTAAGACTTGTTTCAAACTTAATTTTAAGCGTCGCTCAACAGGCAGGGTTTCTTGAAAGAAAAAATGTACGCAGAAAAGACAAAAAATACCGACAAGTACCAATACCGCAAATATGTATTGCCATTCAAACACCTGCAATACCCATGCGCCTAAAGTAGGTGCAATGATCGGTGCAATTGTTGTCACGATCATCATACTGGCAAAGGCTTGAGCAGAAGCTTGCATACTTAAGCGATCACGAATTGCTGCACGGGCAATCACCACACCAACACAGCCACCCAAGGCTTGCAAAACGCGAGCCGCGATCAAGCTCCATTCACTTTTGGCAAAGACACACAGAAAACTGGCACAAATATATAAAACCAAACCGAAATATAGCGGTGTTTTACGCCCAATGCGGTCGCTGACCGGCCCGTAAATTAACTGTCCAATCGCCAAACCCAAGAAATACGCTGGAAGACTATTGGCCACTTGTTGCGTTGTGACACCAAAATCATCGGCCATTTGAGGTAAAGCCGGCAAATACATATCGATTGAAAGTGGCCCCAAAGCAGTGAGCAACGCCAATAAGACAATCCAGCGTTGAGAAAATTCCTTTTGTGATTCGGCGCTTTTCATAAGAATAATTCATTTATCGCAAGCAAGTTTTGCAGACAAGTTTACACTGCACATAGTATTATTTCTTGGCTTCAATGTGAAAATTCACACGATACACATTGCTTACTGCCCCATCGCTTTAGCAAAGGAAAAATTTTGAACGCCTGGCTCGCACGACTGAAACAAGCAACCTATAACACGACCTTTATGTATAACTTGCGCATGGTCATTGCCTTCGCAGGAACAGCCTTTGTCCCATATTTTTTAGATCAGCAATTGATGACCATTCCCCTCACCTTGGGTGTGGTTGCCGCAGGTCTAAGTGATATCGACGACCGCTTTTCAGTCCGTGTGCTCAATCAAATTTATACCTATATCGGGTTCTTTGTTACTGCGGTATCCATTTATCTGTTGTTCCCGCATCCGATCTTATTTGCATTGGGCCTGATTGTGTCTTGTATCGGTTGGATTCTTTTGGGTTCATTGGGTCGTCGCTATGCCACCATTTCTTATGGCTGTTTGGTGATCTCCGTGTATTCCATGCTTGGGGTCGAACTTTTTGAAAATTGGTATACACAAGCAGGTTTATTGGTCATCGGTGCGATGTGGTACGGACTGCTTTCGACTTTGAGCTTTCTACTATTTCCAGTGCGTCAAGTTCAGGACAAATTGGCGCAAAGCTATTCGTCCCTTGGTGACTTCTTATTTGCAAAATCTAACTTGTTCGATGTCGATATGACGCCGGAAAGTTATCAGCAAAGTTTGATCGAGCTGTCGCTCGAAAATGGCAAATTGATTGGCATTTTCAACGATATGAAAACGGCCTTATTAACGCGTTTAAAAGGCGACCGTGGACAAAAAGATACACGTCGTAGCCTACAATATTATTTTGTCGCGCAAGACATTCATGAACGTGCCGATTCCGCGCATATTGATTATCAAAAATTGACCCGTATTTTTGAACATAGTGATATTTTATTTCGCTTTCAACGTGTGCTTTCGATTCAAGGCAAAGCCTGTAAAGATTTAAGTATCAGCATCTTACAGCGAAAACCCTATCATCATAATCAACGTTTTAAGCATGCATTTCATAATCTAAAACTGTCACTCGAAAAGCTGCGTGAAGAGCAAAAATACGATGAGGTCTGGATCAACTCTTTATTTGCTTTATACCAAAACCTAAAAGGCATCGATGCGCAATTACGTAATGTCGAAACCGAGCGTTATATTGACCGACAAGCCCTGATTGAAAATCGTTTAAAAGATGATGATTTAAAAGGTTGGGATGACATCGTCATTCGATTCAAACAACATTTGAGTCCTGAGTCGGTGCTGTTCCGTCATGCTGTGCGTTTGTCGACCGTGTTATTTATTGGTTATATTTTTGTCCAAGTCACCAATATCAGTTATGGCTATTGGATTTTATTGACTGCCCTGTTTGTCAGCCAGCCGAACTTTAACGCCACCAAGCGCCGCCTCTATTTACGTATCATTGGAACCTTGGTCGGAATTATTTTAGGTTATGCGATTTTATATTTTGTTCCTTCTGTCGAAGGTCAGTTACTGCTACTCATTTTAAGTGGCGTGCTGTTTTTTGAATTACGCAGTAAGCAATATGCACAAGCCACTGCATTTATTACCATTTTGGCGCTGATCAACTTTAACTTAGATGGCATGGGTTTTGCCGCAGCTATGCCGCGTATGATTGATACACTGATTGGTTGTGCCTTGGCATGGTTTGGTGTGAGTTTCATTTTCCCAGACTGGAAGTTCCGTCGCCTGCCTCGAACCATCAGCCGTTCGATTCAAGCGCAGTGTGATTATTTGGCCGAAGTGGTTGAACAATACAAATCTGGTCGTAATAACGGCTTGAATTATCGTGTGGTCCGTCGTGCAGCACATAATACCGATGCAGAAGTAGCATCACTGATTTCCACCTTAGCCACCGAACCCGATACCGATCCGACTCAAAAAGCTTTAGCCTTTGAGTTTTTGTGTCTCAATCATACCTTTATTAGTTATATCGCAGCCTTAGGTGCGCATCGTGAAAAAATTCAAGATCAACAGGTCTTAAATTTACTGGATAAAGCCACGGATGACATTCAAGGTGCATTACTGCGAGACGAAGTACCGGACTTAACGGCGCAAAATATGTTGCAAGAAATCCGTCAGCGTTTGTCACAAAACAGTGAGGAAGATCAAAAATCCTTGATCGTGCTACAGCAGCTTTCTTTGATGTTTAACGTGTTGAACCAATTTAGCCAATTGAAACAAAATCTAAGTCATGAGCATGATCAGGCATCGACTGAACTGGCTTCGCTATAATTTGGATGATTTTGGAACAATATACTCACTGAATTGGTATAAATAATGCTAAACTTTTTACAGTTTTAAATCTGTTACTTTCACTATGACCGCAAAAAATTTATATGCCTACACGCTAGAGCCAGTGGCTTATGAAATTTCTGAAGAAGAACAACGTTATGCTCAACTTGTTCTGTCTCGCAGTAACTTCAAAATTGGCAAAAAAGCATGGCTAATTATGGGTGCAATTCTTGCACTGGCACTCTTGGGCCTCATCTTTATTAAGAACTATTCAACAGTATTTTGCTGGGTAGCTATTGTCTGTGTTGTGATTTACTTCCTTGTGCGTAAATTCGGTATCGAGTGGTATGCGAAACGCAAACTGAACGAAGTCCCTGTACAAGAAATTAAAGGCATTCGTATGGGTGTTCAGCCGCACGGGATCTCTATGCAGCAACGTATGGGCGCAAACATGGGGACGATGACTGTCGGTTGGAAAGACATTCATGAATGGTATGACACTAAAGACTTCATCCTTTTAAACTTTAAAGTGAAGGGTCAAGACGGTGCATACATCTTGCCTAAACGTATGGATAGCAAGAAGTTTCCATTTTCGACCATTCGTAAGCACTTAAATGAAACTGTAGGCCCAGCTAAAGCAATTTAAGCCAAACAGACATTTATGTATAAAAAAACCTCCACTTTTTGGAGGTTTTTTTATCTGTTTAATTTTCGAATGATCATTGATAATTACAATAATGAGAATGAATATTACTTACTTTTTCCACATTCTCTACTACATCATCGTTTATAATTCGTCGCAATTCAGCAACCTTTTATCAATATTAAATCCATCATGTTTAAGAAAACCCTTTTCCAGATTCACTGGTTCTTGGGGATTAGTGCCGGCTTAATACTCTCGCTCATGGGGGTTACAGGTGCCATTTATTCCTATGAACAGCAAATACTTAAAGCAATCAATCAGGACAGTTATGTAGTTCAGGTTCAACAGCAGCCTAAACTAACCCCTGCTGAGCTTTATGAGCACTTTAGTCAGTCTGATCCTGACATGAAAATTAACAGCATCTCTATTGCCTCAGATGCTACCGCCTCAAGTACCGTGAATATTGTCAAGGAAGGTGCTCGTCGTGGCTATAACATGATGGTTAACCCCTATACAGCCGAAGTTTTACCTGAAATCAAAGGTCAAAAATTCTTCCAGTTTGTACAGCAACTACACCGTAATTTAACTGTTGGCCCTGTAGGTAAACAAATTACCGGCGCATGTACACTGATGCTGATTTATTTTGTATTGAGTGGTTTGTATCTGCGTTGGCCAAAAAGACATTCTGTAAAACAATGGCTTGCAGTAAAACCGAAACTCAAAGGACGTAATTTCCTATGGGATTTACATGCAGTCGTCGGCACATGGGTGATTGTTTTTTATCTCATTTTGGCATGTACAGGTCTGTACTGGTCTTATGATTGGTGGCGTAATGGCATGTTTAAAGTCATGGGCGTTGAACGTCCACAGCCCCAGTTACAAGAACGTCCAAAACCGAATGGACAACCTGCTGAACAAGCGGGTGCAAAGCAAGGTGGTGAAAAACAAGCCACTGAGGCAAAACAAACTCATGGCGAACACCAAGCACGTTCTGAAAGAAATCCTGCAACGTCGAGTCCCTCTGAACACGGCGCTCAAGAAAATAAACATGGTGCTGAAGGTCGCGGAGAAAAACGTGGTCTAAAACCAGAACAAGTGAATATTGCCCTTACGCAAAGTTGGAATGGCTTTAATCAAAATATTGGTCGTGAATACTCAAGTGTCACTTTTAATATTCCGAAAAAAGCCAATGGTGAATTAGAAATTAACTTTGTGGATGCCGTCCCTCAACATGAGCGTGCGCGCAACAAAGCGACTTATAACTACAAAACGGATGCTCTTACCGATATCGAGTTATACGAAGATAAAAAGCTAAATGAAAAAATCATGACCAGCATGTTGCCTGTACATCGCGGTAGTTTCTTCGGACCGATTTATCAGTTCTTTGTGGTTATTGCATCCCTCATGATGCCGCTGTTCTTTGTCACAGGATGGATGCTCTATCTCAAACGTCGTAAACAGAAAAAACTGACACAGCAAGCCCGTCAAAGCTTAGCACCAGTTACCATCGACCCAAATGCACAGCCTTGGTTAATTTGCTATGCATCACAAACAGGTCAGTCTGAACAATTGGCATGGCGTACAGCAACAAGCTTACAAGAGGCTCGTCAGCCCGTCACAGTGAAAGCTGTTCAGCAACTTTCTGCTGATGACTTAACGCAAGCCGCTCAGATTTTATTTGTTGCAAGTACCTATGGCACTGGAGAAGCGCCTGATCTCGCTTCAAGCTTTGAACGTAAACTGATGACACAACGCCTCGATTTGAGTCATGTTCAGTTTGCCGTTTTAGCTTTAGGCTCTGAAGAATATCCGGATACGTTCTGTAGCTTTGGTCATGCGATTCATCGCTGGATGCAAAGTAATGCTGCGAAGCCCCTGTTTGACACAATTGAAGTCAATAATGGCGACACCCAAGCCATTCAAGCATGGAATAGCGCTTTAGCCAAAGCGACTAAACTTGAACTTCAGCACATGCAAATTGAAAAAACTTTTGATGCATGGACATTGACCAAACGTGATCTACTCAACCCGAACAGTTTAGGTGCCCCTGCATTTAATATTGAGTTAAAACCGCAACATGAAGCCAATTGGCAAGCGGGTGATATTGCAGAGATTCAGCCGGGTAATAGTGCTGAACGTATTGCAAACTTCATGCAAAAGTACCAAATTCAAAGTCAGCAAGTGGTTGATTCTACTCAGCAACGCATTGAAGATGCATTATTGGATCGCAACCTAAATACGGATGTTGAACCATTTGCCAATCTTGATTATTTGCTCGAACAGCTTCCACCGCTTCCAACTCGCGAATACTCCATTGCCAGTATTCCAAGTCAGCAAGTATTACGCTTAGTGGTACGTCAGCAGTCCAATGCGGATGGTGAGCTTGGTTTAGGCTCTGGTTGGTTAACACAACATGCAGCGATCAACAGCACACTACAACTGCGTATTCGCACCAATGAATCATTCCATCTGATTGCAGATAATCGTCCTGTGATTTGTATTGGTAACGGTACAGGTATTGCTGGTTTACTCAGCCTGTTACATACACGAGTTCGTCAAGACTATACGCAAAACTGGCTGATTTTTGGTGAGCGCCAACACGCACATGATTTCTTTTATCAAGACGTCATTGAAGCATGGCAAAACACGGGCTTAGTTCAACGCATAGACCTCACCTTCTCTCGTGATCAAGCGGAGAAACGCTATGTGCATCATGAGCTACGTGACCATGCGACCTTATTAAAATCATGGGTAGAACAAGGTGCCGTGATCTACGTTTGCGGTAGTATCAACGGTATGGCAACGGACGTTGACCACGCACTGATTGATATATTAGGTGAAGACGTTGTTGCTGAACTGCGTCAAGCTGGGCGCTACCGCCGTGATGTTTATTAATAAGATGTTTACTCATAAATAGTCCCAACTAAAAACCAGACCTCGTGTCTGGTTTTTTTCACGCTATACTTAGGCCAAATACGAATACTGCTTTAATTTTTTGCATGAAAAGAATACTACTGCTTTGTGTAGGCTTGCTGCTCTGCGTAGATGCCATTTGGTTACTTACATTAGATAAAATTCATTTAGGCATCCTTTTGCCCTTAGTCATTGGGTGTATTTTTCTTTTATTTGGACTATTTGCAACTCAAATTCACAATATTTTAGATCAATACCCTAAACTCAAAAGGCTCTGGCGTGCTACATGGTGGTTGTTTTGGCTTTGGCTATTGAGCCTTTTACTGTTTTTTGCGTATTTACACTTCAATAGCCAGCAATCCAAGCCATTTACTTCCGTCCAAGCCATCATCGTTTTGGGTAGTGGTATTGAAAATGGTCAACCCTCTCCGACCTTAAAGGCACGTCTCGATGCCGCAGCGCCGTATGCATTGCAACAGCCCAATACTATTTTGATCATGACGGGTGGGTTAGGCTTTAATGAAAAAATGACCGAATCTTCTGTCATGAAGCGCTATTTACTTCAATACTATGACATTTCAGCCGCACGTCTATATGAAGAAAGTAAAAGTACCAGTACAGAACTCAACCTGATCAACAGTAAATTGATTTTAAAACAACATCAAATTTCGCCTGATGCACCTATAGCCATTGCCAGTAGTGACTTTCATCTCCCACGTGCAAAAGCAATTGCACGAAAGTTAGGCTATACACAAGTGTATACCATTGCAGCACCTACACCGCTGTACATCCGCTACAACTCTTGGTTACGTGAATATTTTGCCTTTTTGAGTGGTTTTGTACTCAATGAATATTAAAAAAGCTCTTGTTCGACCAATGAACAAGGGCTTTTTTATACTGTAAATAAACCATTAATTTAAACGAATACTACGTGGCAAAGGAATTTTAAGGTTTTCAAAGACTTCTGGCCGCTGTTGATAAACTTGATATAAATAATTTTTAATATCTAACAGCATCTTTTCAGGCGCAACCAAAATATTTTGCCCTTCTGGGGTCAAATCTAAAGATACCGTAGTGCTCTCGCTGCGTAAAAACGGAATGACTTTTTCGATAAAGTCTTTTAATGAAATTTCCTGAATTTCATAATTGGACCAATTGTCTTTAATTAATAAACGTGCCAAACCACGGTTTTGCCAAATAGCGAAGGAACGTTGACCTGTAGGTGTCGCACAAAGTGCCCAACCATCTTGATATAACGCAATCACGCCACCTTGAGCGACCATATTTTCAATAAATTGTTTATAGGTTTCTTGAGGATTGTAATTTGTGGTTTGAGTTTTAGACGCTGCCTTGCGCTGATATGGATTTCTCATAGATCACATACAATATTAAAATTATTATAGAGCGGATTCTATGTAAATCAGAAAATTTAGGCAAGCTTTTGGATAAAGAAGTTTCTATAGAAGAATATGGTGGGCGCTGACGGGATCGAACCGCCGACATTCTGCTTGTAAGGCAGACGCTCTACCAACTGAGCTAAGCGCCCTGAGCGAAGAGTAACAAAGCGAATCTTTGTCTGAGCGCAAGAGAAAAATCGAAGATTTTTCTAAAGGCATTCTCTTGAACAGAGATTTTTAAGATAAATGGCGCAGCGGACGGGACTCGAACCCGCGACCCCCGGCGTGACAGGCCGGTATTCTAACCAACTGAACTACCGCTGCATCACGTAGTTTCTTTCGAAACACAACCTATATCTTAAAAGATATGGTGGGCGCTGACGGGATCGAACCGCCGACATTCTGCTTGTAAGGCAGACGCTCTACCAACTGAGCTAAGCGCCCTTAAAGGGTACAAAAATTATATTCTTTGAAATGGCGCAGCGGACGGGACTCGAACCCGCGACCCCCGGCGTGACAGGCCGGTATTCTAACCAACTGAACTACCGCTGCATCGCAAAAAATATGGTGGGCGCTGACGGGATCGAACCGCCGACATTCTGCTTGTAAGGCAGACGCTCTACCAACTGAGCTAAGCGCCCTCAAAAGATCTATCATGTAAATGGCGCAGCGGACGGGACTCGAACCCGCGACCCCCGGCGTGACAGGCCGGTATTCTAACCAACTGAACTACCGCTGCACTTACACAATGTCGCTATTGTGGTTCAAACGAATTAAGATTTAAAGTGGCGCAGCGGACGGGACTCGAACCCGCGACCCCCGGCGTGACAGGCCGGTATTCTAACCAACTGAACTACCGCTGCACTCTAAATATCTTAACGCTGAAAAGGTTTGGTGGGCGCTGACGGGATCGAACCGCCGACATTCTGCTTGTAAGGCAGACGCTCTACCAACTGAGCTAAGCGCCCTTTTCAAAACATGTTCATCGTTTGATGAGGTGCATTATAGAGAATCCTCACGGTCTGTCAAACGCTTTTCTAACTCTTTTCCACTTTTTCTGTTTGAGTGATTAAAAAATAAGTTATATTGCGGAAAAATCAGTATTTTTGAACATTTTTTAGCTATAAACCTGTAAATTTATTACTAAAAATAGGACTTATATTCTGCATCATTCACATAAAAAACAGTTTTTCGCGTGGACTCATAACTAATCATTCAGCGAACCGACGATTAATTCACCACACACACTGCATTCTAAAACACCGCAGTGCACAAAATACATTCAAACACGATTTTCTGTTAGTTTGCGAGCATTAGTCCTGACAAAAGTCCTGACAAAAAAACGCCTTTCAAACTCACTTTAATTTTTCAAATCTTTGTTTTGATGCCATGAACTTCGGTTTTCATGGCTTGTGCTTTTAACGACGTGTTCAATGTTCAGTGATGTAAACCAGCGCATTTAATGGAATCAATTGATAAAGTTCTACAACATCGCTGTTTCGCATGCGAATACAACCATGTGACATAGGTATACCCATTGGTTCAGTATCTGGTGTGCCATGAATATAAATATAACGCTGATAAGTATCACAGCCCTCACCCACATTAAAGCCGGGTTCCAAACCACTGAGCCACAATATTCGAGATAAAATCCAATCCCGCTCAGGATGTAATGCGGCAAGTTGCTCGTCGTAAACCTCACCTGTCCACTGACGTGCTTTAAAAACTGCATTTTGAGGTTGTTGTCCACCAAACTTTTCCGCAATTTGATGCCAACCACGTGGAGTCTTACCACTATTTTCTTGTTCACCAATGCCATTTTTACCCGATGAAATTAGATAAAACTTATTGAGCTTCGGCAAAGTTAAAGTTTGATCTTTCAAGTTAATCAGGATATCGGCTTGATCTTGGGTATATTCAGACATGCTCTTGCTCTTTCTGCTTATCTTTATCTACTGGTTGTGTCTGCGGCGATGTTTCAATAGTCCGTATCTGATTTGGCTCAGGTCGTGTCCATAACCAAATACCAACGATCAACATGGTTAAGTCCGTGAAAATCTTGACGGCAATCGGTGCAGAAGTAAAAAGCATAATCAGACCACTCACAAACATCATGATCGATGCAAACCATTTTGCTTTGCGGGGGACGGTGCCATTTTCGCGCCAAGCGCGTAGGGTTGGGCCGTATTTAGGATGATTCAATAACCAAGCATCCATTTGTGGCCAGCCTTTTGAAGCTGCCCATGCTGCTAATATTAAGAAGACTGTCGTGGGCATTCCCGGCAATAAAGCCCCTATAAAGCCTAAAATGACAAAGACAACCACTAAGCTTCGCCAAAACAACGTCTTCATACCGCTACCCTGAACTTTCAATTCAGGTAGTATAAGATGTTTTTAACAATTATCCGTTGTTATTCTGCATTATTCGAAAGGTTTCAATATGGCTGTAACCCCGACAACGTCGTCTTATTTTGAGCCATGGTTGCAATTTAAACAGCCCTTAGTTCGCCAATTGGCTTTCTGTATTGCCAGCCCAAATATTCTGCAGCAAATTCCCTATGAACTCGAAATCCGCTATCCCTTTCATTTTCATCCAAGCGAGCTTTGGCAAAAACATTTTGAAGCCTACCTACCCCGTTTAAAACAACTCGAACAACACCCAAGTGCATTAGTAGAATTTTTACAAAAATTAAAAAGTACTCGTCTTGGTTTACGTTTCGAAATGTTTATGTGGTTTTGGCTTCTCGATCACCCATACCATCCCTACCAGTTACTCGGACATAGCATTCAAAAAATTGACGGCCCTCGTACAGTAGGTGAACTCGATTTTGTTTTAAAAAATACCGAAAGTGGTGAAGTTGAACATTGGGAAGTGGCTTTAAAATATTATCTAGCCGAGCGCGATTTTCAATTACCTTATTGGTATGGCTTAAATCGTAGTGATACTTTGGCTCGAAAGCTTAATCATTTTACCCAAAAACAATTCCAATTTGATGAAGCACTTGGGCAGCAGATTCAACAACGCTATTGCGTTTTAAAGGGTCAATTATATTTACCTATTCAGAGTACCAACACATTGCCAAACTGGGTCAATCCTGCGCGTAGAATAGGTCAATGGGGACATGTCATTCCATCTAGGAGTCAAGGCTATTATCGCCTACAACGACATGAATGGATCTGCGTGCAGCAGCAACCGACGAGTGCAACCGCTCATTGGTGGACAGATGGCCTGTATAAAAAAAGCAGTGATGAAAGCTATTATATGTATAGACAACCACGCTTGGTTTTACCGCAAATCACTTAAAATAACGGAAGGCGAAATTTGTAGTTTAGTAGAAATTACATTAATTTACTCAACCACCGTAAAAACCACCTACTGTTTGATACGGCTATTTTTTAATCTAAATCTCACAACAGAATAATTTAGTCTTCTAAAAATTATTCTTTCATAATGGAGATTACATTCAATGAAAAAAATTTTAGCTGCATCACTTATGGTTGCTTTCGTACTGACAGGTTGTAATACAGTAAAAGGTGTTGGTAAAGACGTATCTAAAGCTGGAGATGCTGTAACCAATACTGCTGAGAAAACTTCGGAAGAAATTCGCCGCAATTAATTTCTTTCCCAAGAATTTATAAAAGAGCCCTATTTTTTTAATAGGGTTTTTTACGTCTAAATTTCCCTTCGCTTGTTGATTCGCCTATTATATTGCGACATTTTTGACTTCTGTATTTAGCATGACCTCAACAGCAACTCTTGATCTCAGCCTAGAACTACTTCGCCAACCGTCGGTGACACCGATTGACCATACCTGCCAGAACATTATGGCGGATCGTTTAGCCAAAATTGGCTTTAACATTGAAAATATGCGTTTTGATGATGTAGATAATCTTTGGGCACGTAAAGGGACTGAAGCACCAGTATTTTGCTTTGCAGGTCATACGGATGTAGTACCTACGGGTAACTTGGATGCATGGGGTTCTGACCCATTTCTTCCTGAAATTCGCGACGGAAAACTATATGGTCGTGGCAGCGCAGATATGAAAACCGCGTTGGCAGCTATGGTTGTTGCTTCCGAACGTTTTGTTGCGAAACATCCAAACCATAAAGGTTCTATTGCATTTCTCATTACCTCTGACGAAGAAGGTCCTTCGATCAATGGGACAGTCAAAGTTGTTGAAACTTTAGAAGCGCGTAATGAAAAAATGACTTGGTGTTTGGTGGGTGAACCTTCAAGCACCAACACACTTGGCGATATTGTTAAAAATGGTCGTCGTGGTTCGCTAAATGCCAATTTAACAGTTAAAGGTAAACAAGGTCACGTTGCTTACCCACATCTAGCAATCAACCCAATCCATACAGCTTCAAAAGCATTGGCTGAGCTTTGCGATACCGTGTGGGACAATGGTAACGAATACTTCCCTGCAACGTCGTTCCAAATTTCCAATATTAATGCCGGCACAGGTGCAACCAACGTTGTTCCGGGCACGATGAATTTACTGTTTAATTTCCGTTATTCAACAGAAGTAACGGCAGATGAACTCAAAGCACGTACCTTGGAAATTTTAGATCGTCATGGTGTTGAATATGACATCTCTTGGACGTTATCTGGTCTTCCATTCCTCACCCCTGTCGGTGAGTTAGTGAATGCCGCACGTGATGCCATTCGAGATGTTACTGGGACAGAAACTGAACTTTCGACCAGTGGTGGTACTTCTGATGGTCGATTCATTGCGCCTACAGGTGCACAGGTGCTTGAATTGGGTGTTTTGAATGCCACGATTCACCAAATCAATGAACACGTCAATGTGGAAGAGTTGGAGCCACTTTCTGAAATTTACGAAAAGATTTTAGAAAACCTGTTGGCTTAAGTATTCTCTGCAATATAAAAAAGGAACTCCATTGAGTTCCTTTTTTATATCTCGTTTTTGCAAATATTAAGCCGCTTGAAGCCCAATGCTGTTTTGAATATTGGCTAAATTTGGAATATGAAATACCTGATCGGCCATGCGTACATATTGGAAAATATTGGCGTCTTTCACGGCTTTTTCTTCATCAACCACTTCAGAAATACGCAAACGAATGGTTTTCGGCATCTCATTACACATCAGTGCAAAACGCTGTCCAACATCATCCCCTTCAATGACCAAAGCCACACCCTGATTTTTTGCAGGATCATTGACTGAGAAAACAGGCAATTTCAATTCATGCCATTCAACAAAAGGAACATTGGTTGCACTATCGAGCGCTGAAAGAACAATATTTTGTGGTAACAACATTGGCTCTTTACCATGACAATCAATGATATAAGCATCGATAAAACCGGTAGAAACCGTAATGAGATGTTGCAGTTCCTGCTGATCAATTTTATCGCTGACAACCTGAGAAACAGTATTTTGGCTCATAGATTACCCCTGCTTTTCTGCAATTAAAGCTTCAATATTGGCAAGCAATTCAGCTTCTTGGAATGGTTTACCCATATAGTGAGTCACACCTAAGCTAAATGCACGCTCACGATGTTTTTCACCAGTACGCGATGTAATCATAATGATTGGCAAGTCACGGTGAATGTCATGGTGACGGACTAAGTTTGTCACTTCGAAACCATCCATACGTGGCATTTCAATATCGAGTAGCATCAAGTCTGGACGGACATTTTCAAGCTGCTCAATTGCATCTACACCATCTTTCGCGGTCACGATGTCATAACCTTGACGTTCAAGTAAGCGTGAAGTCACCTTACGTACTGTCACCGAGTCATCGACAATCATCACTAAACGACGTGCATTGGATTGACGGCCCAAATCACGCTGTTCAGCTGAATGTTTAACACGCTGCGTAGTTTGAATTTGACGTGCAATATTTTGCCCATCCAAAATCAAACATACATGACCATCACCTAGAATCGTGGCACCTGCAATCGCGGCCACACTGGTAAATTGTTGACCAATTGGTTTCACCACGATTTGAGAACGTGAACCCACCAGCTGATCTACCAATAAAGCAATGGTTTGACCACTGTTGCCTTTTATTAGCAATACAGGCAATGAATGGCCAACATTATTTAAACGTGGAATTGGCTGATTACCCACAAACTCTGATAGATAACGTAGTTTGTAATTGGTGTTGTCAATTTTAAACACGTCATCCTTACTATTGAAGTAAGTTTCGAGTGCCGTAGGTGCAATACGGACAATACGTTCAATTTGCGCTAATGAAATCGCATATTGCTGATCGCCCGCTTTCACCATCAAGGCATCGCTGACCGCTACCGTCGTTGGTACACGAATCGTAAAGGTCGTCCCTTTACCTAACTCAGACTCAACGGAAACATGACCACCCAAGGCTTTAATTTCACTTTGCACCACATCCAGACCAACACCACGACCCGAAATTTGCGTTACCGATTGTGCCGTTGAGAAACCTGGATGGAAGATCAATTGCAAGATTTCTTGTTTATCGAGGAACTGATCCGCTTTGATTAAACCAAGTTTTAAGGCTTTGTCTTTAATTTTGGTTTCATCAATCCCTTTACCATCATCACTGAAAGACACCAGTACATCAGTACCCTGACGACTAATGTTCAAGACGATGCTACCTACTTCTGGCTTTTTTAAAGCCAAACGGTCAGCAGTATCTTCTAAACCATGGTCGACCGCATTACGCAGCATATGTTCAAATGGTGTCACCAAACGCTCTAAGATCGTACGGTCCAATTCACCTTCTGTATTTTGAACAATCAATTCTGCAGGACGGTTCAAGGTCGAAGAGGTTTGACGCACAATACGTTGTAAACGTGGTAACAAACGATCAAATGGCACCAAACGGGTACGCATCAGACTTTCTTGAATTTCTGACTGAATACGTGATTGTTGTAATAGCAAACCTTCCGCATCACGGATTTTTTCTGCCAAAGTACTCTTGAAGTCAACCAAATCCGACGCAGATTCGGCTAGAGATTTTGACAATTGGTTAATCGATGAATATTGGTCCATCTCCAATGGGTCGAAATCCGCATAGCGTGAATTTTCAGAACCATGTTTGGCAATAATTTGTGACTCAAGCTCACCATCCATTCGACGTAACTGGTCAGCAAGTCGCTTAATTGCTAACTCCATTTCATTCAAGGTATTGCCTAGCTGACCTAAGTCCATCTCAATACGTGAACGGTTAATCGAGTTTTCGCCTGATAAGTCAATCATCTTCTCGACGAGATCAGCCGAGATACGAATCATCTCATTGCTGTTATCAGACGAATTGGCTTCAGACCATTCACCCAACATAGATGGAGGTTCAACACCATCACCTTGAATAAATTCAAAGCCTTTACTGACAATACCTTGTTCTAATTCTGCAACACGGTTTGGCAATTGAACCGTAACATCCACATACTGAATGGATTCTAGGCTCAATTTGATGCTGTCAAAATTACTATAGTCGTGGTTGAAGATCGCTTCTTTTAACCATGCCAACGTCGTTTTGAGTAAGCCGTCATATGCATTTGAGTTGAAATGATGAACCGCGAAATGCTCAAACGTCGTCTCAAGTTGATACGCAATTGCGGCAACAGGTTCATTTTCAACCATACGCGCACCACCCTTAATACTGTGGGCAGCACGTTGTAATTGAAGCAATACGTTACGGTCACTACGTTGTTCAGTCCATTGATTTAATAATTGAACGGCTTGTTCAAGAATTTCCTCAGACTCTTCAAGGAAGGTTTCTTCCATGACAGAACGTAGATCGTCATCTGGATGCTCAACATGTTCAGCAACCGCATGTTCAAGATGTTCAACAGCAGACTCAGTGTGAGCAGTCGTTTGAGCTTCAACCACTGCTTCTGCAGTGTCTTCAGCAACATCCATCGGCTCTGACACCGATACATCTGGTTCTACTGCTGTTTGTTCAGTTTCAGCAGAAATAGGGGCCGAAGCCAATGCAACAGCTTCTGAACGCTCTCCTGCCACAATTGACTGAATATTCTTGAGAATATCGATCACATTATTCGCTGGGTAGTCGATCCCTTGGTCACGAATGGTTTGAATACGATCTGAAATATCATCCTGCACTAAACGAATAATTTGAATTAACGCAGGCGTAATCGAAATTTGCTGACGAATAATGCGCTCATAAATCGACTCTAATTCATGCGAAATTAAACCCACATGAGACGCGGCAATCATATTTGCACCACCTTTTAGGGTATGCAAATAGCGCATTAAATTATTCAAAGCTGAAGTATTGGTCTGATCACGTGTCCAAGTACTGAGGTCTTGGTCAATCCCCACCAATAATTCTTCTGCCTCTTCAATAAAGATCCCTAAAAGATCTTCATCAAAGTCATTATTCGCATCAGCCGCTTGCATCTGTTGATGATCAAGTTGAATACGCTGACTTAATTGTGCAAAGTCTACTGCTGTTGTATTTGCAACAGCGGCTTTATCTTCTACTGTGGCAACAGGTTCAGCAACTACATGAGCTTCTGGTGTAGTCGTCGCTGCAACTGCTTCAATGTCTTGTTGAACAAATGCAGTCAGCTCATTTAAGAAACGCTGAACCTCTTCACTTAACACTACACGCTGACCCGCAGCTAAAGTGTCAAATAAGTGAATGAACTCTTGATGTGCTTGCGCAAATAATTCATATCCATAATCAGCATGGAGCAATTCAGGCTTTTCAATTAAAGACTGATACGCTGCACGCATTTGAGTCGTGAAATCATGGATACCAACAGACGCACGATTATCCGTATGTTCAATCAACTCTAAAGCTTGTTGACTGAGCTGTTGAATATAGTCTGGGAATTCAGCTAGAGCACGTTTATCAAACTCAAATTCAGCATCTAATAACTGATCAATATTTAATTCGATTAGTTTAGAAACCAAACCTTGCGGATTATCTTCAGGCGCCAATTGATCTTGGCTTGCAAAACCATAATCATCCCAAGCGGCTTTGAAGGTTTCATAAATAGACGCAAGATTTGCCTTATCCCCTGAACGGAGCACGTGTAAATAATCACGAACAAATTCAGCATATTGAATCAATAAAGCAGTTTCTTTCGAGCTCGATACGATTTCGTCTTGCAATAAGGTTTTGAATAAATTTTCAACTTTTGAACTGGCTTCAAAAATCTCTTCGATTTGTGCCATCGACGAACTACCACGTAAGGTGTGTAGCGCGCGAATCAAGCCATTATAGTCTTGTGATTTACTATCATCAGATTGGAGGAACTGATCAATCGTTTGTAGATGTTCTTCAGCTTCTTCAATAAAAATGCTCACAGTCTCTTCGACCAGTGATGCATCTGCATCCACTTGCTCAAGATTTGTTTCTGATTCGGCCACTGCATCGATCGTGCTTTCAACTACTTCCACATGTTCTGTAGTTTCAACTTCAGTCAGCTCTAAACCAGTGACAGCATCTTCAGATTTTAATTGATCTGCCAGTTTTAATAATTCTTCGAGTGCAGGCTCAAGGCTAATATTTTGTTGTAATTGTTGCCCCATTAAAACCAATGGACGTAAGTCAACATCCAATTCGGCAACATTTTTAAACCGTGGATAGAGCTTATATTGATAAACATTTAAAACTGTTTGTGCAAACTTTTGAACGGTCGGCGTTAACTGTACTGAACCCGCAATAACACGGTTCAGCGTATCTTCAACTGCCCATGCAGATTCACCCGCCGATTTTGCCCCGACCATACGACCTGAACCTTTCAGGGTATGGAAATGACGACGAATCGTCGTTAAAGTGTCTTTATCTTGTGGATTTTCCAACCAAGTTGTAAATAAACCCGCTAGTTCTTCAAAGATTTCTTCTATTTCTTCAACAAAAATCTCTAAAATTTCTGCATCTTGATCAAGATAACTATCTTCAGGAAGCGTAGTTGTTTCAACTAAATTTTTTAATATTTCTTTCATAGCTAAGGCTTCTTATGTTTTGCCACCAAGAAGGTTGCTCAAACTTAATTGTAACCATCACCTAAGACTTAACTGTGACGTTAAGTTCACCTTATCGATGTGTTATCTGTAATCGGTGCAGTACCCTAGCCGTAGCTAAGGTACTGCAGGTTTGCGCCTGACTTACTCTGGGAGTTTAAAGTCAGATACAGATTCACGTAATGATTCAGCCATGTTCGCCAATTCAGATACCGAACGTGCAGTATCAAATGTTGCACTGGTGGTTTGCGAGGTAATTTCTTGTACAACGTTCATCGTTGTCGCAATATGACCTGCAGAAGCAGACTGAAGTTTTGCAGCATCCGAAATGTTTGCAATCAGTTTCGCCAAGTTACCCGATACAGACTGAATTTCATCCAGTGCTACGCCGGCATCTTTAGACAAGTTCGCACCACGTACAACTTCCGAAGTCGTTTGTTCCATCGAAATTACGGCTTCGTTAGTATCCGTTTGAATGGTTTTTACCAAGCCTTCAATCTGTTTGGTTGCAGACGCTGAACGTTCCGCAAGACGCTGTACCTCATCCGCTACCACGGCGAAACCACGACCTGCCTCACCCGCCATCGACGCCTGAATTGCTGCGTTTAATGCCAAGATGTTCGTTTGGTCGGCAATATCGTTAATCAGTGCGACAATGTTACCAATCTCTTGAGAAGACTCACCCAAACGTTTAATACGTTTTGAAGTTTCTTGAATCTGCTCACGAATCGTGTCCATACCTTCAATTGAACGGTTTACAACATCTGCACCGTTTGCAGCAATTTGTACTGAACGTTCTGCTACGACAGCTGATTCTTCAGCGTTCGAAGATACTTGGTCAATCGACATTGCCATTTCGTTAATCGCGGCAGATGCACCAGCAATCTCTTGCGCCTGATGCTCAGATGCTTCTGCAAGCTGGTTGGTAATACCCTGCGTATTCGCCGTATATTGTGCAACTTCTTGAGAAGTTTCTGTAATACGCGATACAAGGTCACGTAATTGGTCGATTGCGAAGTTAATCGAGTCGGCAATCGCACCGGTAAAGTCTTCAGATACCGTCGCATACGAACGCAAGTCACCGTCTGCAAGATCGGCAATTTCATCGAGTAAACGTAAAATCGCGTTCTGGTTACGGTCATATTCTTCTTGAAGACGGGTTACACGGAATTTATCCGATTGACCACGTAAAGAAAGAAGTTTGAATACACAGATCAAGAAGGCAGTTAATGCAAGAATCAACAGTACCGCAGGTAAAATGGTTTTCAGACCAGTGTTAGAAGACAATTGATTTAAATTACCCAACAAATTGTCTGACTCAGCAAAAATTTGTGAAGATGCTTTACGTACGTTCACAATTTGCGTTGAGTTTTTCAAAATCGTCGCTGAAGCTGATTTTAATACGTCGTCATATTCGGCTTTAATACCTTCAAGTGATTCACGTAATTCAGGGCTTTCAATACGCTGTACACCGAGCTCTGCACTACCGTCCAATTGAGCATTTAAGTACAAACCGAAGGTTTCCGTATCTGCACTGAAGTCATCCGCAGACTCACGTGAGCTATCAGAACCTGAAAGCACCGAACTGATCGAACGTAAAATACGTTCCGCAATGAATACTTGGTTTTTCGCAATAACCACCTGGTTCGAAGGCATGTCTTGACGTGCCATTTGGTCGACCATCAAGTTATATTCCGCCTGAATCCCCGGAATGGTTTCACCAATCGCGATGTTCGTGTCATATAGCTTGTTAATGATTTTTTGTTGCGAAGTAATCAAGTCAATACTTTTTGAAACTTCAGCCCACTGCGTATCTACAGATTTCAGCGCATCGGTATTTGCATGAATATCTTTTACAGTTTCTAAGTTTTCTTTGAACGAATCTTGAGAAGCAATTAATTTTTTCATTGCATCTTCAGTACCCGAAGCTGTTGCTTCAGTTGCTTGACGCGAAATTGTTTGCGAAAGAAGACGGAGTTCACCCAAACTTTGCGTCAATTGGTTACCGCGAGGAACGCTATAGAATAGGTATAATAAAATGATCGTTGCCAGTACTAATGAACCAATCGCACCATAAATAAATGGTTTGGATTTTTCACTATCACCAAAAACTCGAGATAATTGATCTGTCTGTGATTGCAGTTTTGCCAGAAAAGCATTACCGCCTTTACGACCACTGGTGCTTTCACCCGTATTTTTCTTTTTAAGTTTAAAGCCCATTCAGCTTCTCCCCGATTACGCCTTCTTTCGTTCGTGCGCGACAATTAATTTATAAATTTTATAGATGCGTTCATGTATTTTGGATTTTGCAGTAAACGACTGAAGAGAAATACATTCCACTGCTGGTTATGCTGGTGGAAATACCCCTGACAATATTCCTGTAAATTTCGATCCAACTCATTATGTTTAGAAAAATAACTTTTCTTATTAAAGTGTTGAATACCCAAAACTTGATCGACTACCAAACCGACATAATGGTCATTATGACTAATACATAAAACTTTTTGAGTGGGTGAAAAACTACTTCGATGACCGGTTATATATTGTGCTAGGTCAGACAAAGAAAGTAAGCGTCCCCGAATATTGGCTAGTCCTATCACCCAAGGTTGGGTGTTGGGAACTGGCGTATATTTTGGTGGGTAGATCACTTCAGCTACTTCACCTAAAGGAGCAACGTAATATTGCCCCATCATCTCAAAAGCAATGCCTGACCATCGGTTTACTTCATTTTCAGTGGAAACGTAGTTCTTGTTTCCTCGTTTTGCGATTCGAAGTAATTCGATAAATCCATTTGCTGCCATAGAGCTTTATCCTGCATTGAGGTGTTGCTTAATCACATCAATTAATTGTTTTTCGTCTACAGGTTTAGTTAGATAATCAGAAGCACCTTGGCGTTTACCCCAAACACGGTCAGTTGCCTGATCTTTGGTACTTACAATGACAATCGGGATATGTTTGGTGGTCGCACCACGTGCAATTTGACGTGTTGCTTGGAATCCATTCACACCCGGCATTACCACATCCATCAAGACCAAATCAGGTAACTCAGCTTGAGCCATCGTCACCCCATCTGCCCCATTTGAAGCTTCAATCACTTCAAATCCGTGTTTACCTAAAATTTCTTTAAAACGGAATGTTTCTGTTGGTGAATCATCAACGATTAGGATACGTGCCATGCTTTTTCCCCAAAAAATAAAAAATCTAATTAAGCTGTAACGTGATTACGGATTGCATTTAGCAATTCATCTTTACTGAATGGCTTAGTTAAGTATTCATCCGAACCCACAACACGACCCTTCGCCTGATCAAATAAACCGTCTTTACTTGAAAGCATAATCACAGGAATATTTTGATAATTTTGAGAGTTTTTAATCAGGGCACAAGTTTGATAGCCATCTAGACGTGGCATCATAATATCGACAAATACGATATCTGGATTCGCATCTGCAATTTTTGAAAGTGCTTCAAAACCATCTACAGCAGTGACTACTTCACATCCTTCACGCTGAAGCAGCGTTTCGGCCGTACGACGAATGGTTTTTGAATCATCAATTACCATGACTTTTAGATTTTGGAATTTATCGTCCATTTATTGACCCTACCCATTGAGGATGTACAAACAATTAAGTTAGCAGCATTATTATTTACAAGTTGTGAACATTTTTAACATATCTTTACTTGCGTTTTCAATGAACATTTTCTGCGAAAACACACAAGATTTCTTGTTTTTATTAACTGCTTCACACTTTCCGATGACCAACGATTTTTTTTTAACTTGGAATAGTATTTAATTGTCTTAATTAAGCATATTATAGCAAGATTATTACTTTAAAATAAGTAATTTAGTCAACTTTAAACTGGGGAGTACAAGGTTGAGCCCGTTTACAAAAAAAATTCACTTGATTGGCCTTAAACATTTCTCAAAAAAAGTCATTCTGACGACTTGTTTACTGGCTTATACCCCGCTTTTATTTGCTGCACCAACCAATACGCAGCAACCACAAAAGGCGACTTGGTATCGTTACTATGACAGTAAAGGTGTAGCAAACATCAGTACCAATGTGACACCAAATCACATCCGCTATGGTTATGAAGCACTTGATCAAAATATGCAAGTGATTAAACGTAACCGCCCCTACAATGCTGAAGCTGATGTTAGACAAGCTCCTCAGCGTGCGGCTCAAGCACGTCAGCAAGCATCAGATATCAAACTTAAAAAAGCCTATACCAATAGCCGAACTGCGGCCATTAAAAAGCGTGATGCACTGACGGGTATACGTAAACAGATCGTGTTTGAACAAGAACAATTAAAACAATTACAAAATGATCGTGTATTATTTGTTCGCCAAGAACGTGAACATTTTCGAAAAGGTGAAACCGTTCCGGCAAAATTAAAAACAATGTTGGATAATAATCAAAAAAATATGGTAGCGAAAAAAGAATACATTCAATCGTTACAAACTCGCTATCGAAATACAGAAGCTGAATACGACAGAATTATTACGCGTTTAAAAGCGATGGAATAAACTTGTTATTCAATTGCTTTTGTAGACCGCTGATATAAGGACCATTATGCAATCTGCACAGCAATCATCCCCTTTTTTAAAGCTTAGCCTGCTTTGCATAAGCCTGACTTTGGCTGCATGTCAAAAAGAAGATCCGCAGCAAAGTGTAAAACCAGAAAATAAGATTGAATTGATTCAACAAGATCTGGTGACGATCGAACAAGGCAACGCCATTTCAAAAACAGCCTTTACAGGCACCATTCGGGCAGTCAATCAGAGCAGTATTCAAGCCCAAGTCACTGCGACTGCAACCAATGTTAATGCAGAGGTCGGACAACGTGTCAGCAAAGGCCAAGTGTTGGTGCATTTAAATAATCAAGACAACGCAGCACGTCTTGCTCAATCTCAAGCGAACCTCGCATCCACACAAGCTCAAGCCAATCAAGCTAAACTGATGATGGACCGTAAACAGCGTTTGCTGAATCAAGGCTTTATTTCCAAAGTAGAGTTTGAACAAAGTCGTGTCGATTACCAAGCTCAAATGGAAAATGTTCGCGCTCAACAAGCCAATGTCGATATTGCACGTAAAGCCAATCAAGACGGCACCATTTATAGCCCTATCCAAGGCGTGATTACCAAACGTGATGTTGAACCGGGACAAACGGTTGCTGCCGGACAAACCCTTTTTGAAATCGTCAATCCAGACCAATTAGAAATTCAAGCCAAATTACCAAGTGATCAGCAAGCTGCACTGAAAATTGGACAAAAGATTGAATATAGCATCCAAGGTAATAGCAATTTACTCACAGCACAAATCAGCCGGATTTCACCAATTGCCGATCAGGCTAGTCGTCAAATTGAATTTTTTGCAGCCCCAAATGAAACTATTACTTCATTAAGTATTGGTGCTTTTGTCGAAGGCCACATCTTAGGCACGGATAATATTTCAGGCCAAAAAATTCCACTCGACACCATTCAAAGTCTAAAAGATAAACCTTACGTCTGGGTCATTCGTCAAAATAAAATTGCCAAAGTACCTGTACAAATTTTGAATCAGAGTTATAGCAATAACACAGCGATTGTTCAGGGCTTACAAAATAGTGATCTGATCAGCCGAATTAAATTTAATGATTCAGATATCAAACAAGATGTAAGTATCAGCCAAAATTAAAAGAATAAGGCAGGACAGTTGTTATGTGGTTAACCCGAATTAGTGTGAAATATCCTGTTTTCACCATCATGATGATGTTCTGTCTGATGGTGCTAGGACTCGCTTCTTGGCAGCGTATGGGCGTTGAAGAGTTTCCTGATGTCGACTTCCCTTTTGTTGTGGTCTACACCAACTATCCGGGTGCTTCTCCTGAGTCTGTCGAATCTGAGATCACCAAGAAGCTTGAAGATCAAATCAATACCATTTCAGGCCTTAAGCAAGTCATTTCACAGTCCAGTGAAGGTTTATCCACGGTCATTGTCGAATTTAATCTAGACGTCTCATCCTCTGTAGCTGCACAGGATATTCGAGATAAAATTGCACCGGTAACCGCACAATTTCGTGATGAAATTGATGACCCCATTGTAGAACGCTACGACCCTACTGCCAGTGCGATTATGTCGATTGTTTTTGAATCAAAGGACATGTCTTTACGTGATTTGAGTTCCTATCTCAATCAACGGATTGTGCCACAGCTCAGAACAGTTCCCGGTGTAGGTACGGTCAATTTATTGGGCGATGCGCAGCGACAAATTCGAATACAAGTAAATCCGCAAAAATTACAAAGTTTCGGGATTGGGATCGATCAAGTTATAAACACCCTAAAATCTGAAAATATTGAAGTTCCGGGAGGAACCTTAAAACAAAAGAACTCAGAATTGGTGGTCGAAATTAAATCTCGGGTTATTCACCCAAATTCTTTTGGAGATTTAGTGGTTGCCAATAAAAATGGCGCGCCGATTTATCTCAAACAAATTGCCGAGATAGAAGATAGCCAAGCCGAAATGGAGTCGAGTGCCTATCTGAATGGTAAAACAGCCGTTGCTGTCGACATTCTGCGAAGTTCGGACTCTAATGTGATTGAGGTGGTTGATAATACCCGTAAAACTTTAAGTAAAATTCAACAGCAATTACCACAAGGCACGACCGCAGAAATTGTGGTTGATTCTTCAAAAGGTATTCGTGGCAGCATTAAAGATGTGGCACGTACCATTATTGAAGGTGCTGTACTTGCAGTCTTCATTGTTTTGCTATTTCTCGGTTCATTTCGTTCGACAGCTATTACAGGTTTAACCCTACCGATTTCGCTACTGGGCACCCTCACCTTTGTTTGGATTTTTGGTTTTACCATCAACATGATGACCCTACTGGCTCTCTCGCTGAGTATCGGTCTACTCATTGATGATGCCATTGTGGTTCGTGAAAATATTGTCCGCCATGCCGATATGGGCAAAGACCATGTCACCGCCGCACTCGACGGCACGAAAGAAATTGGTTTAGCTGTATTGGCCACGACCTTGACCATTGTCGCGGTATTTTTACCTGTGGCATTTATGGGCGGTATTATTGGGCGTTTCTTCTATCAATTCGGTGTAACCGTTAGTACCGCTGTACTGATTTCGATGTTTGTGAGTTTCACCCTTGACCCGATGTTGTCTGCTCACTGGGCAGAACGCCACGATCCAAATAAAAAGCCCGGCAAAATCAAACGCTTTTTTAACTGGATTTCGGGCAAGCTCGATAACTTAAGCCATCATTATGAAAAATTACTCAAGCTTGCTTTAAAGTTCCGTCTCATCACCCTTTTAATCGCCGTCGCATCATTATTTGGTGCATTGGGTTTATCCAAACTGATCGGAACCGAATTTGTACCGGTACCAGACAAAGGTGAAATTCGGATCAAATTTGAAACACCCGTTGATGCAACCCTTGAATATTCACAGGCGAAGCTTAAGCAAGTCGATCGTATCATTCGCCAGCATCCAGAAGTCAAAGCCACTTATGGTGCCATTAATAGTGCCACTGATCGCGGTAAAAACCATGCCAGCATTCGTGTCACCGTTTCACCACGTACAGAGCGTAGTCAAACCTTAACGGATCTCAACAATGAATTCCGTACCCGTTTAAAACATGTGGCAGGAATTACTATTACCTCGATTGCCTCAGCTGATGAAACAGTTTCGGGCGGTCAAAAGCCGGTCATGATCTCGATTAAAGGCCCAGACTTAGATGAGTTACAACGCATTTCAGATCGATTCTTGGTTGAAGTTGCCAAAGTCGAAGGTATTGTCGACTTAGAAAGCTCGCTTAAAGAACCTAAACCGACGCTAGGTGTACATATCAATCGCGTTTTAGCCAGTGATTTAGGTTTATCCGTCAATCAGATCGCCAATGTGTTACGCCCTCTTCTTGCGGGGGATAATGTAACAACGTGGAAGGATGATAAAGGCGAAACCTATGATGTAAATTTACGTCTCACTGAAGATCAGCGTCGACTACCAACAGACATTCAAAGCATGTACATCACATCGCAAAAAACCGATGCCACAGGCTTACCTATCTTGGTTCCATTGGCAAGTGTGGCTAGCTTTGAAGAAACATTGGGTGCTTCACAAATTAACCGTCGTGATCTGGCACGTGAAGTGATGGTTGAAGCCAACACGGCAGGTCGTCCCGCGGGTGATATTGGAGCCGAAATCAATGAGATTGAGAAAAATTTCGACTTGCCACCGGGTTATAGTTTTGTCACGCAAGGTGCCAATAAAGATATGGCTGAATCAGCGGGTTATGCAATGACAGCGATTACGCTCTCTATTGTGTTTATTTATATTGTTTTGGGTTCACAATTTAATAGCTTCATTCACCCTGCAGCCATTATGGCGTCATTGCCCTTATCATTGATTGGGGTGTTCTTAGCCCTATTCTTATTTAATTCAACCATGAACCTCTTTTCCATTATCGGGATTATTATGCTCATGGGCTTGGTGACAAAGAACGCAATTCTACTCATCGACTTTATTAAAAAAGCCATGGATCATGGGGTAAATCGTTATGAAGCGATTATTGAAGCAGGTAAAACCCGTTTACGCCCCATTTTAATGACCACCAGCGCAATGGTGATGGGTATGGTTCCGCTTGCACTTGGTCTGGGTGAAGGCGGTGAACAAAGCGCGCCAATGGCACATGCCGTGATTGGTGGTGTGATTACCTCTACCTTACTGACACTCGTGGTTGTTCCAGTGATTTTTACCTATTTGGATGATTTCCGAAACTTCCTTGCACGTCAGGCCAAAAAAATCATGTCATAATGACAAAATCTAAAATGAGGTGACTTTGGAAAATGTTCACCTCATTTTTTATTGTATACTCTCCACTTTAACGCTTAATTTTTTAGGACAGTTTCCATGCGCGCGAGTCGCTTTTTATTTGCAACGTTAAGAGAAACCCCAAACGATGCTGAAGTTATTTCACATCAGCTTATGCTTCGTGCCGGGATGATTCGTAAATTGGCTTCAGGTTTATACACTTGGCTGCCGATGGGCGTTCGCGTATTAAATAAAGTTGAAGCGATTATCCGCGAAGAGATGGATCGTGCTGGTTCACTTCAAGTCCTGATGCCTGTCACTCAACCTGCATCTTTATGGGAAGAATCAGGTCGTTTCGTACAATATGGTCCAGAACTTTTACGTTTTAAAGACCGTCATAACAATGACTTTGTACTTGGCCCTACACATGAAGAAGTGATTACAGATCTTGCTCGCAATGAGTTGAAAAGCTATAAGCAATTGCCTGCAAACTTCTACCAAGTACAAACCAAATTCCGTGACGAAATCCGCCCTCGTTTCGGTGTGATGCGTTCACGTGAATTCATCATGAAAGATGCCTATTCTTTCCATGTTGACCAAGCCTCTTTACAAGAAACCTATAACAACATGTATGCAGCTTACTGCAAGATTTTCACGCGTTTAGGTTTAAATTTCCGTCCAGTTCAAGCGGATACAGGTTCAATTGGTGGTTCGGGTTCTCATGAATTCCACGTACTTGCTTCTAGCGGTGAAGATGACATCGCATTCTCTACAGAGTCAGATTATGCTGCTAACGTAGAAATGGCTGAAGCCGTACTAGTTGGTGAACGTGCTGCTCCGACTAAAGCACTTGAAATTATTGATACACCAAATCAAAAAACCATAGCTGATGTTTCTGAATTCCTTAAATCAAAACCTGCTCAATCTGTAAAAGCATTGTTGGTTCAAGGTGTTGCTGAAGAAGGTAAAGCTGCGCCAGTGGTTGCCTTATTCCTACGTGGCGACCATGAACTGAATGAAATTAAAGCTGAAAAACACCCATTAATTGCTGCTCCATTGGCCTTTGCAACTGAAGCACAATTGGCTGACTTAGGTTTAACGGCTGGTTTCTGTGGCCCTCAAGGCTTAACCGAAAAAGGCATTACAGTTATTGTTGACCGTGCAGCGTCTGTACTTTCAGACTTTGTTGCTGGTGCAAACCAAGTCGATAAACATGCTGTAGGTGTAAACTGGGAACGTGATGCACAATACACCGAAGTTTATGACCTTCGTAATGTTGTTGAAGGTGACCCTTCTCCAGACGGTCAAGGTACAATCTTGATTAAACGTGGTATCGAAGTTGGTCATATCTTCCAGTTGGGTCAAAAATACTCTGAAGCACTTGGCTGTAAAGTCTTAGGTGAAGACGGCAAACCTCTCGTTGTGACTATGGGTTGCTATGGTATTGGTGTAACCCGTGTTGTTGCTTCTGCAATTGAACAAAACTTCGATGACAAAGGGATTATTTGGCCGTCTGCAATTGCTCCTTTCGAAGTTGCTATTGTGCCAATGAATGCGCATAAATCACCGCGCACGTTAGAAGCAGCTGAAGCACTGTATGCAGAATTAACTGCTGCTGGTTATGATGTTCTTCTAGATGATCGTAATGAACGTCCAGGTGTTAAATTCTCTGATATCGAGTTAACAGGTATTCCACACCGTATTGTCATTGGCGAGAAAGGTTTGGATGCTGGTACATTTGAGTACAAAGGTCGCCGTGATGAAGAATCAAGCAACCTCAGTAAAGAAGACCTTTTAGCGAAAATTGCAAAATAATTTGCGCTAAATATAAAAAAATCCCGCTAAGTGCGGGATTTTTTTATATTAAATACTTTAAGCCTTAACAGAATTTCAGCCCGCCGAAGCAGTTAGAACGAAACTCCTGTCCAGAAAGTTTTAAATTGTTTAATGGGAAATCAATTAATGACGGGTTTTTAATCTCTTTAACATCCAAAGCCGAACCTGCAACACAACCAAAAAGTAAATCTCCACAGTTACGAACATTGGTACTTAGGTCATGGTTAATTCCGGCGATCGTTTGTTTCAATACTTCATCCGTAATCGCCACTTTGTCTGAAGGTGTAATACTCCCCAAATCGACCTCATCTTCCATCGCCAACCACCAACCTCTTTCTGCTGCAACTGCAGCTCCAGGCCATAGTATTTTTTGAGCTTGTAAGGATAACGAAGCAGGGTTATTTAGATAAAGTGCATGGATCAAACCTAAACTTTGATTTACCGTAATATCGGTTTGTAGTCCAGTAAGATAGCCTGTTACGTCTTTATTCAAATTAATATTTAACCCAAGTAGAGAGATCTGAGCTTCTAATGGACCACTAAAATCTAGACGATCAACTGTACCTGTGCCTTTTAATACCGCAATATTATCCTTAATTCTATTCCCGCTCACGACAGTGGCTGGAATTGTAAAAGGTGCTGTGGTTGATTTTAAATTAAAAGAATAATTATCTGATTTGTAGTGAAGCGGTAGATCAACTTCAGCACCAAATAATGTCCCCTTAACTGCCCCTTCAATGTATTGCTGCGTAGAAGCATAGTCCATCACACGCTCGGCAGTTGTTGCAACACCCGCAGACGCTTTGGTTTTCATATACCCACTAAAGGTGTTGATACCATTGGGTGTATTACTATTTTCTGTACCTAATGTCATTAACCCAGAAATTTTTTCAGCGCTCAGACGAAAGCCCATCACTTCACGAGTTGCAGCTGATTTGGGATCTTTAATTGCAATTTCGATAAAAGGATTGGTCAACAAAGCAGAAGTTGCCGCACGTTCATCAGACGTATAATTGCTATTTACAGGCAATCCACTCAATGAAATATGATCGATATCAATATCACAAGCACCTGAGCCATTTGCACCACCACAACCCAATTGCAGCTTTTTAATATTGGCATTGAGCTCCATTTCAGCTTCTAAACCAAGCTTATAAAAGCCGACATTGGATTGGTCTACGGCTTGTCCACTCTCATCCACAGAATTATACCCCTGCGTATATTCCATGGAGAGTAATGCTTGACCATCAACTTTTGATAAGCTTTCATCATCTAAAGCCATCATTGCATGAGATAAGCTACTCATCGCAAATGTCGAGAAGATCAAACCTCTGATTAACTTCTTTTTCATAACAAATTCCCTGTTCGTTATTTTATTTATTTGTTATTGATTTAATATTATTAGCGTGGAGTAATCCCCATGGTGCTTCGCATTGTTCCACCGGTTAGGGCTATATCCGCCATCTTTTGCATATTGCCATTTGTTAACATCGATACTTCTGCACGAAACGCTTTAGACATATTATTGGTTGGATTAAATTTCACCTGATTATCAAACTCTACCGAATCTTGCTTCATTTTAATCCGAGCATCAAATCCGAGTTCACCCTGCATTTTATTAATATTGATACTTGAAGCTGAAACGACACCGCTAGCATTTACATCTTCATTCATCAAACTTAAATAGCTTCCCATAACTTTTTGATCTTTCTTTTCAGCATCTGTTAAGGCTTTAAATTCAAAGCTTCCACGGAAAGACAAATAATTATTTTCTGCACTGTCATTTAGACCCGGTACTATAAATAGCTCCCCCTTACCATCGAGCTTAAACGCAATATTCGTCAACACATCATCACGTTTAGAGAAATTATCTAAAGGTACTGTAGTCCCACATTTGACAGAAGCTGTAGTCGCACAGTTATAGGTTGAACCCGGAAGTTGACCAATCGCTAACTCGGCATTGGCTGCAATCAATAAATTATCTGCACGTACATAGATACCGTCATTTTCATAGCCAATCACACCATCAGATTGAATCAGCGCATTGATGTTTCGCAAGCCTGCATAATAATTGACTTCTTGGCCATTTAAGCCTTTTTTACCATCGATCAAGATAATAGAGGTCGTACTTGGTGTTCCTGTTTTTTTATCAACACCATAACCATCCGTGCTCATCACGAGGTTATAGCCAATACCTGATTTTTCAGTCGTATTTTTATAACTATATTTTTTCTCTGATAATGCAACATTGGCATTCATATTGTAAATTGGAATACCAATCCCCCAACTATTGTCATTACTTGCAATTGCAGCAATTGAGTTATCAGAAATAAATCGTGCTGTACGTGCGATGGACTGAAAATCCATACCACGAATCGCTACTAAGGCAAAATTTCCACCTGCCGTTTGATTTGACAGGTTTTGGGTCAAAACATTATTGGTTAAACCTAATGTCGCTTTTAATTTATCATTCACTAGAAAATCAAGGCTTTTCGCTTGAATGGTATTGATATAAATATCGCCAAAATCAATATAGGCATTTTTATCAGCAACTAAAGACGTTAAATTAGAAAATTCAATGGCATAACTACCAATACCCGTATGGCCAATTTCTAAGGTTGTCGGTGCTTGACCTGCAACAAGGCTAGGATCATCCTTTGAAGTGAAATCCGCGCGCACACCTAAATGTAAACCACCTAAACCAACGGACTCATATCCAGAAGCCTTCGTTGCTAGACCAAAATCTTTAATTCCGTCTTGATTGGCATTTAAGGCAACTCGTGCATTGGTGACAGCACCCGATGCTCCCATACGAATTAAATTCCGCTGCGCACCACCATCAGTACCATAGCGTAGATCAATATTCACTCCAGGGTTTGTTGCATCACTACGTGAACTATGAACATCTGATGTATCTTTTACTCGTCCAAGGTTAATCGTATGGTCTTTGCTTCCCGTTGATTTTGTGGTGAGGACAATACCTTCATCTGCTGCGACATACATATAACCTGAACCCGCAAAGTTAAAGTTAAAATCCTTTAAGGTTACGCTATGTCCATTCATCCCATGACTAATACTGGCATTTTGCAATTGAAATTCCATATACGCCGTATCATTGCGGTTAAATAGACCATTGCTGGTTTCAAGTAATACTTTTAAAGGTGAAGATGTTGCAATCGTAAGTGAACCTAAATTTTGCGTAGGCGTTTGGCACGTTGCACCTTGACACAGCAGCATAATATTTTGTGCAACAGCCGTAAATGGACTGACACTTGCAGCTATACGCATGCCTACACCAGCATCCGTCGTCCCCACATCAAAATCTAATTTTGATGTAATGGTGCTTTGCCCAACACCATCTATTTGTACATTGTGCAAACCCATTTTCATCTTATTTTGGTCAGTTGGGTCAACCCAATTTAACTGATCAACTTTGACTCTAGAAACTTCATAGGTAATCGAAATACCATCTTGGCCAGTAACTGCACCCAAGCTTTCATCGGTCATCGCTTCAAAAGCATATGCATGTTGAGCAAGTAAAATACTGGTTGCGAGTGCCGTTAAAGTTGTTATTTTTTTCATCACTATATCCTTATATTCAGTCACAGCTGATTAACAGCGACCTGCACCATTTCCAGTGCAGTTAAAACTGAAGATGTTTAACTTTCCACTCATGTGCATGTTGCCGTGCACATTAACACCCATAAATCCTTGTTCTGAACCACGATCAAAATCAGGCACAGCTAAAGTTGAAGTTGTTCCATCAGCTTTCTTTTCGGTATAGGTCGTATAAGTACTGGTATTCTCATAACCTTCCTTACCTGTCGTACCTGTTTCCACCGCCAACGTAGCAAAGCCTAAATTCCTAATTTTTAATGGCTTATCATCATAAAATGTCAACTGCATAGCCGTTTGTGGATTACCTTCACGATTGATAATCGTCACACCATCTAGTGAAAATTGATCGATCTGTAACGTTCCTTGAAACTGTTTAAACACCAACCATTTCTTATTACCATTTGCATCCACATGATTATTGGGCGCAAGTGCTAAGCGACAAAACTCATTGGATGAACATTGATATCCATAAAATGCTTGCGTTGTTTTACCATTCGCATCCATGATTGATATGTTGTTTTTTGACATATCATTGGCATATTGATGATTTAAGGAAAGTGTCCAACTGAGATCTGCACCGCCTTGACCGGTTGCAGCGGTAAGTTCCCTATTATCCATAGACACTAAACCTGCATGAGTTTGTGTCAGTGCAGCACAAACAACAGCGCATAAAATTTTATACATGTGATTTCTCCTACAGCCCTGTTGTTCTTATTTTTAAGTGCTGAATCAATACGCCATCTATGGCAACAGATCCTAAATTCGTGCTTTGTCCATTGACACCTTTAAACACCACACCTGTCGCAGTATCCGTACTTTTTGCATTCAACAGATTACCAGGCAAGCGCTCTACTGTACCGATCGCAATGCTACTGTGTGTTGCATTACGTCCTTGATATAGTGCTGTCGCATCTGAAGAGTTTGCTTTTAACTCCGTGCCACAACTATAGACGTTACAGGTTGATCCTTTAAAGTCTGAGGCATTTAAACCCGATGTACCTGTGGTATTACCAGCGATATCCGTATAGTAAGTATAAATTTTACTGTAAATAGAAGGTACATTTGGAATACGTGTCACTTCCAAAATAATATTTCGACCTTCTGAACCCACAATAAAGGGCTGATACATATTTCCTAAAACTAAATTGATATTTGGGCTATATAAATATAGACCTTCAGTTTCATGAAAGATTGGAGCTGCAGATCGATCCATCGCTGGTGTCGCTGCTGTTCCATCATCCAATTCAGGGCGTGCAGCTGTACTGATACGCATGCCGCGAGCATCCAAATCTCCATCATTGATACTCAGTGACTCAGCACGATCATTGGTATTAATACGAATTAAACTGGCTAAACCTAAGGTTTGGTTGTAATTTGTATTTGTAGATTTTAGGGTTTGAAAAATTCGAACTTGTGAACCATTAAAACTCAGGCCATTCGCAACAATTTGAGTACGTAAACGATAGTCTTTATCTAAGCCGCTAGTCGGCGCACCGGTAATCGGATCGACGACATTACTTGAATTTAAAGACCGTGAAAATACATCCATCCACAAACCAAGCTTGATGTTGTTAGATGCATCATCTGCCGCAATTTTCTTTAATGGTGCCTCAATCGCTAAGTAACCAACATTCCCCTTATTATCTTTCGCAAATTGTTCAACATCTTGATTACCCGCATGGAAAAGCCATGGGTTTTCTGCTGTACCCCAATTAAATCCTTGGTCTGTATAGCGCGTTGCTAATGAACTTTTGCCATTTTTGTCTTTGCTATTGGATAATGCTAAACCATAAATAAAAACATCTGCTTTCGATCTGAGGCTCGATACGGTTGCAGTAGATGCAATTTGTTTGGCTGTAATCTCAGCATTTTTTTTCACCGTTGCTAATGCTGCATCGCTTGCCTTTTGAGCTTCAAGCTTGGCATAGTCTGTTGCCAACTGATTGAGGGTTTCTGCCGCTTTGGCATTTAACTGAGCATCTTTTGTTGGATCAATAAGATTTGAACGTGTAATTTTTCCTGAGACATAATTTTTATAAAAAGTCGAAGTGGTCGGTAAATTACCCGTACTATTGTTACCGTATAGTAACTCAATCATTTCATAGGTATTTTTTAAAGCAGCAGCTTGAGACTTTTCTTTTAACCACGGTGTAATTGATTCTTTCGTTGTACCATCATCTTCTAATTTCAAACCAGACGATGAACCATTGTAATAATCATCATAACGCTGATTGTAATATGCCTGCATCGTTGGCGATTCAAGATAAGACTGTACTAATCGACCACGATATTCTGTTGAATATGTTGTTATGGTTTCATTGGTTACTCGTGTAGCATTATTGGTCTCATAGGTGCTTTTAGAACTTAAGAAAGTTGAGTCATAAACACCGTTATAGCCCGTAACTCGCCCTTGCTGATAAGCATCAACATAAGCTGCTTTGTAGATTTTATCGTAAGCTCGCTGCCCTAATTGTTCATAGTTTTCACCTGTAGGAATAATCCGAATAAAACCTGTATCGTTTTTCCCTGGATCAACCATAGCAGATGCATAACTAGAAGCCGCAGAACGGTCATTTGGGCCTTGAAAGACCATTTTGAAATTTTCTAAAGTGAGTGCAACACCTTCACCCGTTGTGGCTGAAAGTGCTTCATCTGATAAATCTTGAAGCGCATAAACAGATGGTGCAGCAAACATGCTGACTGCGGCTGCTAAGCAACTCTGGCGGAATAACTTAGCCTGGGTGAATTGAGTCATCTCGACCTTCCTTTTATCAGATGCTCTGCATCTCTCTTATATTTATTCCTGAGAACTGGCTTTGATGTTATTGTCCATTTATTCCTTAAATGGAGACTTGTGATAGACCAGTCACTTAACTTTTTATTATGCTGAATAATTACTCAATTGCAAAAACTTCCCCACCGAATGGTCTATTTTCCGATGAATGACCCAACAAAAAAGCGGGCTAATTCGCCCGCTTTTTTTAAACTAAATCCGAAGGATTAAGCTTTCGGTAAAGTCACACCGGTTTGACCTTGGTATTTACCACCACGGTCTTTATAAGAGGTTTCACACACTTCGTCTGATTCAAAGAACAACATTTGTGCGACACCTTCACCCGCGTAAATACGTGCAGGCAAGTTGGTTGTATTCGAAAATTCTAAAGTCACGTGACCTTCCCACTCTGGTTCAAGAGGCGTCACATTGACAATAATACCGCAGCGAGCATAGGTTGATTTACCCAAACAAACGGTTAACACATTACGTGGAATACGGAAATATTCGACTGTACGTGCTAGTGCAAACGAGTTTGGCGGAATGATACAAACGTCTGATTCGATATCAATAAAGCTTTTATCGTCAAAGTTTTTAGGGTCAACAATTGCTGAATGAACATTGGTAAAGACTTTAAATTCACGAGCACAGCGCACGTCATAACCATAGCTCGACACGCCATACGAAATAAGCTTTTCGCCATTTTCATCATAACGGACTTGGTTTTCTGCATACGGTTCAATCATGCCGTGTTTTTCGCTCATTTCGCGAATCCAACGATCAGACTTAATAGCCATTTATCTCTATCCAAAAACTTAAATCAATTATTGCGTGGTACTTTAACTGAAATCCAACTTAATGAAAATAAGCTTTGCCGAACTAAGCGGATTTAGTCATTTTCAAATCAATTTAAAGTTTTAAAATCGCAGAATAACTCAGTGGTATCGAAAAACTAACCAAGACTAGCGATGCTGTTCGTTGTAAATTGGCTTGATTGAGCCAACTAATTTTATTCGATGCCAAAACTGAACCAAGGAAGGTCCAAAAAAATGCAATAGGAACGATCAACAACAAAAAGATCAGCATGTGAGCTACATAATACTGCGCATTTTGCCAAGCCAATGCAGGAAAAATCGCAGATGCGAATAATAATGCTTTGGGGTTTAATAACGTCGCAACAAAGAGTTCGCGTGCACGAATGCCCTTTTGATTAAAATTTTCAGCAACAGTTGCTGTACGCCATAATCGCATAGCCAAAAATAGAATATAGCCAGCACTAAACAGTTTTAAAATGGTCGGCAGTAAAGGCAGATGTACGGAAATTTTACCAATGAGAAAACCCCATAGGCTAATCGAAATAAGATAACCAAAGGCTTCCGCTGGAATGAGTCGGAATGATTTACGTAGCCCAACTTGAATACCCGAAGATGCGAGTAGCGTATTGGTTGGTCCCGGCGTTAACAAAATACTGATAACTAGACCAATAAAAAACCATGAAATCATACTTTGACCTCAAACTTAATCCGCGAAGATTAATTCAGTTGTTTCGTATTAGCAAAATAAAAAATAGAAATGCTTATAAAAAACTCCTTATTTAATTATAAATTCAGTAACTTAAATAGAAAAAACAGAACCTTAGCTGAACAGTCATTCAGAGCACCTTACAATTCAAAGAAATAGTTTGAACTTATATTTATAAAAGAAATTTCACATGATTCCATGTATACCCTACAGTTTTTACACGTAACAAAATATTATTAAAATAAACGATATAGCTCCATGCCATTCTTACGCATAACCATTATTTATTGGAGACTAAAAAATCAAAAAAAAATACTTTTCAAAAATAATTGATTAAGTTATGTTCAATTGAGTAGTGGAAATTAAAATTAAAACTCATCAAATCAATATTCAAAATTTATGTGTAAAAGGACGTTTCTATGAACCAATGGACAAAACTCACGTTACTCTCGGTTACTTTGGCGTGTATTACTGCTTGCTCAAATGATCAATCTACTTCAAAAAATACCACGGAAGGAAAAAGCGCAGAAACTGCTACATCTGACAAACTTCAAACCAAGTTCGTAACCATTGCAACTGGTGGGGCATCAGGACCTTACAATGTGATTGGGACAAGTCTTGCAGAAATTTATAACAAAACCTTTGGTGTAAATTCTAAGACTCAAACTACAGGTGCATCCGTCGAAAACTTAAACCTTCTGAAACAGAATAAAGTTGAAATGGCATTTGTTATGAGTGACAGCTTAACAGAAGCACTGAACGGAACAGGAAGTTTCGCAAATGGTAAAGTTGAGAATGTCAGCCAAGTCGCAGCGCTTTATCCCAACTACGTACAAATCGTAACCTCTAAAAAATCAGGGATCAAAAATATCGAAGATTTGAAAGGTAAACGTATCGCTGTAGGTGCACAAAATTCAGGTGTAGAAGTAAATGCACGTACACTGTTGAATGGTTTTGGAATCACCTATAAAGATATTAAAGTTGATTATTTGGGCTATGCTGAAGCCGCTGATGCTTTAAAAGGTGGCAAGCTTGATGCAGCATTCCTGACTAGTGGCATTCCAAATTCATCACTCATGGAACTTCAACAAAGCTTTGATCTACAGTTGGTTTCAATCAATGCAGATAAAGTCAAAGAAATAGCTAAAGATCAAAGTTATTTCTTACCGATGATTATTCCAAAAGGCACATATGGCAATACTGCGGACATTCAAACTGCCGCAATTAAAAATGCATTAGTTGTTCGCACAGATATATCGGATGATGATGTCTACAAACTAACAAAAACTTTCTTTGACAGTTTGCCTCAATTGGCAACTTCACACCAAGCAGCAACAGAAATCACGCTTGAAGGTGCTCAACAAGGCCTTGTAGCGCCTCTACATCCAGGCGCGAAACGCTACTATGATGAAGTGGCTAAAAAATAATAAGCTTCAAAAAAATGCAGTTTATACTGCATTTTTTATATTGTTCTTCTTAATCTATGCTAGCTATCCAACACTGTATACGCAGGTTAGAGTTGAAACTGATATATGCAAAATTTCAACTGATCAATTTGATTTACAGTGGAAGCATTCAGTAGAAAAGACGGCTTGGTCTGAACAATATCAGCGTCAAAAGAATACGTTTTTACTGCGCCACACCGATTTGATTTCATTTGGTGCAGGTACACCCTCAAATTATCCCATTGAGTTTCAAAAAAATGGTGTGATTAGAATGCGGGTCAATCAAAATATAGATGAAATCAACTGGGTGATTTCTAGAAATATGCAAGGCACGATCCTCGCTGACCAAAAAATTTGGTCTATTTTTCAAAGTTACCCAGACTATAGTTTGGTCAACATCTCGGTTCAATATCAACCCAAATGGAAGTCTTGGTGGATTGGAGAATGCCTATGAATTCCAAAGAAGATAAAGTTGTATTAGAACAACTCGATGAGAAACAACAACAAGCCATATTAGAAAAATTTGATCGGGAATCTGTTACTCGAATCAATATGAGCAAATCTGTTACCTACTTTGTTGCATTTGTAGCGATCTTTTATTCATTATTTCATTTATTTATTACGTTTAATCCTTTACCTGAGTTAATACAGCGTGCAGCCCATGTCGCTATTGGCCTAGCACTCATTTTTTTACTCTATCCAGCTCGTCAAACAAGCTCCCGACAGCATATTTCACTTCTCGATTGGTTCTTGGCTTTGCTTTCCATCTTCAGTTTTTTATATTTATGGAAAGAATATCAATCTATTATGACCACTCGAGGTGGTATTCCAAATACCTTAGATATCGCGTTTGCAATTATGAGTGTGGTATTAGTCATAGAAGCAACTCGCCGGGTCATGGGGTGGATGTTGCCCATTTTAAGTTTAATTTTCCTGACCTATACATTTATCAGTCACTTTGATTGGATGCCAGATCGATTACTTACTCGCCCTTATACCATCAGCGACATTTTCGGACATATGTATTTAAAAACCGAAGGCTTATATTCTTCGGCAATTGGTGCATCCGTCACCTTTATTTTCTTATTTATCCTTTTTGGTGCTTTTCTTGCAAAATCAGGTATGGGGAAATTATTCAATGATCTTGCCATGGCGCTGGCTGGACATAAACAAGGTGGGCCTGCCAAAGTTGCTGTAATTTCAAGTGGATTTATGGGCAGTATTAATGGCACTGCTGTTGCCAATGTTGTTGGTACAGGCTCATTTACTATTCAATTGATGAAAAAGATTGGTTATCACAAGAATTTTGCTGGTGCCGTTGAAGCCAGTGCATCCGTTGGTGGACAAATTTTGCCACCAGTCATGGGTGCGAGTGCCTTCATTATGGCCGAAACAACTGGCGTGAGTTATGGCACAATTGCACTAGCCGCCTTATTACCTGCTTTATTGTATTACCTTGGCGTCATGGCTCAAGTTCATTTCCGTGCGGGTAAAGATGATCTGAAAGGCGTACCTAAAGCTGATTTACCAAAAGTAAAAGAAGTTCTAAAAGAGCGTGGACATTTACTTATTCCAATTTTGGCACTGGTCTTTTTCTTATTTCAAAATATTCCTGTGAGCTATGCTGCTGTCTACACCATCGTCCTGACCATCTTTGTAGCAGCTATAAGAAAATCAACACGAATGGGTGTAAAAGATATTTTAGATGCGCTCGTTGATGGAGCCAAACAATCATTATCTGTGATGGCTGCTTGTGCTGTCGTTGGTATTATTATCGGCGTAGTAAGTCTGACAAGTTTTGGTTCAGTAATGACTTCTTCAATTATGAGTTTAGGTGCAGGTAGTCTCTTTCTCACTTTATTTTTGACCATGATTGCATCGATGATTTTAGGCATGGGGCTTCCATCTATTCCGGCCTATATCATTACTGCCACCATGGCAGCACCAGCACTCGCAAACTTTGATATCCCTGTATTAGTCGCGCATATGTTTGTGTTCTATTTTGGTTTATTTGCAAACATCACCCCACCAGTTGCCCTTGCCGCCTTTGCGGGCGCAGGAATTGCAGGCGGTGATCCAATGCGCACTGGGTTTCAGGCCTTAAAACTATCTCTTGCTGGTTTTATTGTTCCATTTTTATTCGTTTATAACCCTGCCATGCTGATGATTGATACCACCAATGTTGCAGTCAATGCTCGAGAATTTGCCTTTCCTGCATGGACAACTATAGTGAGTATTACTGTCACTTCAGTGATAGGAATTCTCGCTTTAGGCTCCGCAGTTGAAGGTTATTTCAAGACTTATCTCAACTGGTTCTGGCGTATTTTTTTAGGTGTGGGTGCGCTGTGTATGATTATTCCAGAAACCATTACAGATATTGTAGGCATTATCATGGTCATCATCGCAATTACGGTGAATATTATCACTGCTAAACGTAAAGCAAACCCGTCTCTTTCCTCCTAAAAAACCAATTAAAAAGCCCGGTAATTACCGGGCTTTTTAATTTCTTAGACTAAGGCGTACCCTCATTTGATGGGTGGGTTTTAATGACTTCAAATAATATTTAAAATTATTTGTTCCTCTATATTTTTTCAATGCTAAGCCCCTTGTAACAGAGGACATTTGGCAAAAAATCTAAGACACAATGCGTTTGTACAGTTACTGCCGTTCAGAGAATTGATCCTAGCCAAAATAATAGAAATATCGTGAAAGCTATTTTGTAAAAACTAAGTACAAACGCGACATCCTTTGATATGCCTCAAGAATTTTATCCTTAGCAGACGGCTTATAATCGCAGGAAAAATAAGAAATTGTGCAAATCGTTTTTTAGATGTGTAATTCATAGACATCGTTGAATGTCTAAAGTTCAGTACTCATAATTTTCAAACACTCCCAATACCACGTTATAAAAAATCTGGCACGAGGCCAGATTTTAATACGATCAACTTAAATTTCAGTTCACCCTTAGAAAATACGGTTTTTATCTTTTTCAGCCTGAGGTAATGCATCTGCAACTTTTTGTGCAATCGCCATGTAGCTTTCAGCAGCATCATCACCAGCAATTACCGACGGTTTCCCTGCATCGGCATTTTCGCGAATTTGTACGTTCAACGGTAAACGACCTAAGAGTGGAATGTCGTATTGGGCTGAAAGTTGGTCGCCACCACCTGTGCCAAAGATTTGCTCTTCATGCCCGCAGTTTGAACAGATGTGAGTCGACATATTTTCAACCACACCCATCACGGGAATGTGTACACGGTTAAACAATTCAATGCCTTTGGTCGCATCCATTAATGCAACGTTTTGTGGTGTCGTCACAATCACAGCACCTGTCACCGGTATACGCTGTGCAAGCGTCAACTGAATATCACCTGTGCCTGGTGGCATATCAATGACCAATACATCCAGATCAGGCCATAAAGTTTGGTTAAAGAGCTGCATTAACGCCCCTGTCGCTTTCGGCCCACGCCAAGCCACTGGCGTATTGTGATCCCCAGTTAAGTGACCAATTGAAAGCACAGCCATACCATATGCTTCAATAGGAACAAATTGCTCAGCTTCAATCATCGGCGTGCGGCCTGCATTGCCGAGCATCGTTGGAATACTTGGACCATAGATGTCTGCATCTAATACCCCAACCTTTAAACCCAGCTGTTGTAATGCGAGCGCCAAATTCACAGTGGTGGTCGATTTACCCACACCACCTTTACCAGATGACACCAAAATGACATTTTTAATGCGTGGATGTTTCGGTACATCACGCTGTTGTGGAGCCGCTTTTTGAATCGGTGGATTATTCGGATCAACTTCGGCAGGTGCTTCAGGTGTTTTCGCAGACGCATCCACAACTGGAGGTAACTGACTTTTTGCAGCTGAACTATCAGCTTTTTCTTGGCTAGAACAAATTTCGCCTTCTGCATGATGATGACCACAACCACCTTCAGATTTATGCCCTGTTTTTTGTTGAATCACATGCATATTCAGCTCGTTAATACCGCATTTTTCTAACGCATCAGCCAAATCATCATGGATTTTTTGTAAGTCATCGGCTTCTGAAGGAAAGGTATTAATCGTGATCTGTAAGATCTGACCTTGCACATTCACCTGAGTAATACGGTCTTTTAAGGCATTATTCGAATTGGGAAGTACATAGTTTTGTAAAACCTGTTGGATTTCCTCCTCTTTCACCTCTTGGGAGGGTGAAAACACAGATTTTAGAGAAGAAAGCCACGACATTATGTTGTCTCCAAACAGGAACATCAAAAGATAATAGCGATAGTTTACCTGTTCATCTGCCACAGAGTAAGAGGGAGATGAATGACTTATCCCTATAAGCTTATAAAGTTGAGTAATTTAGTCAGCTTTCAAACAAGTTTTCAAACGTGCGACACTTAAAATGCCCTTGTAGTTGATCTATGCGGTTAAACCAATGCAATTAAATTTTAAATTGATTACATTTCAACCATACATTTACAGCGTAATTTCAGTCTATATTTCAATCGTTTCAACAAAATAATCATAGCGATGGATGTGCCATTCAACGGCACATTTTGTGCTTTTAATTTTAAAAATGGGGAAGACTATGTATAAGAAGTCTGTGTATAAAACGACTTTATGTGCCTTGATGCTCCTGACTTCAGCAGCCTATGCAGAAATTGCGACTGAAGCCATTCAAACACCTGACCGACAAACTGTGGCGATTGGTGATAGCCTCGATCTCATGCGCTCGCGTATGCAAGCTTCTCCGATGAAAATGCTGTCTTATCCGCTGCAAGAGAAAAATCAACCTGCAAAACTAGCAGTAGATTACACCTATGAAATTGCTAATATGCGCTACGTGATTACCGTAGTCGATGATCAAGTCAAAAATATTAAGACTGAAAATTTAGATGGATTAAAACAATGAATCCTAAAAAAGCCGCTCTTGATAGAACGGCTTTTTTGATCAGCCCCAATTAAGCTTGATCATCTTTTTTAAACTTATTCAGTGTGTCAGTGGCTTTCTTTTTTAACTCGTCAAATTTCTCTGTCGCCTGCACTTTTAGTTCATCAAATTTTTCGACAGCCTCATGTTTAAGTTCGGAAGCTTTGACTTTGGCTTCATCAAATTTATGACTCGCTTCTGCTTTTAACTGCTCTAGACGGTCTTTGGTTTCAGCATGCTGTTCTGCATGTTCATGTTTGGCGTCATTTAAGGTTTTTTCACCCTCAAGCTTGAGTTCTTCAACTTTATGCTTTGTACCATCGAGTGCTTTTTCACCTTCAAGTTGAGCCTCTTTGGCTTTGAGCTTTAGATCATCACCCAACTCTGACGCTTTATCTTTCAATTGATCAATTTTATTTTCAGTTGTCATCGTTCTCGCCTCTTCTCTGTTATTGTCTAACAATAGTTATAACGCGATTTGAAGCAGATACTTGAAATAGACGCATTTAGAAACAAATCAACCACAGGAAAACGCCATGTGATTGCCTATTTTCACAATGGCTTGATACAAATATGTATGGTCGATTTTACTCTATGCTTTTAATTTTAAAGGATGATGTAATGCAAAGAGATCAATGCCACTCCTATGCATTGATCTCTTGAAATTAAACTTATTTGCTGACCGTACTCATAAAGCTCACTGCGGAAAACAGCCAAATAAACAGGATGAAACTCCGTCCCTGATTAAAATGCGCGACATCGGTACCATGCAAAATATTATGACGGGTCATCGCTACGGTAGAGCTGTTATCCATTTGATAGGCCGCCAATTCGGCAAAATACGGATTTAACTCATTGGCAATTTTAGATTTGTGCCAAAGGCTTTTAATTTCACTGCCTTTAAGCCCCGGTACAATTTTATAGACATCGACAAATTTAGTGCCATTTTGACTTAAGAAACCCGTTTGAATCAGCACGTCTGTCAAGATGCCTTCAAGCTGTGCATATAACACTGGGATACAGCCTGCATGAATGTCTAATTTATACAGTTTAAACGCATCTAAAAGTACCTGACGGCGCGCTGCTTTATGTTCACCAATATTCAAAGCATCAAAGGCTTTCAACATTTCAGTTTGGAAAAACTCGCTATTGATGACATTCAGAAAATCAAAGTCTGCATCATTTTCATGTTGATGAAGCAGTTGCCAAAAATACAATAAATTTAAAGCATCATTCGCTACTTTCATTTCTACCGGCTGATCTAATTCATCGGCCAAAATATCGAAATAAGGCTCATCTTGTGCCAAATGACGCAGAGTTTGAATCAGTAAGGCATGTTCATCTGCTGAAATCTGTTCTAAATATTGCTGCGCATCTTTAATAATGTGATGCCCCAATTTATGACGCTGTTCATTTTGAGGAATACGAGTGATTGGCTGATCGTCTTCATAGTCATCTTCATACATGGGCTTGTTACTCTTAGGCATCACAGTTATGCCCTATTATCACTGTAATTGTGTCAGCAATATAGAATTTTTTACTTTTGCAAAGATTTCACCTATTCCCTTGTGCAAGTACTGGCTATCTCATGTAAAATTACAGCCCATTGCATAAATACGAATGAGAGAGTCATATCCGTGCGTAATATTTTAGTTACTAACGCCCTTCCATACGCGAATGGCCCAATTCATATGGGTCATTTACTCGGTTATATCCAAGCAGATATTTGGGTACGTGCGATGCGTGCAATGGGTCATAACGTGACTTATGTATGTGCGGACGATGCTCACGGCACAGCGATCATGCTCCGTGCGGAAGCAAACGGTATTACACCTGAACAGCAAATTGCCAATGTTCAAAAAGAACATGAGCGTGACTTTGCTGGCTTTAAAGTTGACTTTGACCATTACGACTCAACCAACAGCCCTGAAAACCAAGCACGCGCTTCTGAGATTTATATTAAGAACCGTGAAGCAGGCAACATTGCTGTACGCCCTGTTACGCAATTGTTTGACCCTGAAAAAGCGATGTTCTTGTCTGACCGTTTCATTAAAGGCACATGCCCAAAATGTAAAGCAGAAGACCAATACGGCGACTCTTGTGAAGTGTGCGGTACAACCTATAACGCAACTGAATTGTTGAATCCGAAATCGACTTTAAGTGGTGCGACTCCTGTAGAGAAATCTTCAGATCACTACTTTTTTAAACTGCCGAACTTTGGTGAATACCTACAAAAATGGACACGTGATGAAGGTCGTCTACCTGTGTCGATTGCCAACAAATTGGATGAATGGTTTGAAGCAGGTTTATCTGACTGGGACATCTCACGTGATGCACCTTACTTCGGTTTTGAAATTCCAGATGCGCCAAACAAATACTTCTACGTTTGGGTAGATGCACCGATCGGCTATATGTCGAGCTTTGAAAACTACATCAAGACCAAACGTCCTGACCTAAGCTTTGACGATTACTGGAAAAAGGATTCTCAAAATGAAGTCTATCACTTCATTGGTAAAGACATCGTTTACTTCCACGCGTTGTTCTGGCCTGCAATGCTTGAAGGTGCAAACTACCGTACCCCAACAAGCTTATTCGTTAATGGTTTCTTGACTGTAAACGGTCAGAAGATGTCTAAATCTCGTGGTACATTCATTAAAGCAGAAACGTATCTTGAGCATTTGAACCCTGAATACTTACGTTACTACTTCGCGTCTAAACTTTCTGACAAAGTTGAAGATTCTGACTTGAACCTTGATGATTTCGTTCAAAAAGTGAATTCAGACCTTGTTGGTAAAGTGGTAAACATCGCTAGCCGTTGTGCGAAATTCATCAACACCAAGTTTGATAACAAACTTTCTGCAACGTGTGCAGAGCCTGAATTGGTACAAAGCTTTATTGATGCAGGTGCATCAATCGCTGCTCAATATGAAGCACGTGAATTCTCTGCGGCAATCCGTGAAATCATGGCGCTTGCTGACAAAGCCAACCAATATATCGACGAGAAAAAGCCTTGGGCTTTAGCGAAAATTGAAGGCGAAGAACAACAAGTACATGACGTGTGTTCAGTAGGTATTAACCTATTCCGTCAATTGGCTGTTTACCTTGCACCAGTACTTCCTACCTTGGCAGCAGAAGTTCAAAGCTTCTTAAAATTAGAATCTTTCGACTTTGCGTCTGGTAAAACGATTTTGGTGGATCATGAAATTGCTCAATTCCAACCATTAATGCAGCGTGTAGATCCAAAAGCTGTTGCTGCTATGGTTGATGCGTCTAAAGACTCTTTAGCTGCACCTGCGGAAGCACCAAAAGCTGAGAAGAAAAAAGAGAAGAAAGCTGAAAAGAAACCTGAGCTTAAAGTTGGCGAAGCTGAAATTATCGGTATCGAAGACTTTATGAAAGTTGACTTACGTGTAGCGGAAGTTTTAGAAGCTGCTCACGTTGAAGGTTCAGACAAACTGCTTCAATTGACCTTAAATGTCGGCGAAGCTGAGCCACGTAACGTGTTTAGCGGTATTCGTGAGTTCTACCAACCTGAAGACTTAAAAGGCAAATTAGTGGTGATGGTGGCTAACCTTGCACCACGTAAGATGCGTTTTGGTATTTCTAACGGTATGGTTTTAGCTGCGGGTAATGGCGAAGGTGTTTGGGTAATTTCACCTGAATCTGGTGCTAAAGCTGGTGATAAAGTGTCTTAACTTTTAAGATTAAGATTGGAAAAAGCCTCTACGTTGTAGGGGCTTTTTTTATGCCTAAAAGTTCCCTCTCCTTTTAGGAGATGAGAAGCACTGCTTCGCAAGGTAACAAAAAATCTTTTGTTTACTTGATGGTGCGTCCATGTATCACAAGTGAACGGCGACATCCATGTCGCCTACCATCTAAAACAATGCTCTGTGACTAGTTCTGTTTTTTATGAAATCGAGCAAATCAGCTGTAAATTTTAGAACTTCAGCATTTGCCTTGTCGTATTGCAAAGAATCACTTTTAGCTACTCATATACTTTAAATAAATGATTCATTTCGACAAATTGACGTAGCTTTTGATCAAGTTGATCTGGAAACTCCCCAAAAAATTTATCCAACTGATCCAATTGAATACTTTCAGCTTCGGTGCTGTTTTTTAAAATATTAAATCTTAATCCTTGCTCAACTGGAACCTCTAAAGCACCAAATAATAGTATTTTCGCACTTTCTAATAATTCTAAACTTTCAAAAGCCTGTAACGCTTTTAGAGCTTGTATCGTTTCAGCATAATAATCGCCTGAGCTATTATGAAAATATTGATCAAATCCACCATTAAAAACTTCTGCAATTAATATTTTCACAACAAAATAGACTTGATTCTCAAAACTTAGTTTTTTCAAATCCGCTAAATCAGATACCTGCTGTGATAAATTCAACCAATATACATATTCTTCAGATGCTCTATATTTTTTCTCCTCATCGTAGTATTTCTTAGCTGCTTCTATTTGGTTTCTATAGCCTTTAGCACAAGGAACACATAAACCCTGATTCTTTATTGCCGTATCAGATAAAATAAGTGCTTTACAAGTCAAACAAGCAATTCTTGTTTCCATTTACACCTCCATATATTTTATGCTTGCAGATACACATTACCCTAAGCAACTTCCAATAATAAGATTATTCCTACTTAAAAAATAAAAATTTAACCAAAAATAATCACATTTATATTCGAGAAACGATCAATTTTTTTATTAAAAGGAAAAACAACCTAATGTATGCTAAAAACATCCACTATCTTACAAGCTATAAGAATTCCATGAAAAATATAAAACCCCTATTCTTTGCACGTATTCTCATCAACACATAAACATAACAACTAAAAAGCCCCTAACTAGAGGGGCTTTTTATTATTTCTGCGGACTTAATCCATTCTGCGCAAAGTTTGGCGAACGAGGCCCATACAACAAGCCCTTCTGCTCACTTAAACGAGGTGAATAAAGTAAATGACTAACTGTCCCAGACAACACATAAGCTTTATCGCTTAAATGATTCGAGATTTGGTCAACTAAAGCACCCACTAGCATACCGACTAAACCAGCATTATTGTTGCTGTTAGACAGCACTTGCTTTTCAGTTCCTTCCCAAAGTAACTCACCTGTTTTTAGATCAACTAACTTCGCTTCAACAGCAACCGTTGCAACAGTTTGAATAACTTGATACTTAGAACCGTATTCCTTCACTTTGACATAAAGCGCAGCATCAGCACCAAAGATTTCTTGAAGCTTTTTAGGGCTAATCGTTTGTGCATCTGCGCCGTTATAAACACCATTTTCTTTAAACATGGTGTCAACAACACTGATTGGAAAAACGTAATAGCCAGCTTCAGCTACTGGCACCGTCACAGTCGACCAGTAACTATTGGTTGCACGAGTATCAGGTGATTCATTCACAGGTGGCATCACCAAAATAGATTTTGGCATATTTGCAGTATAGGTACTTAAATCACGTGTATTTTTAGGTGCAGTTGCACAACCCGTTAATAAGCCAACAACGGCAGTAACTGTAAATAAAGTTTTTAAATGCTTCATTTTTTTGCTCCTGCTGAAGTTTGACCCGTCATTTTTTTCAATAAACGATCCATTAATACAGTCGACTCAGGATAGACCTGACGCTCAAGCTCAAAATATTGAATCGCACGCGGTGCATCATTCATATTTAGGTATTGCAGTCCCAAATGTGCATACAGTCCAGGCGGAACAGCTAAGTTTTTCGCCTTAGCTTTTTCAACGTCTTTTTCAAGTTTTAATACTTGATCTTGTGGCATCGCTTTCTCAGGCAAACTTAAAGATAAATAAGTTTGCTGTGGAAATTCACCCCAGCTGTACAATGACTTTGGCGCAGTTGCGCACCCAACCAAACTTAGCGAAATAAGACCGCTCATCAATAAAAAAATATGTCTCACAGCAACATCCTATTACTTGTTAGACCACTTGCCAGTCTGTAAATCAAGCACAAGATTATTCACTGCTTCACGTACAGCTAAATCTAAAACTTTACCATTTAATGTTGAATCGTAAGATGCAGTAGAGCCAAAGCCAAGTACTTCTCGTTCGCTGAGTGCGTACTCACCAGCACCTTGTACAGAGTGTACAATCTCAGCCGTTTTTACATCTACAATGTTTAGATTAACTTTTGCATAAGCAATTTGAGTTTTACCACGACCTAGTACACCAAAAAGCTGGTGATCACCCACTTCTTTACGACCAAACTCAGACACATCACCAGTTAATACAAAACGCGCACCTTTAATCGACTGCGCAGATTTACTGAATCCAGATTCCTGCTGTAATTCAGATAAATTATCGCGGTTAAGTACAGAGAAATATCCAGACTGCTGAAGATGCGTTTCTAAAATTGTTTTTGCTTGACCACCTAAACGATCAACATTATCCGAAAAAATACCACGCATATAGCTTGAGCGATTGTCAAATTTACCAATCGAAACAGGTGTTTTTACACCAGTATATTGAACCGCTGCGGTTGCTGCTGTGACTTGCGGCGCTTGTATAGTTCTAGAAGTCTCTGTTGTTGAACAAGCTGTTAAAGACATACACCCCAATGCAGCTATTAATAAAATTTTATTAGACATATCATCCCTCTGATATTTATATAAAAAGCATACAAATAATAACAGTAAATAACATGATAAATGAAGAAATTTACCCGTTTAATAGCAACAATATCGATCTAATTAACTTGTTTTTAACTCAGCTCTACCAACACATATAGCAGAATTAATACGCGACAGCCTGCAAAGATACATTTGACCTCAAAAATTTCAGCATAAAAAAGCCTCTATTCGTAGAGGCTTTTTTTGGGGAGCTAAGTTCAATCACTTCATCCCAAAAATCAGCTTTAACCCAAGCACTGTCATCACTGCCCCTGCTGCCCGATCAAAACCCGCTTTAAACTTCAAATAGACTTTACGTGGTTTTTCTGCTGACAAAGCCACAGCGACCAATGAGCACCACCCTGCATCGATAAAGAAACACAAAACTGGCAGTACAAAGTAAAAATACGTTGGAATCTCTTTCGGTAAAAGTGCCGTAAAAATACTGGCTAACACAATTGCAATTTTCGGATTCGACAACTGGGTAATTAAACCAGTGGTAAATGCACGACGGAGTGACATTTCCGAACTGCTCGCATCGCCTGCTTCGATGGGTTCTTTGGCATGTTTTATAATTTTAAATGCCATCCAAAGCAGATATAAACCACCACAAATTTTTAAAGCCAAATAAGCAGAAGGTACAGCCAATAAAAATGCCTGCAAACCCAATACCGCTAATAGCCCAAATATTGCAGCGCCTAAACCTGTACCAAGCGCGGTAAATAAACCGTGTTTACGTGAAATCGCAATGGAATTCTTCGCCACATAAATTGACGTTGGCCCCGGGCTCATTGCACCAAGTAATAGTGCTGCCGCAATCGAGCCTAATATCCAAAATGATTCCACTGTCACACCGTTTTCACTTAAATTCGTGGCAATTTTACAGATAGAATCTCTGAATTTCTCCCTATAATTTGCAGTGTTTATTTTAATTGACCAAATTTTTCACTATAAATAACTTGAATACCGCATTAATCCATCGCATGATCGCTAAAAGTACAAATTAATATCAAGACAATGAAATTAGCCGAAGCCCTACTTTTACGCAGTGACTTACAAACTAAATTGGCCTCGCTGCAACAACGAATCAATAACAACGTGCTCATTCAAGAAGGTGATGCACCCAGCGAAGAACCAAATGCTTTAATTCAAGAAGCATTTGCTGTAAATACAGAACTTTATGGCTTAATTGAAAAGATTCACGCCACCAACGCACAGGCTAAAACCAGTTCAGGACGCTGCATGCTTTCGGTCCTCAATGAACGTGATTTATTGACCCAACAGCATCGTATCTTGCAACAAGCGATTGACAGCTCACGCCGTGAAAATGGTCGTTATAGCTCAAGTGAAATCCGTTGGATTAAAACCATTGCAGTGGCAGATTTACAGAAACAAGCCGATAGCATTAGTCAGCAACTTAGACAAAATAACTTAGAAATTCAGGCATCCAATTGGCAAATAGACCTAATAGATTGACCTGATTTAATCAATTGAACCGCGGTTCATTCCAGTTCGGGCATACTGGGCGAGTACAGAGCCTTTTTAAATGTTTGTAAGGCTTTAATCCAACAAACTAAACTGCAGAAGTAAGACGTCTACTTCAAAATGTTCACACATGTGACGTAGCACACTGCATCTGTGACTCTTTACATGTCACGTCTCACTACCGTGTACTGACAGTATGTCCACCCTATTTTTGACGGATCTATCTGCTAGTCGTCATCCGCAGCGGCTTCATTGAGTGCAACATCCTCACGGGGTAATTTATAGTCATGGTCATTTACAGGGACACCACCAATGATCATGGTGCGATGTTCGTTTTGAGGACGATGCAATTCGTCAGTCGTATCACAACCCACCATCCAAAAACTGCACAGGCACAGCATAGGCAGCACAGCCCGACTTAATTTGCTCATTGGATGCCCTCCATTTTTATAATTATCTTGCTTATAAATTCAGCATAGCATTTTTGTGCAGATATTCACCTTATTTATCTGCCGATTTAGGGTCAATTGTCAGGAATTATGTCTCGGCGGTCTTTCCAATGCGGATGCAGATTGATGCCGATAGAAAAATATTTTCTTTTTAAAATAAATAATTTATTCATTTTCTTATAACCACATAGAAGACAAGTTACAAAACTGCTATCGAATACGATTTTATTTCGGACACTTTTGTCCGTTTAATAGCTAGATAAATTTAGAATGATGATGTCAAAGAATAATGTCCACACGTCAACAACTCGCTGCGCAAAACCGAGAAGTGCTTTTAGAAGCTGCGATTGAGGTATTCCGTATTCACGGGATCAATGCGCCTTTACAACTCATCATCAATCAGGCTCAAGTTGGACGTGCGACGTTTTATCGTAATTTTAATGACCGTCGTGAGTTGGTACTCGCCTTAATGCAAGCTGCCTTGAACCGACTTGAACAGCGTGCGCTTAATTATGCACAGTTCGATGATGGATTTATTCGCCTCATTCAAGACCATATTTATAATATTCCCTATCTCACGGCTTTAATGGAATATTGGCGTGTGATCGATCGGGATGATCCTGCCATGGTTGAAATATACCAACGACGTGATGCCATTTTGCAACCGATGATTGATCAGGCCATTCAAAATGGTCGCTGCCGAGCAGACTTTAAACCGGCAGACTATGCCATGGTCACCTCCATTTTACGTGCAGCTTTGCAAGGCCATACCGAGGCAGATCAGGAAAAACTCGCCAAACGTGCCGTGGAATTTTTACTACATGGTATTTGCGGGTAACACGTCATGTCCAAATCACCGCGTTTATTGGAACCTGCTCCGGATTGGACACCCGAAGAAAAACCGACTTTGCCCGGCTCTCCGGCTGCCATTGCACATCCCACCTATAAGCGTTTTTTATACTTCTTTATCGGTTTATTTGTTGCGATCTCGGGGAGTTTAAGTAATGGATTTATCACGGCAAATTTACCCCTTCTACAAGGTGAATATGGATTAACGCCTTCAGAAGCGGCATGGATCCCTGCGGCATTTGTTATGGCCAATGTCAGCTCTAACCTGATCTTATTTAAAGCCCGCCAACAATATGGACTTAGGCTATTTTCAGAAATTGGCTTGGTATTATTTATCGCGGTGATGGTGCTGCATTTATTTGTCCATACCTATGAAATGGCAATTTTTGCACGGGTGATCAGTGGCTTACTTGCAGCTCCACTCAGTTCGCTTGGGATGTATTACATCATGCAAGCCTTTAAACGTGCTCATTTTGGTCGTGGGCTTTATCTGGCTTTGGGCTTTCAGCAGTTGGGTATACCGCTGGCATGGATCATGTCGCCCTATCTGGTCGATGTAAATGATTGGTCTATTTTCTATACCTTTGAATTAGGTTTAGCCTTATGTTGTTTGGCGATGGTGGTCTCTCTAAAACTGCCACGCAGTCTACGTATCGAAGTGTTTGAAAAGCAAGATTTATTCACCTTTGCATTATTGGCACCCGGCTTTGCGTTGCTATGTATCGTGTTGACTCAAGGCCCGATTCTTTGGTGGTTTGAAGCTGAATGGTTGGCCTATTTACTCATCGCCGCTTTGATTCTTTTAGTTGTTGGTCTGACCTATGAACATTTTCGGGTCAACCCCCTTATTGTCACACGCTGGCTCGGAACATCGTCTACCGTGAGTTTTATTATTGGTGCCTTTGCCATTCGCTTTCTCATGTCTGAACAAAGCTATGCGGCAGTGAATTTTTTGAAAACCATGGGCATGGGACCCGACCAATTCGTTTCTTTTTATACCGTTGTGCTGATCGGAATTGTCTTAGGCACAGTGTTTAGTGCCCTGACCTTTTCCAAAGAAAAAATTGTGCTTCATCTGCTCGGTGCAGCAGGTCTCGTGCTCTTTGCCTGTGCACTGGATTACCACCTGACCAGTGATGTACGACCGCATGATTTTTATTGGAGTCAGTTTTTGGTGGGCTTTGCTAGTGGCATGTTTATTGGCCCACTTTTGCTTACAGGCATTGTCAGTGCTTTGCAAAAAGGCCCATCGCACATGGTGACGTTTATCGTGCTGTTTTCTGCGACACAGACCTTTGGGGGACTGGTTGGATCATCGTTCTTTTCGACCTATCAGCAAATGCGTACCCAAACTTATCAGGCACAGATTTATAATGATTTATCGCAAACCTCCCCTATAGTCGAACAGCGCCTACAACAATTGGCGCAAAGTGCGCATCAATATTCTTTAGACCCTAATTTAGATCAACAACAAGCCATACGTAGCCTTAATCAAACCATCACTCGAGAAGCCCAAGTTCGAGCCTATAACGATGTGATTTTTTTAAATGGCATATTCGCCGTTTTATTGTTGCTTTGGGGTTTATTGCTGATGGGCAAAAATAAATATCAATTACGCCAACAGCAACGCACGGATAGTAGTTAAAATTTTCCCGACTTAAACAACATAAGCAACCGCCCAATGACCTAATTGATATTGAGAACAACATGACCGAAGACCATAAACCCACTGAGCAAGCAGCACCGCAGCAACCACAAACAGCAACCGCTATGCCTGCGCCATCGAGCAAGCTTATTTCTACGCCGCAGCGTACCCTGGTTTTCATGTTGATTATCCTCTTGTTGGGGATTGCACTGATCTTATGGGCGTGGCGGATTGGTCCATTTCATAACAGTATCGAGTCGACTGAAAATAGCTATGTCAAAGGCAAAACCACGGTGCTTTCATCACAAATTAATGGTTATGTGAAAGATGTTTTGGTGACGGATTTTGATCATGTGAAAAAAGGTCAAGTGCTTATGCATATCGATGCAACGACCTATGATCAAAAAGTCACACAGGCTGAATCTGGGGTGGAACAAGCACAGAACTCACTTGCCAATCAAAGCCAGGCCATTGAACAACGCAGAGCAGATATTACGGCAGCCGAAGCGAAAGTGGACCAATCACGTGCGGCCTATGAATTAGCTCTTGCACAAATGACGCGCTACCAACAACTCGGCAATACTGGCGCTGCATCGAAATCAGAACAAGATAAAGCGATTGCAGACGCTAAAAATAGTTTGGCCCAACTTCATCAAGCAGAAGCCAATTTACTGGTTGCCAAAGAATCATTCAAAACTGCACAAGTTGCAGCGACAGGGCTTAAAGCGCAAGTGAATAGTGCTAAAGCACAATTTGATCAGGCAGTGACCACCAAAGACTACAGCACGATTGTGGCACCTATGGATGGTCAACTTGGCGAAGTCAGCCCGCGTATTGGTCAATATGTTGCGGCAGGCACTCAACTGATGTATTTGATTCCACAGCAGCGCTGGGTGACTGCCAACTTTAAAGAAACGCAAATTGCAGATATGCATATTGGTCAAAAAGCGTGGTTCAGCGTCGATGGCATGAAACATCAAAAATTTTACGGCAAAGTTGAGCAAATCTCCCCTGCGGCTGGTTCTGAATTTAGTGTATTGAAACCTGACAATGCCACAGGAAATTTCACCAAAGTCGTGCAACGCATTGCCGTGAAAATTGCGATTGATCCCAATCAACAAGGTTTGGAAAACTTAAGACCCGGTATGTCTGTCGTGACCTCTGTTGATGTTGCTAGTTAGCGGATGCTGGTAGTGAAGTGCATTAAGTAAAGTTGAGCTGAACAAGATGTAAAGGATTTCATCTTCCGCACCTACCGTTTTACAATGCCTACCTATTTGACCTCTAACCACCAAGATAACGATTACCAACATGTTTGAATCTATCGCCCACGCCATTCCTGAGCAGACTATTCAATATCAAGGGGTTGATTTGTGTATTAAGCGTTTGGACTTGGTACACCCACAAATATCAGGCAATAAATTTTATAAACTCAAATATAATTTTATTGAGGCGCAGAAATTAGGGTTTAAACAGGTGCTTAGCTTTGGCGGTGCTTATTCAAATCACATTGCAGCCACAGCATATGCTGCACATTTATTTGGATTCGGTAGTCTAGGCATCATTCGTGGAGAAGAATTACAACATCAAGCCCGAAATCCTACTTTAGCCACCGCCGAACAGTTTGGTATGCAGCTCAGTTTTGTCACACGCCAACAGTATCGAGAACAGAAACAAGCAGACGCTTTAGCGCAATTACGACAGGAATTTCCCGAACATTATGTCATTCCTGAAGGTGGAACCAATGCATTGGCTATCCGTGGCTGTAGAGAAATCTTAAGCCATGAAAATCAAAAAAATTTTGATCTCATCTGCTGTGCAGTCGGTACAGGTGGAACCATAACGGGCTTGATTGAAGCCAGTGCTGAACATCAACATGTTCTTGGCTTTTCAGCGCTCAAAGGCAATTTTCTTTGCGACGATGTTGCTCAGCTGACGCAGAAAACCAATTGGAGCATCAGTGATGAATTTTGCTGTGGTGGCTATGCCAAAACAACGCCGGAACTTTTACAGTTTATGCATGACTTTGAGCAACGCTATGCGATTCCATTAGAACAGGTCTATACGGCTAAAATGCTGCGAGGTATTTTCTGCATGATTGAGCGGGGTCAAATTACAAGCCATCAACGTGTTTTAGTGATTCATACTGGTGGCCTACAAGGTCGCCTGAAAGGTTCAACCGAAGCGCTAAAAAGCGTATAATCCTGCGTCCTTTCTTCCACGCGGAAACTTACCATGTCGCAAAATCAATATGATGTCCTTGTTTTAGGTGCTGGCGCATCAGGCTTAATGACGGCATTTAAAGCGGCGCAGCGTGGACGCAAAGTTTTGGTGGTTGAAAAAGCTAATAAAGTTGGCAAAAAAATCCTAATGTCTGGCGGCGGTAAATGCAATTTCACCAATTTATATGTCGAACCAGAAAATTATATTTCACATAATCCGCACTTTGTTATTTCAGCATTAACTCGCTATACCAACTGGGACTTCATTGGTATGGTCTGCGAATATGGCATTGAGTACGAAGAGCGCAAACATGGGCAGTTATTTACCCAAAATGGTGCAAAAGAAATTCTCGCCATGCTATTGGCAGAATGTGACAAAACAGGCTTGGTGGATATTAAAACCAACTGTGAAGTAAAAGCAGTCAATGCCTTGCCAGAACAAGGCTTTCAAGTGGCAACCAATCTAGGCTATTTTGAAGCAGAATCGGTGGTTATTGCCAGTGGCGGTCTTTCTATTCCTACTTTAGGTGGTTCAGGAATTGGCTATGAGATTGCCAAACAATTTGGTCATTCTGTCTACCCCACTCGCGCAGGCTTAGTACCCTTCACTTTCTCAGATAGTTTTAAAGAAGTCACCACACGCTTGAGCGGCAATGCTGTTGAAGCCACGTTATCGAATGAGTTAAATAGTTTTACCGAGGCTTTACTCTTTACTCACCGCGGTTTAAGTGGCCCAAGCTCATTGCAGCTTTCAAACTACTGGGATGTCGGTCAACGCTTTAACATCAATTTCCTGCCAACTTTAGATGTTTTAGATTTCCTCAAATCTAAGAAATCTAGTCAACCAAAAGTGTTACTGCGCACACTGTTCAATGAACACTTACCGAAAAGCGTGGTTGTGGAATTACAAAATCTGATTTGGCCTGAACAAGCTGAATTAGCCATTGGCAATATCAGTGATGAAAAACTAGAACTCATTGCAAGCCGTTTAGAAAGCTTTGAAGTAAAACCATCAGGCACTGAAGGTTACCGTACTGCTGAAGTTACACTGGGTGGTGTCGATACCATTGAAGTCTCATCAAAAACCATGGAAAGTAAAAAACAGAAAGGTTTGTACTTTATTGGCGAAGTACTTGATGTAACAGGTCATTTAGGTGGATACAACTTCCAATGGGCATGGGCTTCTGCGCATGCAGCTTCCGAATACGTCTGATCTCGACAAGAATTAATTAAACATAACCTGCAGATGATCTCTGCATAAAAAAGGGCTGATTCATTCAGCCCTTTTTCTTATCCGATCTGATTTATTCAAGATAGTCAGTTTTAAATAATGATACCGACGACGTCGAAGTTCGTTGAATCGTCAAATCCATTTTTTCAACGGCAACTGAAATATGTTGTGGTTGCACACTTGCGGTTTGTTTGAGTGTCGATACTAAAGTATTGAGCATTGAAATTACCCCCATTTTGCCATTCCTTTGCACGGATCATAAGTGTCATTCATGACAGCAATATGAATCCTAAGTTTTTATATTTTAAGTAATATTCCATATATCACTATTACTTAAAATACCAATTTTCGGGTAAATTTCAATCATTATTTTTGGACTGATTGGTATAATTTTTTTCACTGTTTGGCGGTGATTGTTCTGCCTGCCCCAAATTAGTGCGTTTTGATTTTGCAAAAATAAAGCGTCGTGCGCTTGCCAAAAAACCCACCGTGATCCCTGCAATAATCACTGGGGCTAAAAATTTATTCGGTGCTTTTGCCATACAATATTCCTTAATAGAGCATTAAAATCGACCACTTAAGCGTGGCCGATTTTCTAAAGACGGAACAGGTTAATTAGGGTCATCCGGTTTTGGCGGAGTTACAGGTGCCGAAGGTGCATCGACCTGTTTTTCAGCCTCGCCTGTCGATCCAAATGGATTATTTTGTGGTTGATCACTTGGGTTTACATCCAACTGATCTGGCGTGGCCGTTTCTTTTTCACTGACGCCGGGTGCAGCCTGTTGAATGTTTGGATAGCCATCGTCGATTTTCACTTCAGAAGTCATCACAGATGTTGATGGCGTTGGACTCGCTACAGACGATGTAGGCGTATTAAAGGTGGTTTTTGCCTTCGCCTGTTCCTGTACTGGATTCGGTTCGTTGGCTTCACGTTTCGCTTTATCGATAAGATCTGATAACAATCGTTCCGCCGGATTGCGACCACCTAAACCAAAGGCCAAAGCGAAAGCAACTGCAACCGCACCGAGAGTTAAACCAAAGGCCAAATTCACGATCGAGTCGGCAATACCCATGGCACGCAAACCCATGGCAACAACCAAGCCCATAATCAGCACACGAACCAAATTACCTAACCAACGTGAACTGTTATATTCCCCTCGTTGCACCACATTTGCCACAATATTGGCAAGCCAGAAACCCACCACCAAGATTACAGCACCAAGTAAAATACTTGCACCGAACTGGATAAACATAGCAATAAGGGCACTGATTTGCTCAAAGCCTAAACGGTTAGCAGCTTCAGATACCGCAAACAACATGGTGAAAAATACGATCAGGCAACCGACCACATCCGACACTTTGGTATTGCCCAAAAAGCGTTGAATGTCTAATTTTTCTGGTACAGCATCGACACCAGTACCCGAGATCACATCTACCACTAGACGTGCCACAAAACGTGATACCACATAAGCCAAGATTAAGATTAAACCTGCGGCAATGATGTTCGGTATCGCATACATGATCTCATGCAACATGGCTGTTGCAGGCTGAGAAATCGCCTCGATACCAAGTGCTTCGAAAGCCACAATTAAAGCAGTGATAATAACTATAGCAAAGACAAAATTACCCAAAACTTGAGCAAGTTTTGCGTTTTTAAACATGCCCACTTTTTCGACTTGCTGCTGCAAACTCAAACTGTTCACCAAGCCTTCCACGATACCTCGCACAATCTTCGCCAAGATGTACCCCACAAAGACGATGACACCGGCAATAAAGATATTGGGAAGATAAGAAACAACTTCAGTGACCATATTTTGGATTGGGAACAATAGACCGTTCAAACCCAAGATCGATAAAACAATCGGTAGGAAAAGTAACAAAATCAGCCAATATACAATTTCACTGATATTTTGACTGATTGGGCTGACACCAACCTCAGAACTAAGTTTTTCATCGAGTTGGGTTTTATCAAGCAGTTTCTTTGAACCGACTTTGACCAAACTCGCCACGATCCAACCAATAAAACCTACAGCTACCGCAGCCAAGAGCTGTGGAATAAATAACAAGAACTGCTGAATCATGTTACTGAATGGGCCACTGACACTAGTCAAATTCAGTACATTGAGTGCACCAATGACGGCAATGATCAAAATTATCCAGAACACAACTCTGGAGACTATATTTTCAACATTGGAACGGTGCCCAGTTGCATTTGAAAGTTTTTGATTTGTACCTAATTTTTGCAGAACTTTTTTGACGCCAGCAGCAACCAATAAAGCAATGACCCAACCTATCAGGAGAATTGCTACTGCACTTAAAATGGGGTGAAACTGTTCCCAATAATACATGGCATCAAAACGGCCACGCGGACCACCCAGATAATCATTCATACGTTCGCCCTCATTGTTATACATGATCTGTTGTTATGTGCATTTTTACGTATGCCGCGTATCACACAGCATTAATGCTTTGAACTTAAGCTTTCTTTTCCACCTTAGTTTTTGCGTATTTTTTAATCAACCAAAGTATGCATAACTCCAACAAAAGCTCACAATTGAATGTAAAAAAGCCTTGGCATAACCAAGGCTTTATTTGTGTCATTCTGATGAGATGCTTAAGGTTCAGATCTTGCAATCATGTAAATCTGACTCATGTATTTATCATCAATGATCTGTCGCAGTTGCAGTATTTGAATCATTGGCAACAGCTTCATCCCCCGCTGTACCGCTAGTCGTATCATTGGCAGTTGCAGTTTGTGCATTGGGTGCAGGATGATCAGGTGGTGCATCCGAAGCAGACGGTTTCATATCTGCAAACATATAAAACAATAACGCGATTAAGAAGATACCCACTAAAATTAGCATATACACTGGGATACGTTTTTTTTGTGTTGTTTCTTCTGCGCTGGTGGTATGGGGCGGTTTATTAAAATCGTGTGTCATATTCCCCTCGCTATTTTGTTGTTCGTCGTTCACTTTTTATACTAACAATACAATATCCTTTGTTGTGTGAAGAACAATTACAATCCGTGAAAACATGTAACTTGAAAGATCAGTTCAATTTACATCCGTCTTGCTGTTTAAATAGATGACTGATTTTTAGATTTAAAATCAATCGCTAAGGTAAAAATATCGGAGCATGAAATGAATGTACCATTTCAATCGTATTCATTTTCAGAGTATCAAGTGTTGCAAAAATAAATGCTTTTTTGAGCTAGATGGAATTCTCTGCTTTTGATGAATGAAATGAGCTATAATCATGCACCTTATTTTTCACCTGTTATCAAATCTATGGCGTACCATCAACAAGGTGTAACGCTTGATCTTGACACTGACGTCACTCATCAATGTTCCCTTCATTACACTCGTGATCAGCATCTTATTGGCATTATTGAATTTAGTAAGCCAAGTTATGTGTTGAAATGGGGTGATTTGGAATATTTCCGCCGACGTACTGAAGAGTTTTCAGTGATGCCATTCCCTGAATGCATCAATGCGATGGTGATTGATATTCGAAATATTGCGGCTTTTTTAGATAATGAAGTGCCTATTATTCCTTGGCGCTTGCTCGAAGAAGAATGCCCGATTCGCTTAGTTGTTCCCCAAGATCGACTGGAGCATTATGCTGGCTTTTTTGAACCGACTTGGTTGACTTCCGACGTAGACACAGCGATTCAAGAAATTCGTGAATTTATGGATATGTTTGTGCATTAACACGGAGATTAAACTAAAGTTTAATCCCGAAAACCTCCATTTGGAGGTTTTTTTATGCCCTTTTATTTTCATTATCTATTTCACAATAAAATTAAATTATTTTATATTTAATGACTTATAGCAAACTTTCTTATAAAAAATGTTCATAACTTATCCCATTTCTTAGTAACAATTCGGCAATAAATTTTGCTTGAGCCTTGTTCGATTTATCACCTAAGATGTAGAAAATGATCTCTTTTTTATTGTTGAAACATTCTTAAAAACAGAGCAATAAAACTAAATACGTAACAAGATCATAAAAAGTGGATATTAAATCAGGGTAAAAGGAGTTTTAACGATGACGTCAAAAAAACATTTAGCAACTTTGTTCTGTGCAAGTGCGCTCACTTTAGGGCTTAGCGCATGTAGTGACAATAAAGCACCTACAACGGATAAAGCTGCAGGAAGTGAAGCTGCTGTTTCTGACTCAGGGACTTTAGATAAGATCAAAAAATCGGGCACGATTGTTTTAGGCTATCGCGATTCATCGATTCCATTTTCATATATCGCAGATAATCCAAACCAACCTGTGGGTTATGCGCATGATCTTCAATTAAAAGTAGTTGAAGCAGTAAAAAAACAATTAAATCTTCCCGATTTAAAAATCCGTTATAACTTAGTGACCAGCCAAAACCGAATTCCATTAGTTTCTAATGGCACCGTCGACTTAGAGTGTGGTTCAACCACCAACAATAAAGAACGCCAACAACAAGTTGATTTCTCAACAGGTTTCTTTGAAGTGGGTTCACGCTTACTTACTGCAAAAGACTCTGGGATTAAAGACTTCGCTGACCTTAAAGGTAAAAAATTAGTCACCACGGCAGGAACTACATCTGAGCGTTATATTCGTCAACATGAAAAAGAGTTAGGTATTGGTGAAGTCATTTCTGCCAAAGACCACGCTGAGTCTTTCCTCATGCTACAAAATGGTCGTGCAGCGGCATTTATGATGGATGATATTTTGCTGGCGGGTGAAAAATCGAAAGCCAAAGATCCAAATAAATGGGAAATCGTGGGTACAGCACCGATTCAAGAAATTTATGGTTGTATGCTACGTAAAGGCGATACTGGCTTTAAACAAGTGGTTGATGATGCAATCAAAGCGACCTATAGCTCTGGTGAAATCAATGACATGTATAAAAAATGGTTCCAAACGCCAATTCCACCAAAAAATATCAATTTGAATTTCCCGATGTCTGATCAATTAAAAGCATTGATTAGCAATCCACATGACCGTGACGAATAACTTTCCCTAAACATTCTAAAGATGCTTAAGCCAAACGGATTTTGGCTTAAGCTCATTATAGGGAGTTCCTATGAATTATAGCTGGAATTGGGGTGTGCTGTTCCAATCTACAGGTGTAGGTGATTCGACCTACCTGAATTGGATTTTAATTGGGATCGGCTGGCTGTTTGTCATCGCTTTGGTGGCATGGAGCATTGCGATGGTGCTTGGCAGCATCTTGGGTATTATGCGTACCCTACCGAGTCCTGTAGCACGAGGTATTGGTACGGCCTACGTGACTATTTTCCGAAATGTACCCTTATTGATTCAACTGTTTATATGGTTCTATGTTGTACCCAACTTCCTCCCCGATGCGATTAAAAGCTGGTGGATGAATGACCTTGGGGCAAATACGACCGCCTTAATTTCTGCAAGTGTCGGCTTGGGTCTTTTTACAGCTGCACGAGTCTGTGAGCAAGTCAGGACAGGTATTGAAGCGCTTCCTTTGGGGCAAACCAATGCAGGTTATGCCATGGGATTTAGTACGGCTCAACTATACCGCTATGTGATCTTACCGCAGTCATTCCGCACGATTTTGCCACCTCTCAGCTCTGAGTTGACCAACTGTGTCAAAAACACCTCAGTCGCGTCTTTGGTCGGTGTTGCAGAAATCATTTCGCAGATGAAAACCATCAGTGAATACACGCAAAACACCATCGAAATTTATACCTACGTCACCATTATTTTCATCGTGATCAACATCTGTTTAATTGGTTTCATGAATTTTCTGGAAAAACGCCTACGCGTTCCTGGCTTAATTGCAGGAGATAAATAATGGAATGGCTCAGTTCTTTTATTCAAGACCTCCAAGCGTCTGGCCCTGCACTATGGCATGGTTTCAGCATCACGCTAAAAGTGGTGATCACGGCAACCATTGGTGGTGTCTTTATTGGGACTTTATTGGCGTTGATGCGCCTGTCCTCGATTAAAGTATTTAATATTTTTGCTAAAGGCTATGTGAACCTTTTTCGTTCTATTCCTTTGCTCTTGGTGCTGATGTGGTTCTACTTTGCCGTACCCTTTATCTACACAGGGATTACAGGTAACTATCTGACGATTGATACTGCCCTCGTGTCGAGTATTGTGGCCTTCATGCTATTTGAAGCGGCTTACTTTTCAGAGATTGTCCGTGCCGGGATTCAGTCAATTCCTAAAGGTCAAACTTCTGCAGCTTATGCTCTCGGTATGAGCTATAGCCAAGCGATGCGCTTAATTATTTTGCCGCAATCTTTTCGCAAAATGACGCCACTGCTTTTACAGCAAACCATCATTCTGTTCCAAGATTCAACCATGGTATATGCCATCGGACTGTTAGACTTTTTCCGCACCAACTATGTTCGAGGCGACCTCATGTCATTGTTAACTCAATACATTCTGTTTGCCGGTCTGGTGTATTTCACTATTAGTATGATCGCTACCTATGCAGTTAAAAAATTACAACGGAGGTTAAGTGTATGACCGATCAAAAAACGATGATTGACCTCCAAAATGTCAGTAAATGGTATAAAGATTTTCAAGTGCTTACCGATTGCACGACTCAAATTAAACAAGGTGAAGTGGTTGTCGTGTGTGGACCTTCAGGTTCAGGCAAATCAACGCTCATTAAAACCGTCAATGGACTTGAGCCTTTTCAAGCCGGTACGATTTTAGTCGACGGTATTTCCATTAATGACCCAAAAACCGATTTAAATAAATTGCGTAGTCGTGTCGGTATGGTGTTCCAGCACTTTGAACTGTTTCCACATTTATCCATTACCGAAAACCTGACCATTGCGCAGGTTAAAGTCTTGGGTCGATCAGAAGCCGAAGCCAAGAAAAAAGGCTTGGCTTATTTAGATCGTGTGGGTTTGAGTGCGCATGCCGCTAAATTTCCTGCACAGTTATCAGGTGGACAGCAACAACGTGTTGCCATTGCACGTGCGCTCAGTATGGACCCGATTGCCATGCTGTTTGATGAACCAACTTCGGCACTTGATCCAGAGATGATTAACGAAGTGCTTGATGTAATGGTGGGTCTTGCCAAAGAAGGTATGACCATGATGTGTGTAACCCATGAGATGGGCTTTGCTCGTCAGGTTGCAGACCGAGTGATCTTTATGGATCAAGGAAAAATTGTAGAAGACTGCAGCAAAGATGATTTCTTTAATGCTCCTCGTGGTGAACGAGCGCAGCAGTTCTTAAATAAAATTCTGCATTAACATCAAAACGTTTATTTAACTGATGTTACGAAGTAACATCAGAAGCGTAATTTGATTCAAATAAAAGTACGATACGCGGTAACGTCATCCGCAAGTGTTTGAGATAGAACTTCTTCTAATCAAAAATGTTTTTGCGATACTTTAGATAATTAGACGCTTGTGAACGAGTTTTGTCGGTGAGGTGATTGCACCGCAAGATGGTTTCCTTGCGAAGCACGCTTCTCATTTTGCCTAATGAGAAGCGTGCTTCGTAAGAGTACCTCCAGCCGAAGGCTAATCACTTTATTCATTCCCTTGATGTAAGACTCCGTCGAATTGGCTTAAAAATCATTTTAAAAATGCAAAATTACTTTTGCATGCGTAACATCAGTTATTTAATTTCCGAAAATAAAAAGCTCATCCATCGATGAGCTTTTTTTCATGGCAGATTACCAATAATTTTCTACAGCAATATTGCCTTCACCACGACGGTTCATAGTCAAACCACGCGCCTTTAATGCCGCCTTGGTGTCATCAACCATTTGTGGATTACCACACAACATGACATGCGTCGTTTCCACATTAAACGCTAAGCCTGCCGCCTGTTCTAACTCGCCATTTTCAATTAAAACTGGTAAACGGTCATGCAGCGGTGCATTTGGATCACGTGTCACAATAGGTATAAATTTGAAGCCCGTATGCCCTTCGCCAAAGGTCTCGGAGATTTCTTGAATACGCTCGACATAAGCCAGTTCTGATGCTGTACGCACACTGTAGACTAGATTAATTTTTTCGTATTTAGACCACGTTTCAAAGTCTTGTAGCATTGATAAAAATGGTGCAAGACCCGTTCCTGTCCCCAACAGCCATAAGTCCTTTGGCAATGGCAACTGATAACGCGCCAAGGTGAGGAAGCCATAAGGGACTTTTTCTAAATACAGCTCATCGCCCACTTGTAGATGCTGCAAATTTGAAGTAAACGCACCATCTGGAACGACGATAGAGAAAAATTCTAAAGTTTCATCAAAAGGTGACGACACCACAGAATAGGCACGAACCACCAATTCATCGCCCACTTTCAAACCAATTCGTGCGAACTGACCAGCGGTGAATTTAAAATGTGCAGGGCGTGTCATGGTAAAACTGAACAAAGTATTGGTCCAACGGTGTACAGATAAAACCTTTTCTAAGCTAAATTTTTCAATTGACATGATTTGAACGTGGCGTGACAGACTGTGCTCATGTTAGCATGACAGCATAATTTATTAATATTTTTTAAATGTTAAGGCCTGATTCATGCGCATGACTTTACGCCAGTTGGCTGTTTTTGTAGCAGTCGCTCAAGAAGGTACCGTTACCAAAGCCAGTGATGCTGTCAAACTTACTCAAAGTGCAGCAAGTATGGCATTGGCAGACCTCGAAGATGGTCTCGGTGCTCCACTGTTTGACCGACTTGGTAAACGCTTGCAATTGAATGACTTGGGTCGTTTTTTATTGCCACAAGCTTTGGAGATTTTAGGGCGCTGCGAAGCTTTTGAACAAGCAGCCAAAGGCGAACTACAAAGTATTGATCTGCGTTTAGGTGCGACCCTAACCATCAGTGACTACTTGATGCCAGACCTCATGGCAGATTTCTTACAAATTCAGCCTCAAGCACATTTACAACTTCAAGTCGGCAATACCCGCCAAATGATTGAAGCGGTAAACCAATTTCAGTTGGATTTGGCCTTAATTGAAGGTTCATGCCATCTGCCACAGTTGCAATGTATTCACTGGCGTGACGATGAACTTGCCGTGTGCTGTTCACCAGAGCACCCTTTAGCGAAGTTGGATCGTGCACTCACTGCAGCTGACTTTGATAACGTGGAATGGATCTTACGTGAAGAAGGTTCAGGCACACGTGAAGTATTTGACAACGCAATTTTAAAAGACCTGCCAGATGCCAATATACGTTTAACCTTGGGTCATAACGAAGCCATTCTAAAAATCGTGGCAGGTGGTCTTGGTATGTCATGTATTTCTAAACTTGCGATTGAGCCTTTACGTGAAAAAGGTCAATTGGTGGTTTTAGATACGCCGTTCTGGCAACTAGCCCGTCCATTATTCATGTTGGTACATCGTCAGAAATACCAAGGACCGGGTCTCAAAGCCTTTATGCAATTTTGTGAAAAATAAAAAAAGCGCCTTAAGGCGCTTTTTTATCTATTTTTAAATTGGCGTTCACATGGTTCGCCATCATTATTGCCGTCCATTTTCGTATTTGGACAATTATTATTAAAGAACACTGCTTCTTCGTATGAACGCATCTGACTACAATGCGTACGCCCATCACAACTAAACTGTGCTTTCTCTACTGCCCTTGGCGTATCACTTGAAGAAGGTGCCTGCGCAGTGTATTGAACAACAGACTGAGCTTGCGTTGAAGCTGTGCCGTATAGATTTTTTTCACCTTGCTCAGTCAGCACCCGATCGGGTAAATCCCCCTGAGCTTTACGTTGTTCTTTTACAATGTTTTCATTTTCTTGCATGAGCTGTTGTAAATGTAGCTGCTTCTGTTCTTGGTACTGCTGATATTTCCCATAAACAGCCACAGCTAATACTAGAATTACAATGAGTCCAATCATGCTGAAGATTTTACTGCCCCAAACTGTGACTTTGGCTGTATCGTGAGGAGTAGCTTGATCGTTCACTCGATCTGTCATTGATTCAAATGGCGGATTTATCTGTTCATGAGTGGACTGCTTTTTTTTCAAATCTAAACGGATGATATTTACCGCTTTAAATTTACCTTGATCTGCTTCAATCCTGTATTTGAGATTTTCTCCAACACGTGGTTCGATGTGTCGGCTAGGAAAATCACGAATATGAAAAAATAAATCCTGTGCTTGATCTTGTTGTATAAATCCAAAGCCGCGCTCAACGTTATAGCTTTTGATTTTCCCCTCTTTAAACATAAAAATTGTCTCTCATCTTTTCTTTTAATACTCTTATCATAATAAAAAAGAGGCCAGATAGACCTCTTTTTATTTCAAAGATTTCCATGAAATCTTACAATCACATTATTTACGCAAATTCGAAAGCAAAGCTGAAGTAATTGACTGGTTATTTGCCACTACTTTAGATTTTTTAGCTTTTGCAGATTTGTCTTCTTCACGCTCAATGTTTATGGCTTTATAACGATCACCATTTTTCACCACATTAAATTTCACACGATCATTACGTTTTGGCTCGACACCATCTGCGGGAAAGTCAGAGATATGGAAAAATACATCACCTTCTTCACATGAAAGAAAGCCAAAGCCCTTTTCAGGATTGTACTGCTTCACTTTACCTTTATATTGTTCGGACTTCATAAAGTACCCTATTCCATTTATTCCAATGTCTTTAGTATATAAAAAAGAGGCTATAAAAGCCCCTTTTCTGTTCATGATGCAAAAATTATTCTTTTTGAACTGAACCGAAAATTTTATCGCCTGCATCGCCAAGACCAGGAACGATATAACCGTTTTCATTTAAACCTTGGTCTACAGATGCTGTATAAATGGTCACATCTGGGTGAGCTTCATTCACACGTTTAATGCCTTCTGGAGCTGCTACAAGCACCATGACACGAATATCTTTACAACCACTGGCTTTTAGAACGTCAATAGCAGCGACGAGCGATGAACCTGTTGCAAGCATTGGGTCAATAATCATGGCTAAACGGTTTTGTACGTCTGGTACTAATTTTTTGTAGTAAGTACGCGCTTCTAAAGTTTCTTCGTCACGCTCTAAACCCAATACAGATACTTTTGCACTTGGAATCAGGTTTAAGAAACCATCCAACATACCAATACCTGCACGTAAAATCGGTACGACTGTTATTTTTTTACCGGCAATACGATCTACAGTTACTTTACCATTCCAACCATCAATTTCATGATCGACCATTGGTAAATCTTTCGTTGCTTCATAAGTCAGAAGCATAGTCACTTCTTGAGCAAGCTCACGGAAGTTTTTAGTACTAATATCTGCACGACGAAGTAAGCCGAGTTTATGTCGAATAAGCGGATGACGGATTTCATGGATAGCCACGGGAGAACACCTAAAAGGTTAAGATAAAATTTCAACCATTATAAAGCTATTTAACAAATGATAAAAATAAAAAAGCCCCCTTTACAGGAGGCTTTTTTGTAATAAGCAAATTAATTGCTTAATTCATTAGTTAAAACCACTTTGAATTAAGCTAAAAATGAACTGTTGTAATTCAGGTGAGATCGCAAAGTATGCCACTTGAGAAACTGCAATGATTGGATCTGGATATACACCGATCAACAACACAAGTGCAGCTGCGCCAAGCACCATAATACCACCCACTTTTTGACCCCAATGATCGACAGCGTCGATACGTGGGTTTTCCGGTGGAGTCATGTACATCACAACCATCACACGTAGGTAGTAGTACAAACCGATACCTGAACCAAGGATCACCATTGCAGCTAAGAACCATGAACCACCAGCAACTGCTGTTTTGATCACAAGGAACTTACCAATAAAGCCCGCTGTTAATGGGATACCTGCAAGAGATAACATCATGACAGTGAGTGTTGCAGTCAACACTGGACGACGCCAGAACAAACCACGGTACTCAGCAAGACTACCTGCTTCGTCTTTGTTGTTGTAAGGGCTAGACATCAGTGTCACAACACCGAACGCACCAATCGTTGTTAATACATAAGTAATCACATAAACGTTGACGCTGCTGAATGTTGCAAAGCCTTGTACTTGAACAAAGTCAGTATTACGTGCACTGACAATCGCAACAAGTAAGTAACCAAAGTGAGCGATTGAAGAGTATGCAAGGATACGTTTCAAGTTCACTTGACGTACTGCTAGTAAGTTACCCGCAAGGATAGACAATACTGCAATGATGGTCACGATCGTGATGAAGCTGTCAGAAAGGATTAAGCCAGAAGCCAAGAAATAACGAACGAATAGACCGATCATTGCCACTTTAGCCACAGTCGCTAAGAATGTCGCGATTGGCGCTGGCGCACCTGCATACACGTCTGGTGTCCATTTGTGGAATGGCGCAAGAGACAATTTAAATGCAACAGCAAATACAATCAGTGCAAGACCAAGGACTACACCCGGTTGGCTGAATGTTGTGAACATTTTGCCTGGTTCAGCAACGAATGCCATTGTACCTGTATACGCATATACATAAGCCATACCCATCAACAACATCGCAGAAGCGGTTGCTGAAAGCACCAAGTATTTCACACCCGCTTCAAGCGACTGTGAACGTTGGTGTGTATAAGCCAATAGGCCGTATACAGGAATCGACATTAACTCAAGGCTGATAAAGAATGACGCATAGTGAGAACTTGCAACCATTAACAATGCACCTGTTACAGAGCACAGCATCAAGATATAAAGTTCTTCACGGTTATCTTTATAGGTTTCGATATACGCATGTGACAATGTACAGCAAGCAAGTGCTGCAATCAAAATCACGAATTGGTACAACATCGTAAATGGATCTACGATGAACAAATTCATTACGTTTGCAGGTGCATACTGCCCTGCAACGAAAACAAAAATAATATAAAAGGCTGCAAGGTTCAGACCGATAACGGAAGTCGTTGCAACTAAATTGTGGTTACGCTTGATTGCAATTAGCAACATCACGACGATCGCAGTTAAAGCCACGATCATCACAGGAGCTAATGGCATAAGCTCAGAAAATGACATTGTGAAGTCCATGGCTTATTGCATCTCCACATTTTCAGGTTGTACAGCAATCTGCTGCACAACATCAACGACTTCTTGAACTGGAATATAGCTATTTGCAATCCACGCCATGCTTGAATTTGAAATATCAAGGAAAGTTTGTGGGAATAGACCAAGCCATACTAGACCAAGAGCACAGATTAAAAGAATCACAACTTCACGCGCATTTAAGTCTTTCAACGGATTTGCGTAATGCTGTTTTTGTTCTTCGTTTGGTGTACCAAACAACGCTTTGTGGATCAGGATTAAACCGTAAAGACCGGCAAATACTAAGCTTACTGCAGCAAGGATTGTGTACACAGGGAACTTGTCATAAGAACCCATCAAGATCAGGAATTCACCGATGAAGTTACCTAGACCCGGAATACCTACAAGTGCCGCAACAAAGAACATTAAGAAGAATGAAAGGTATTGGAACTGACCACGGATACCGCCCATCAAACGCATGTCACGTGTATGCAGACGTTCGTAAACCTGACCACACATAATGAACAATGCAGCAGAAGATAGACCGTGAGCCAGCATCATAATCATCAAGCCTTGGAATGTCAGGATGTTACCTGCATACAAAGCAAGAAGTACGAAGCCCATGTGCGAAATAGATGTGTACGCAAGCAGACGTTTCATGTCTGTTTGTTGGAATGCACACCATGCACCGTAGAAAATACCGATTAGACCAAGAATGATCGCGATGTCAGCAAACTGAGCAGATGCTACTGGGAAGAATGGAATAACGAAACGTAAAAGACCATAAGCCGCAGTTTTAATCAAGATACCTGCAAGGTCGACAGAACCCGCTGTAGGTGCTTGTGCATGTGCATCTGGTAACCAGCCGTGTAATGGGAAAACTGGAAGTTTTACCGCAAAACCAATGAACATACAGATCATGAATGCATACGCAAGTGCTGGAGCTTTCGCCTCAACAGTGTGTGCAACACTCATCAAGAAGTCATAGTTAAAGCTGATTTGACCGTGAAGTTGGAAGCCAACAACCACTAGACCCAAGATACCGATCAACATGATCAGACCCGCAACCTGAGTATAGATAAAGAATTTAGTTGCAGCGTAAACGCGTGACTTACCTTCTGCCCCTTTATGACCCCAAAGTGCGATCAAGAAGTAGATTGGTACTAGCATCATCTCCCAGAAGAAGAAGAATAGGAACATGTCAATCGCTAAGAATACACCGATCACACCACCTAAAGACCACAGTAGGTTTAAGTGGAAGAAACCAACGTTCTTTTGAATCTCACCCCATGAACAGCCGACAGCAAGTACACCCAGTAATGCAGTTAAACCCACCATAAGCAGTGAAAGACCATCCACCGCAAGGTGAATGTTAATCCCTAAAGTGGTAATCCACGGTAGGTTAAATTGAGCAGCCCACTGTGGAGCTTGTGTACCCAACTCGTAGTTATAAGTACCGCTTTGCCATAAAACGACGGTTAACACCAACGTTAATAGCATACCAATTAAGGCAATATAGCGTGGTAAGTGCTTGTCGAGTTTATCGACAAGCCAGCATACAAAACCTGCAATGAACGGAATAAGGATCAGAGCGGGTAGAATTAAATTGTTTGGAGTTTCCATTTTATTTCCCCACGACCTGAATCACGACCAGGATCAATAGTAATGCAAACGTACCGAATGCCATACTAGATGCGTATTCACGCAATGAACCTGTTTGACGTGAACTTGTAAAGCTATTACCGCCTTTAACAAGTGCAGGCAATACAAGCCATAAGCCGTCAATTGGATCACGACCAAAGATTTTAGCCAGTAGCAAATAAGGCTTAACGAAAACAATGTTGTACAAAGCATCGAAACCAAGTGCATTACGACAGATATTTGCAAGACCCGCGCCCAGTGAAGTTTTCGCGAACGATTTCACTGCACCATAAGCAAAGGCAAATAACACCACACCCACTGCAAGACCTGCAAGTGCAATACCAACAGCTGTGTATTCAGCGCTATGCATACCATGTTCTAGCGCTTCTGGAATATTAAACGCTGGGATTTGTGCAGCATTTAAAATATTCGTTACTGGTGCTTTTAATACATAAGCTAAACCAGTTGAAAGCACTGCAAGAATCGCCAATGGACCCCAGTAAGTAACACCTTTGATTTCATGGTAAGGCGTGTTTTCTTTACCAAAGAATACAACCCAAATAAGACGGAATGTATAAATTGAAGTTAAGAACGCACCTGCTACACCAGTCCAGTACAAGCAGTCATAAACTGCAATCGCTTGACCTTTCACCCATACCGCACCAAGAATCGCATCTTTCGAGAAGAAGCCGATCGTGATGAATGGAATCGCTGCCAATGCACCGCCACCAATCGCGAAACAAGCAAACAAGAATTTGTTTTTGTGGAATAGCCCCCCCATCTTGAAGATGTTTTGTTCGTGATGGTAAGCCAAAATCACAGCACCAGAAGACAAGAATAATAATGCCTTGAAGAATGCGTGAGTCAGCATGTGGAATAGACCGGCTTGGTAAGCTTCAGCACCTACAGCCATAAACATATAACCCAACTGACTCATAGTAGAGTAAGCAAGAATACGTTTGATGTCTGTTTGTACCAATGCAGCAAAGCCCGCAACCAACAATGTTACCGCACCTGTGATTGAGATGAACATCATCACTTCTGGCGCTTGTTCAAACACGCTGAACATACGGCTACATAGGTAAACACCTGCTGTTACCATTGTTGCTGCGTGGATCAATGCAGATACTGGTGTAGGACCAGCCATCGCATCTGCCAACCATGTTTGTAATGGGATCTGAGCAGATTTACCTGCAGCACCCAAGAACAACATCAATGCAGTCCAAATTGCAATCGAAGAACTCTGAGCCAAAACTGTTGGCGCAGCAGCCACAACTTCTGCAATGTTTAAAGTGCCGAATTGTTGGTAGATCAAGAACAATGCAATCAGTAAGAATACGTCACCCACACGTGTCACAGTGAATGCTTTAATTGCAGCAAAACCGTTTGCAGGTGTTTGGTAGTAGTAACCAATCAATAGGTATGAACATAGACCTACACCTTCCCAACCCAAGAATAACAACGCTAAGTTGTCACCCAACACTAAAAGCAGCATGCTTGCTACGAATAGGTTGAAGTATGAGAAGAAACGTGCAAAGTCTTCTTCGCCACGCATGTACCATGTTGCAAAGATGTGAATTAAGAAACCCACACCTGTAATCATGCCCATCATCAATAATGATAAGCCATCTAAATGAAGCGTGAAGCCCGGTGCTAAGTTACCTGCACTGAACCAAGTCCAAAGATGCTGAGTTGTTGCAACTGAACCATTATTAACAAAGTCAATACCCGCAATTAAAGCAAATAAAGCTGAAAGACCAACTGAACCTGCACCAATAATTGCAGCAACTGATTCAGGAAGATTTTTACGACCTGCCGCCAACAGGATAAAACCAATTAGCGGGAAAAGTACTGTTAAATATAAATAACTCATCCGCGCATCTCACTAGCAGCATCCACATCCAGATGATGGAAGCGATGATAGAACTGAAGGACGATCGCAAGACCGATACACGCCTCTGCTGCAGCAAGCGTTAAGATCAAGATAAACATCACTTGACCATCTGGCTGTGCCCATGCGCTTCCTGCCAAAACGAACGCTAAAGCAGCAGCGTTCATCATGATTTCAAGGCTCATTAAAATAAATAGTAGGTTGCGTCGAACCATCACACCGTAAAAACCCAGTGCAAAAAGAATGGTTGCAACGATCAAACCATGTTCTAAAGGGATGTTGCCCATTATTCTTTGTCCTCTTCTGCACCTGGCTCACGTTTGCCAAGATGGAATGCAGCGACAAGTGCGCCAAGCAATAACATCGCAGCAACTTCAACCAGCAATAAGTACTGAGTAAAGAGTGAAGTACCCACTTCTTTCGGACCGACAACTTGAGCACCCATGACAGTGCCTGCAGTTGTGTAGTCTGACTTCAACATCCAAACAAGGATTAGACCCATTAGAAAGCTCATCAACGCAGGATATGCCCACGCTGAAGAAGTCAGCCATTTGCTTTCTTGTTCAACTGTATTTTGACCAAGATTCAGCATCATCACGACGAATACGAATAGCACCATGATTGCGCCAGCGTAAACGATAATTTCGAGGGCACCGGCAAACGGCGCACCCACGATCATGAAGATACCTGCAACTGCAAGTAAAGAGATAATCAAGCTTAATAAAGCGTGTACTGGGTTCGTGTTAGTTACAACACGAACGGTAGAGACGATGGCCACAAGCGCCATCAAATAAAATGGCCACATCATGGTAATAGACTCCGTACATCAACTGGTGTGCTTTCGCGTTGAGCCTGACCTTTATCTTTACCAGCAACAGCCATGCCTGTTACGCGGTAGAAGTTATAGTCTGGGTATTTACCAGGACCTGAGATAAGAAGGTTTTCTTTCTCATAAACTAAGTCCTGACGAACATACTCACCTAACTCAAAGTCAGGTGTCATTTGAATCGCAGTTGTAGGACATGCTTCTTCACACATACCGCAGAAAATACAACGTGAGAAGTTGATACGGAAAAATTCCGGATACCAACGACCATCTTCTTTTTCAGCTTTTTGTAGTGAAATACAGCCGACTGGACATGCAACCGCACAAAGGTTACATGCAACGCAGCGCTCTTCACCATCAGGGTCACGCGTTAACACGATACGACCACGGAAACGTGGTGGTACGATGTCTTCCGCTTTAACCTCTGGATATAAAATGGTGTCACGTTTACGTGTCGCGTGTGAGAATACCATCCACAACGAACGTACAATTGACCCAAATCCAGCTAGAAATTTAAACATTTTATTCTCCCTGCTGTCTTAGGCCTGATTCATCAGAATCACAGCACCAGTTACCAGAAGGTTAACCAACGCCAATGGCAAGCAAATTTTCCAACCAAAGTTCATGACTTGGTCATAACGTGGACGCATTAAAGAACCACGAGCCAAGACAAACATCATGACAAAGAATGCTGTTTTAATAATGAACCAGAACGCAGCTGGAATGAATGGAATATCTAGGTTGAAAGGCGCTAACCAACCACCGAAGAATAAAGTCACGATTAATGCAGAGATCAGTACTACGTTGACGTATTCCGCAACGAAGAACATACCCCATTTCATACCGCCGTATTCAACATGGTAACCTTCCGCCAATTCTTGTTCTGCTTCTGGTTGGTCAAATGGATGACGGTGAGTTACCGCAACACCCGCAACCACGAAGATCAAGAAACCTAAGAACTGAGGAATAACAAACCAAACATCACGTTGAGCTTCAACAATTTCACGCATGTTGAATGAGCCTGCAATCGCAACCACACCCATTAGTGAAATACCCAAGAACACTTCATAAGAAATGGTTTGAGCAGCAGAACGTAAACCACCAAGTAATGCGTATTTGTTATTTGATGACCAACCACCGAACAATACTGCGTATACCGCAATACCAGCCATTGCCATAAAGAACAATAGACCGATGCTCATGTCTGAAACACCTAAATAAGGTGAAACAGGAATAACCATGAACGATAGCACCGCAGTTGCCATCGCCACTGCTGGAGCCATACGGAAAGTCAATTTGTCAGCAAATTTTGGTGTCCAGTCTTCTTTGAACATGATTTTCAGCATGTCGGCAACAATCTGGAACATACCGCCCGGACCTACACGGTTCGGACCGTAACGGTCTTGCCACAAGCCGAGTAAACGACGTTCAATAAAAGACATCAACGCAGCGATCAATACCACAACCAGTAAGATCACAATTGCTTGAAGAACTGAATAGGCGATTGGCCAGTTTTCAGCCCACAGCGGCGTTTGACGGATTAATTCTTGTTCCATGAATTACACTCCTACCGCGACTGAAACAGGTTCTGCAAGCGATACTGTAGGTGCAAGACCCACTGGGTAACCGATATAACCTGTAGGTAAGTATTCAATCACTTGAACTGGAAGGATGATTTCTGCATCCCCTGCTTTCACAGCGATACGTTGACCATCTTGAACATTTAAGCGTGCTGCATCTTGCTCACCCACAGCAAACATTGCTTCAGGAATACGTGATTCCATCGCAGGTGTTTTCACTGTAAATTCACCAGAAGCGAAGATGTGATGCATCGGTACAAGACGGAAGCTTTCACCATTAACCGCAACAGGTGCAGGTGCAACGAAAGTACGTGCTGGACGTTTCGCTAAACGATCGAATAAACGAACGCCTGCATCACCACCTTTTAAGTGACCACCCACGTTGTCTTGGAATTTGTTCCAAGCTTGTGGAGAGTTCCAACCTGCAGACCAAGCAAATGGTACAAGTGAAGCTGGAGTTTGGTTACCTACATAACCTTCCATAGAGAACGTCAACGCAGAGTCTTTATCGACTGGTTGTTTTGGTTCATGAATAGAAAGTGGTGCGCGCATCGCTGTACGACCTGAGTAACGACGTGGTTCACGTGCCACTTTCAGACCATGTACACGGAAGCCAGCATCTGGTGCGACATCTTGAATCGCTTCAAGTGCAGGAACGTTTTTCGCTACTGACTCGATCACGTCATCAAGAAGTGTCCAAGAAATGGCTTTGCCTTTCACGCCAGTTTCAATGGCATGTAACCAGCGCCAAGATTCTTTGATCGCAAGTTCAGGTTTATAGTAGCTTGGGTCATACACTTGGTAGAAACGTTGTGCACGGCCTTCTTGAGAGACAACAGTACCGTCACCTTCAGCAAATGAAGCAGCAGAAAGTACGATGTTGGCTTTCTTCACAGTTTCAGTTTCAGAATGATCAAGTACAATCACTTCTTTACCAGAAAGTGCAGCATTCACCTGAGCGGCTGGTAAACGACGATAAAGGTCATTTTCCACCACGATCACGGTATCGTAATCTTGTGCAAATGCTTGTTCTAAGCTTTGACCACCAAAGATCGCTAAGCCCATTGAGTTCACTTCAGGAACAGTCAATGTTAAGCCCGCATTACCAAGGTTCTGTGCAACTTGTGCAGCAGCTTCCATGATTGATGCGTCTTGCAAGCTTGTACCAGAGATGATTAATGGTTTTTTCGCAGCTTTTAAAGTGTCAGCAATGGTTTGTGCAAATGCTTTTGCATCGTCATCCAAACCTAAGATCACTTCACCTTTGACAGCAGCTGCGACCGCAAAACCTAAACGTGCAATGTCGTTAGGTGATGCAACAACTTCACCTGTTGCAACATCAGCTAAACGTGTTTGAGTTGCAGCAAGGATGTAAATCGGAGATTTCGCATCTTGAGCAATACGTTGTACAGGCTCAGCCAACCACTCTTGCGTACGGCGCTCTGCAGCCATTTCTTTGGCTTTATTTTTCGCAGCTTGGCGAACAGATAGAGCCATACGTGGTGCAGTTTGAGTTAAGTCTTCACCCAAAATCAACACAGCATCGTAGCTTTCGATTTCACGCATACCTGGGTTATAAACACCTTCGGTTTGCATGATAGAAGCTGCAAGCTCAACAAGTTTTTGCTCTTTTTGAGACATACCTGTTGAGAAGTTGTCTTGACCTACAAGTTCGCGAAGCGCGAAGTTTGATTCAAGTGACGCACGTGGTGAACCGATACCCAATACTTTTTTGCCTTGGATATTTTCAATTACGGTATCCAATGCTTGGTCTACAGAAACTGTAGTCACATTTGCACCAGAGCGGAATTGTGGTTGACGTGGACGATCTTCACGGTTCACATAACCTGTACCGAAACGACCTTTATCGCAAAGGAAGTATTGGTTCACGTCACCGTTAAAGCGGTTTTCTACACGACGTAGTTCGCCATAACGTTCACCCGGAGAGATGTTACAACCTGAAGAACAGCCTTGGCATACGCTTGGCGCATACTGCATGTCCCATTTACGGTTATAGCGTTCAGAGTGAGTTTTATCTGTGAATACACCTGTTGGGCAAACTTCAGTCAAGTTACCAGAGAATTCAGATTCTAAAGTACCTGATTCTGGACGACCAAAGTAAACACGCGAAGCGTTTGCATACACACCAAAGTCCGTACCACCTGCATAATCTTTGTAGTAACGCACACAACGGTAGCACGCGATACAACGGTTCATTTCATGAGAAATGAAAGAGCCTAGCTCTTGGTTGTAATGCGTACGTTTTGTGAAGCGGTAACGACGACGGTCATGCTGAGTCATTACAGTCATATCTTGTAAATGACAATGACCACCCTCTTCACAGACTGGGCAGTCGTGTGGGTGGTTGGTCATCAAGAATTCAACAACAGAAGCACGGAAATTTTTTGCTTCGTCATCTTCAATCGAGATGTAGGTATTGTCAGATGCAGGCGTCATACATGACATAACTAAACGACCGCGAGTATCTTCAGGATTCGCGTATTGAGTCACAGCACATTGACGGCAAGAACCGACAGAACCTAAGGATGGATGCCAACAAAAGTATGGGATGTCGATGCCAAGGCTAAGACATGCTTGTAGCAAGTTCTCTGAGCCGTTGACTTCATACGATTTTCCATCGACATGAATTGTAGCCATAGTCGAATTCCTTAAGCTTGTTCTACGTTGCTAGTTTGAGCTGCCGCATTTACGACTTTAGCTTCAAACTCGCCACGGAAATGTTTGAGTGCGCCCATTAACGGTTCCATCGCACCTGGAGCATGCGCACAGAAAGTTTTACCAATCCAAAGCTTACGAGTAAGTTCTTGTAAGTGATCGATATCTTCTTTCTTACCTGTGCCATCTTCCAAGGCTTTAAGCGCTTTAACCGCCCAAGGTAAGCCATCACGGCATGGTGTACACCAACCGCAAGATTCACGCGCAAAGAATTCTTCTAAGTTACGTGTCGCAGAAACCATACACTGAGTTTCATCAACCACCATGAGCAAACACGTACCTAAACGTGAACCTGCTTTCATGATGCTTTCAGCATCCATAGGAAGGTCAATGTGTTCAGCAGCAAGGAAGTCTGTAGAAGCACCACCCGGTAACCATGCTTTGAGTTTTAAACCATCACGCATACCACCAGCATGATCGTCAATCACTTCACGCGCAGTTGTACCAAATGGAAGTTCCCAAAGACCTGGGAAAGTCACCTTACCTGATGCACCGTAGATTTTAGTACCTGGATCTTTCGACTTACCTTCTGATAAACCGATATACCATTCAGGGCCACGAAGCATAATTGCGGGTAAGTTGTTGTAAGTCTCTACGTTGTTAACAATCGTAGGACGCCCCCAAGCACCTGCAACTTGTGGGAATGGCGGTTTAGTACGAGGGTTCGCACGGCGACCTTCAAGCGAGTTAATCAATGCAGTTTCTTCACCACAGATATAACGACCCGCACCGGTATGCACGTGTAACTCAAAGTTCCAACCTGTACCTAGGATGTTTTCACCCAAGTAGCCTTTGGCACGAATTTGGTCCAATGCTTCATTTAAGTATTGAGCCGCTTCAATGTATTCACCACGGATGAAGATATAACCTTGTGTTGCTTCTAATGTATAAGCAGCAATCAACATACCTTCAATCAACTGATGAGGAAGTTTTTCCATCAACAGACGGTCTTTAAAGGTACCTGGTTCCATTTCATCGGCATTACAGATGAGGTAACGAGGACCTGAGTTATCATTTGGTGCCATAAGCGACCATTTGATCCCTGCTGGGAAGCCCGCACCACCACGACCTTTTACAGTCGCAGCTTTGATCACTTCAAGCACTTCTTTCGGTTGCATGCCAACAGCTTTCTTAAAGCCGGCATAACCTTCAAGTGCTTCGTAATCATCTGCACTGCGAACGTGTTCCTGTTTGCTCAAACGCCAAGTTAATGGGTGAGTTTCTGGGTTACCGTCGCCATAAATTGGTTTTGGTTCAGTATTCATACATACTTCTCCAATAACTGTTTAATTGAAGTCACTTCAACTAAACCGTGAGTGTCTTCGTCAATCATTAACGTCGGACCTTTGTCACAGTTACCTAGGCAGCAAATTGGCAATAAAGTAAAGCGACCATCTGCAGTCGTTTGACCAAATGAAATGCCTAATTCACGCTGGAATGCTTCAGCAAGTGTTTCCGCACCCATCAAGAAACAAGCAATCGAGTCACATAATAAAATTACGTGGCGACCAACTGGTTGACGGTAAATACGGTTATAGAAAGTAGCAACACCTTCTAAGTCTGCAAGGCTCATGCTAAGCAATTGAGCAATAGCATTCATCTGTGCATCATCTACCCAGCCATTACGGCGTTGTACACACTTCAGCGCATCAAGACATGCTGCGCGTGGGTACGGATAGTGACCAATGTGATGTTCGATATCGTGGATTTCTTCCGCAGTTAAAATCCCTTCAACGTTCACACGTGGTTTTTTGTCAGTCAAAATCATCATAATGCGATTACCCCTTAGCGATCCACGTCAGCCATTACGACGTCAATTGTCGCTAAATAAATGATTAAGTCAGACATTAAGCTGCCGTTAATCACAGAAGGCATTTGCTGTAAGTGCGTGAAGGTTGGTGTACGGATACGTGTACGGTAACTCATCGTTGACTTGTCTGAAGTCAAGTAGTAGTTCGACGCACCTTTTACCACTTCCGCCATTACAGAGCTTTCGCCTGCTGGCATTACAGGACCCCATGACACGCTCAAGAAGTGCGTAATCAATGTTTCGATGTCTTGTAAAGTTTTATCTTTTGGTGGTGGAACAGCCAATGGATGGTCTGCTTTGTATGCACCAGAAGGCATGTTGTCTAAACATTGTTTGATGATTTTCAGTGATTCTTCAATTTCACGGAAGTGAACAAGAACACGTGCATAAGCATCGCCTTCGTACTCTAAAGGCACATCGAAGTCGTAGTTTTCGTAGCCGCTATAAGGACGGTATTTACGAACGTCGAAATCAATACCTGTAGCACGTAGACCTGTACCTGTTACACCCCAAGCCAATGCTGATTTTGCATCATACTGAGCAACATTACGGGTACGACCGATAAACACTGAGTTTTTCAGTGCCGCAGTGTAGTACTCGTTCATACGCTTCGGCATCCAATCTAGGATTTCGCGAATGAGGTGCTGCCAGTTGTTTGGCAAGTCGTGCGCTGTACCACCGATACGGAACCATGCTGGGTGCATACGGTAACCCGTGATCGCTTCGATCGCGTCATAGATTTTTTGACGGTCAGCGAACATATAGAATACTGGGGTCATACCGCCGGCATCCTGAATCGCAGTACCAATGAACAATAAGTGGTTATTGATACGGAACAATTCAGACATCATGACACGGATACATTGTGCACGATCAGGAACCGTAATCCCTGCCATTTGCTCTACGCCAAGAACGTAAGGCATGTTTTGCGCACAACCACCTAAGTAGTCAACACGGTCTGTATACGGAATGAATGAGTGCCATGTTTGACGCTCAGCCATTTTTTCCACACCACGGTGGTGATAGCCAATGTCAGGTACACAGTCTTTCACTTCTTCACCGTCCAACTGCAAGATCACACGGAAGGCACCGTGCGCAGATGGATGGTTAGGACCCAAGTTTAGGAACATGAAGTCTTCATCATCGTTCCCACGCTTCATACCCCAATCTTCAGGTACGAAACGAAGATGTTCTTGTTCGTAATCCTGTTTCGCTTGGTTTTGGCGATAAGGCGTGTATTCAGTCGCACGCGCAGAATATTCTTTACGTAACGGGTGACCTTCCCAATATGTTGGCAACAAGATACGACGGAGCATTGGATGCCCTTCGAAGTTGATACCGAACATGTCGTAAGCTTCACGTTCGTACCAGTTGGCATTAGGCCAAATATTCGTTGCCGTTGGAATGTTTACATCATTCTCAGCTAATGCAACCTTGATACGAATATCACTGTTACGCTCTAACGATAACAAGTGATAGAACACAGTGAAGTCAGATGCAGGCAGACCATCGCGGTGTGTACGTAAACGCTCATCAACCGCAGACAAGTCAAACAGCATCACGTATGGACGTGACACCGTACGCAAGAACATTAAAACTTCTTGTACACGTGCGCGCTCAACCCAGACTGTTGGAAAGTCTTCAAAAGTCGTTTGCACGTAGAAGTTCTCACCAAATTTGGTTTTGAGCTCTTCTACAATTGCAAATGCAGGGCGGGAATCAACTGGAGTTGATTCTGGCATAGCAATGTCAGTTTCAGCCATTGGCTTGGCTTCCTATTTAATACAAATTCAGTCAATCAAAACGACAATTACACCCAGTCCGGGTGTATCAATATTTCGTCGCAGTGATTATTTAATTTCATCCATTGAGCGTAAGTTTTTCACTGCAATACGCTGTGCGTTCTTACGGTCACGTTCTGGCATCATCTTTGGCTTATACACTGGCTTAAGATCATCACCAATCACGGCCGATAAAGGACGGCGCTCAAGTTGAATCTGGTCTTGCAATAACATCAATGCCTGAATTAAAGCTTCAGGACGTGGTGGGCAACCCGGGATATACACATCGACAGGGATGATTTTATCCACACCTTGTACAACTGAATAAATGTCGTACATACCACCAGAGTTTGCACATGCGCCCATTGAGATTACCCATTTAGGCTCAAGCATTTGCTCGTACAAACGTTGAATTACAGGCGCCATTTTCATGAAGCATGTACCTGCAACAATCATCAAGTCAGCCTGACGTGGTGAAGCACGAATAACCTCGGCACCGAAACGTGACAAGTCATGCACGCCTGTTAAAGTCGTTGCATACTCTACGTAGCAGCAAGATGTACCAAAGTTGAACGGCCAAACTGAGTTTTTACGACCCCAGTTTACTGCTGTATGTGCAACATCCTCTAAACGAGTCATGAACACATTTTTATTCACTTCTTCTTCAAGCGGATCGGTAACGATTTGACGCTCTTGAAGTGGATATTGATCAGCATCCGGATTCGCACGGGTTAATGTATATTTCATCCCGTCTTACTCCTTGTCAGATGATGCAGTCGGTGACTTAGATTTCACACGACCAGATGATTGCGCTGGAATTTGACCTGTAGGGTCCATAACCAACTCTTCAATAGAGTTAAAGCGTGTGATTTCTGCGATGTCCATATTTGGTGAACCAATTTTCAACGCTTTACCTGCAGCTTTACGCTTATCAGAAGGCGCCCAATCTAATGCACCTACTTTTACCGCGTAAATTAAAGCAATCAATAAATCGACCACAAAAATAACCACGGTTGTAAAACCAAACCAGCCTGCTTCACGAACAGAAGTAGACCATGCATAAAGATAAAGTGCTTCGATATCAAACACGACGAAGAAAATTGCAACTAAATAGAATTTCGCAGACAAGCGAATACGTGCACCACCAGCACCTACTACACCTGACTCAAACTGCTCTTGCTTAGCACGACCCCATGATTTACCCCCAAGGAGTAAAGGGACGGTCAGCATAAAGACGCAAAGGAATGTAACGCCGATCACGAAGGCAATAATTGCCCAATCGTATGGAGTAATGGCACTCATGCGGGGATAACTCCTGGCAGGCCTATTTATTAACAAAGAATGTATGTATTGGCCTTCAAATACACCAAACACAAAATTAATCCCGCCAATTGTACCTGATTGAGGAGGCTTCTTGCTAGCTTATCGGTATTCGTCTTTAGGATGATTTTTTAATCATTTCAGCATTTAAATTGGGTTTACTCCCTTAAAATTAGGATTAATCGCTTAATTAGATTAGATTGCATTTTTTTATTAATTATTACATTTATGTGATTTTATCAGAAAATTATGACTGTTCAGTTTCATCAACAAACCCTTCATATCTCAGCATACACATTCAAATTGCCGTATTTTTATCAACTGCGTCATTTATTAAATAAATACTCCCCCACCTCAACTTTGTTGTTTCTTTATTCACTTCTTCTGATTTTGGTCTTTTCTTCAACTGAAAACTGAACCGTATTGAGTCTATGTAAAAAGACCTTTTTTTAGCTTCTTGTGGCTTTTTTGCAATTCTTTGACACGACCTATAAAGAGTGTGATATTTGTAGTTAAAACACAAAAAGCAATCACAACGGAGAGACAATAATGACTTTAGAATTTACGCATAAACCTGATTATTTTCTATCTGCGCAATTGGTGATTCACCATATTAAAAACTACTTAGATAAGCATCCTGATGCTCAAAATGCCATTTTTGATTTACGCGATATCTATGAGTTATTACGTCAAGATTTAGCTTCTGCAACCACCAACCTTAGCGGGATTATGAATATTGTAGATGAATATAAAATTGAGACCCTAAACGGCGACCAAAAACTCATTAGCAATTATTCTATCGATGCTAAAAACAACTCTTTACTCATCGATTTCAATGCAGATGCCCTTGCTGCTCTGAAAAATGGCAAACCCATTATTGAACCTGATGCAACGATTACCGAATAAGTAAAAACCTGATAAAAAAAGCCATTCAAATTGAATGGCTTTTTTTATGTATCATTCGCCAAATGCAGCTGAGGTAGATTTATTAGGCTGCTTAGCTTTCATTGGCACTCAGCTCTTTACCATCTAGCTTCGGTTTATTTTTCTTAAAACGTGTCGCAGGCCATGTCATGGTAAAACGCGCCCCGCCCAATGTTGGACTTTCATCAATCCCAACTGTTCCACCAAACCAGTAAGCAATACGGCTGACAATCGATAAACCTAAACCATAGCCCCCTGAAGCACGGGTACGACTATCATCTAAGCGTGCAAAGGCATCAAAAATACGCTTACGATCCTCTTCCGGAATACCAGGGCCATCATCTTCAACACAGATATAGGCCATGCCTTCATCATTCACACCACCACTGATCAGCACTTTATCATCACAATAACGCACTGCGTTGCCCACTAAGTTTTGTACAACGCGATGTAAATAGCGACGCTCGGTTTCCACAATCACCCCAATCGGTGGTGCTTGCAATTCCAAAGTTTTCCCAGTCTTTAAGGCTTCGGTTTCAATCAAGACCTGATCTAAAACTTCAAACAAGCTGACATCTTCAAACTCTAAAGATGGCATGCCTTGTTCGAGCTTGGCATAAGTCATGATTTCATCAATTAAGGTATTGAGGGCTTCGATATCTTTGTCGATTTGTTCAACTTGCTGCTGACGGTAGTCATAGTCATCTTCATCCGCCATCATTTCTACACCAAAGCGAATCCGCGCCACAGGTGTTCGCAGTTCATGCGATACCGCGCGCATCAACTCACGCTGTGCTTCAATTAAACGTTCAATATGATCTGACATTGAGTTATAGCTCGATGCCAAGGTACCAAATTCATCGGTACTTTCGACAGGCAGACGTACAGTTAAGTCCCCGCCCTTCATTTTATTTAACGCATAATTTACAGCACGTAACTTACGTTGCATCGGCACCAATAGACCATAAACACCCAAGCTCAAGACAAATAAGCTTAGTAGCGTAATACCGGCTGCCAACTGGAAAGGCATCCAATTAAATAATGGTACCGGCCCCATGACCAAGACTTCTGAAGTTGAACTTGGAATTGGCGATACAATCGAAATGGTCGTGCCGCGCTCCGTCGCACTGTCACGATACAAAATAATGCTGTGATCTAAGCGTAATCGGCCGATTTGCTCAGAATCTAAAGGTAAACTCTGAACATTTTGAATTGAAATTGGATATGAAAAATGATGCTGAATTTTTTCAAGATATTGTTTTTCTTGACCTGGGTAATAAACCAAATAATCCAGTATAAAGACAGGCAACGCCTTCATTTGGCGTTCTGAAATATTATCGGCTTTGATATACAGCAGATGCGCAGGGTCATCTTTTAAGCCAATAATAATATAGGCTGCCGTAGTTTGTGCGTCCCAACGCACCACAGCTTTGCGCTCTTCTATACGCTTGGTTTCCGCTCGGGTTAAATCAACCTGATTGGCTTTAACATAATAGATCGGCAACTCAAGTAGATCAGATGCATCTGACACCCAATCCGACTTTTGCTGTTCGTTTGGCTGACGTGCAATACCTTCACTAATAATGAAAGCCAAGCCGTCAGTAAGCGACTCACGATATTCTTGCGCGCGCTGGTAGTTGATGATCTGTACCAGCAAATAGCCAAATGTAGCGACTAAGAAGACTAATATCAGTAGTCCCGCGTAGACGCGCAAAAATATACTGTGTTTAAACACGTAAAAAGTGTCCTACTTTGCCAAACTGAGGGACGGCATTTTACATTAAATGCCGTTGGTTTCTTTTACGAATAAATAACCTTTACTACGTACGGTCTTAATACGTTTCGGGTTTTCAGGATCATCGCCAATTTTTGGACGAATACGTGAAATACGCACGTCGATTGAACGGTCTTGACCATCGTATTCAATACCACGAAGACGCTCAAAGATATCTTCACGAGAAAGAATGCGACCCGCATTAGATGCCAATAACCATAAAAGGTCATATTCCGCACTAGTAAAGTCAACCAACTCATTATTGAGCGTGACAGAACGACCACCATTATCAATCACAAGGTCATCAAATTCGATGCGCTGTGCAACTTCATCTTCTGGTGCTTTGTCTGTACGACGTAATAATGCACGAATACGCGCAAGTAGAACGCGAGGTTGAACAGGTTTTGCAACGTAGTCATCTGCACCCATCTCTAGACCCAAAACTTGGTCCATGTCTTCGGTACGTGCAGTCAACATTAAAATTGGTTGATGGTAATGCGGACGAACTTCACGACAAATGGTTAAACCATCTGCACCCGGAAGCATTACGTCAAGTAATACCATGTCTGGTTGTTCAGCGATAATACGGCGGATTGCACGGTTACCGTCTGGTTCTACCCCAACTTCAAGTCCGTTACGGATTAAGTATTCTTGAGTTAAACGAGCAAGACGCTCATCGTCTTCAACAATTAAAATTTTAGGTAACTTTTCTTCTTGGCTCATTGATTGCCCCTTATTTGATTGGGCGTATCCTATTTGAAATCCGATAGATACGCTTAAACATAGTTTGCAATATACACACGTTTACATTGTAAACAAGATGGCATTCACGAAACTGATACATCAATATCGTATTTTGTAATAAATTTTAACCTGCCATATTTCTGCAATTTTATTTACCGATCATTTCCATGACCTATTGCTCACAATAGCAACAATTATAAATTTGGATACATTTTCATCGGATAAAAACTGACTGGTTGATTCACAACTTTTTACGCTTTCTAAAGTTATCCACAATGTTATCTATAAGCACTCTTTTTCGACTTTGCTATGCTATGCCCTTGTCGGATAAGGCATATATAACAAAGATAAAAAATAGGGATTTTTTGAGATGGATTTCTGCCAGAAATGTTCAAAGTATTTAGTAAAATGTCAATATTGATATACCCTGAATTTTCCCGTATCTTGTGTTCAATAAATTTTTAAACCACTAGGTCTTGTGTTTAAACCTCAAACACTGTGGCATAAAAATTGCCCAGTTCAAACGGTCCTAACATAAAAATAGATGACAAATGGAGCTATGCTAGCATGAGCGTAACGAATTCAACCCCTGGTCAAATTCAGGTGATTAAACGCACCGGTGACGTTGCACCTTTTGATGCAGAAAAAATCTCTGTGGCGATTGGTAAAGCGTTCTTGGCCGTTGAAGGCCAGCAAAGCGCTGACTCCAGCCGTATTCATGACCGTATCTCTCAATTAACTGAGATGGTATTGAATACCTTTAACCGTCGTTTACCTTCTGGCGGTACCATTCATATTGAAGAAATTCAGGATCAGGTTGAACTTGCGCTTATGCGTACAGGTGAGCAAAAAGTTGCTCGCTCTTACGTGATTTACCGCGAACAACGTGCCGAAGCTCGTAAACAAACTGGTGCTCACCATCACCCTACTTTACAAGTGACAGGTTCAAACGGTCAGCTTAAACCGCTTGATCTTGGCGCGCTTGAGGCAAATATTGTTAAAGCAGCTGAAGGTTTAGAAGGCATCGATGTTCGAGCGATTATCGATGAGACTGTAAAAAACCTTTATAACGGCGTAAAAGAGTCAGACATCTCAACGACCATGATGATGGCTACTCGTACACGTATCGAACAAGAACCAAACTATACATATGTGACTGCGCGTTTATTGCGTAATGACCTTGTTGCTACAGGTTTAGAGTTCTTAGGTTTAGATACTGACACGAATGAAGGCGACGCTTTAGAAACTTTCTTGAAGAAAGGTATCGAACTTGATCTTCTTTCTCCAGAACTACTTAACTTTGACCTTGCAAAATTGGCTGCTGCGATTCAACCAGAACGCTCAAACCAATTTACTTATTTAGGTCTACAAACCTTATTTGACCGTTACTTCATCCACTCAGATGGCGTACGTTTCGAATTACCACAATTATTCTTCATGCGTGTTTCAATGGGTCTTTCATTGAACGAAGACAACCGTGAAGAACGTGCAATCGAATTCTATAACTTATTGTCTAGCTTCGATTACATGGCGTCTACGCCTACTCTATTTAACTCTGGTACTTTACGTCCACAGTTATCTAGCTGTTACTTAACAACAATTTCAGATGACCTTTACAACATTTATGGCGCAATGCGTGATAACGCAATGCTGTCTAAATGGGCGGGTGGTTTAGGTAATGACTGGACGCCAGTTCGTGCGCTTAACTCGTACATCAAAGGTACGAATGGTAAGTCACAAGGTGTTGTACCGTTCCTTAAAGTTGCCAACGATACTGCTGTTGCAGTAAACCAAGGTGGTAAACGTAAAGGTGCAGTATGTGCATACCTTGAAACTTGGCACTTGGACATCGAAGAATTCCTAGAACTTCGTAAGAACACAGGTGATGACCGTCGTCGTACCCATGACATGAACACAGCGAACTGGGTTCCTGACTTGTTTATGCAACGTGTATTCGAAGATGCTGAGTGGACTCTGTTCACACCATCTGAAACACCTGACTTGCATGACCTAACAGGTGCAGAATTTGCTGAACGCTATGCTTACTACGAAGGCATTGCGAAAGAAACCAACATGCTACATAAGAAAGTCCGTGCGAAAGACTTATGGCGCAAAATGTTGTCTATGTTGTTTGAAACTGGTCACCCTTGGATCACATTCAAAGACGTATGTAACTTACGTTCACCACAACAACACGTTGGTGTAGTTCACTCTTCTAACTTGTGTACAGAAATTACGCTGAACACGAACGAAGATGAAATCGCAGTATGTAACTTAGGTTCAATCAACCTTGTACAACACGTTCAAGGCGGTGTGTTAGATCGTGAAAAACTTGCTCGTACAGTAAAAACTGCTGTTCGTATGCTCGACAACGTGATTGACATCAACTACTACGCTGTTCCTCAAGCTCGTAACTCGAACTTGAAACACCGTCCAGTGGGTATGGGTATCATGGGCTTCCAAGATGCTTTATACGAAATGAAATTGGCTTATGGTTCTGATGCTGCGGTTGAGTTCGCTGACGAATCTATGGAAGTGATTTCTTACTACGCAATCCAAACGTCTAGCGACTTGGCACTTGAACGTGGTACTTACGAGACATTTAAAGGTTCACTTTGGGATCAAGGTATCTTGCCAATTGACTCTTTAGATATCGTACAAAAAGCACGTCCTGACCGTATGTTCGAAGTTGACCGTACAACACGTTTGGACTGGGATACTTTACGTACTAAAGTTCAAAAAGACGGTATGCGTAACTCAAACGTGATGGCGATTGCACCAACTGCAACCATTTCGAACATTTGTGGCGTATCACAGTCAATCGAACCAACATTCCAAAACCTGTATGTGAAATCTAACCTTTCTGGTGAATTCACAGTGATCAACCCGTACCTAGTGCGTGCGTTAAAAGATCGCGGTCTTTGGGATTCTGTAATGGTGAACGACCTGAAACACTTCGAAGGTTCGGTTCAAAAAATCGCACGTATTCCTGAAGAGCTTAAAGCAATCTTCGCGACTGCGTTCGAAGTTGAGCCACGTTGGATTGTTGATGCTGCATCACGTCGTCAAAAATGGATCGACCAAGCTCAGTCTCTTAACCTTTACATCTCTGGTGCAAACGGTAAGAAACTCGACATGACGTATAAAATGGCATGGTTACGTGGTCTAAAAACCACTTACTACCTACGTGCATTGGGTGCGACGTCTGCTGAGAAATCAACCATTAACACTGGTGCATTGAACGCGGTTAAGCCTGCTACTGTTGCAGCACCTGTAACTGCTGTTGCGAAAGAAGAACCTAAAGCTGAAGTTGCTGCTGAAGAAGAAGGTTTTGGTCAAGCAGCTCCAGTGCCAATGGCATGTTCAATTGACAACCCTGATTGTGAAGCTTGTCAGTAATCTGACAGGTTTTAAATCCTCCCCAACCCTCCTTTAATAAAGGAGGGAGATTCCTCGAAGCAAATGGCGGGATGCAAGTCCCCCTTTGCAAAAGGGGGATTTAGGGGGATTCCAAACTGAATAAAAATAAAATAGGAGGTGCGGATGTAGAGATTTATAAAGTTTAAGCAATAAAAAATGGCCTATCACAAGTGACAGACCATTAGTTTCAAAACCCAAGCTTTCAGAGGAAATACTTCCCTGACATGCTAAAGTTATTGAATGTTAAATTTGGCGATCTAACGAAAGATACTTTAGCAAAGTTTAGGGTATGAGTCACTCCTCTGAAAGCATCTTTTACAAAAAGGAGTTGCTGATGAGAGTAATGTGCTCATTGGATAAACCTGTTAGTGTTTGCGACTATACTCGAGTTCGATTCAATCGAACTGAATATGTTCGTTCACACTGCCGGAGTTTTCCAAACCACGCTCAGCTAAGCTTGTGGTAAACATGAGAGGCCTATAGGCCTCTTATTAAAGACTTTAAGGAAACTACCCCATGCCACATATGACGCATAACTATCAGTTAGGGCTTATCGCCTTGGTGGTTTCCTTTATTTTGACTTTTTATGTCCCGATCGCCTATTTCTGGTTTAAGGCATATAAATCGCGTAATCAAAATAAGTAGTGGGGATATTTGCTCTACCGAACACTTTTAGAGCAGTGATCGACAAAACTTAATTTTGCTTACACAAATTGAGCGTATAGTAGGACATCTCAGCGACGCTGGATGTCTATAAAAGATATAAAGCAACGAAGAGAGAACTGTTATGTCTATCCTAAGTTGGGACGATTTCGAAGATGATGAACCGAAACAAGCTGCACAAGCTCACCAGCCTGCGCCCGTCGAACCGCAAAAAACGACTGATTCGCAAGTGGTATCTAATGCACAGCACTCATCGCCGAATTTGGCAGCTGCACAACCCGCTCGAACCAGTACAAATCGACCAACAGATCCAACCGATCCGTTGGCAAGAGCATCTAACGCTCTAGAAAATCTAGACGTTGCACCTGGCTTAGAAGAGCTAGAAATGGGTGCTCAGCGTGTTCAAGTTGACGATAAAGCGATGATCAACTGCCGCGCTGACTTAAACCAACTTGTACCGTTCAAATACGAATGGGCTTGGCAGAAATATCTAGACGGTTGTGCAAACCACTGGATGCCGCAAGAAGTGAACATGAATCATGACATCGCACTTTGGAAGTCTGAAAATGGCTTAACCGAAGATGAACGTACCATTGTTATGCGTTCTTTAGGTTTCTTCTCGACTGCGGATTCATTGGTTGCAAACAACTTGGTTCTTGCAATCTACCGTCACATCACCAACCCTGAATGCCGTCAGTACATCTTACGTCAATCATTTGAAGAAGCGATTCACACGCACGCTTACCAATACTGTATCGAATCTTTAGGCATGGACGAAGGCGAAGTCTTCAACATGTACCGTGAAATTCCTTCAGTGGCTCGTAAAGCAGCTTGGGGTCTGAAATATACACAATCTTTAAGTGATCCTACGTTCAAAACAGGTACACCTGAAAACGACCAAATCTTGCTTCGCAACTTGATCGCGTTCTACTGCGTACTTGAAGGTATCTTCTTCTACTGTGGTTTCAGCCAAATCTTGTCTATGGGTCGTCGTAACAAGATGAATGGTGTTGCTGAGCAATTCCAATACATCTTACGTGATGAATCTATGCACTTGAACTTTGGTATCGACATGATCAACCAAATCAAGATCGAGAACCCTCACCTATGGACTGCTGAGTTCCAAGAAGAAATCATTCAAATGATTCTTGAAGGTACAATGCTTGAAATCGAATATGCACGTGACACTATGCCACGCGGTGTATTGGGTATGAATGCAGGCATGATGGAAGAATACTTGAAGTTCATCTGTAACCGTCGTTTGAGCCAATTAGGTTTACCTGAACAATTTGCTGGTGTGAATAACCCATTCCAGTGGATGTCAGAAATGATGGACTTACGTAAAGAGAAGAACTTCTTTGAAACTCGCGTAACTGACTACCAAACTGGTGGAGCGTTAAGCTGGTAATAAATTTTTCAGCGAAATATCAAAAGCGGAACAAAGTGTTCCGCTTTTTTTATGAAGAATTTCATTCACCCAAGCAAATCTATGCATTTAATTTAATTCATATTCTGCTAATATAAAACGGTATAAAAATACATCAATTAATAAAAATCACATAATAAAAGAGGACAGAATGAAAGGTCAGATATTAGATTATTCAGTACAAACCAATTCAGGCATTATCAGTGGAGATGATCAAAACCGTTATGAGTTTACAGGTGCAGAATGGCGTGGCCAAAACTCACCTAAACGCGGCGATCATGTAGATTTCGATATCAGTCCAGAAGGTCAAGCTGTTCAAGTATTCAATGCTCTTGGCAGCAGTAATCCTATTCAACAAATTTCACAGCAACTCGATAAAATTTCAAACCAAGACCAAGCTGAATCAAAATTCAACATGATTGATTGGTTTGTCAAATGTCTAAAAAATTATGCCAACTTTACTGGACGTGCACGCCGTAAAGAATATTGGTTTTTTGTATTGGTCTATCTTATCGCAATGATTATTACTCTGATTGTCGATTCAGTGCTTAGAACCAAAGGAATATTCACAGGTATTTTCATCTTAGCAATGGTTATTCCGTCCCTTTCCGTTGCAGTACGTCGTTTACATGATATTAATAAATCTGGTTGGTATTGGTTAATACAAATGATTCCGCTCGTTGGACCAATTCTGGTTCTAATTTGGCTTGCAACAGAAACCAAACCTGAAGTAAACCAATGGGGACAACCTGCCAAATAAATAAAAAATCGTGGCTACTATTTATGTAGCCACCCTATCTACAGCACATTAACTCAGGAAAAATATGAAAGGACAAATACTAGATTTTTCGATTCAAACTAATACTGGGGTGATTAGTGCTGAAGATGGAAAACACTATCAATTTGCTGGTCATGAATGGCGAGGTCAAAGACCACCTACACGTGGAGAACAGGTTGATTTTGCTTTGGATGAAAGTGGGCAAGCGATTCAAGTCTATATTGCATTACACCAACAAAGTTTTTCCACGAATACGCGAGCAAACTACAGTGAAAAAGAGGAAAACTATGACTTTTTCGCGTGGTCATTCAAACCACTGAAAAAGTTTGCTGAATTTGAAGGACGTGCTCGACGTAAAGAGTTCTGGTTCTTTTGGCTATTTTGTATATTGGTCACTATACTTGCCTCTATTTGCGATTTCGTTATTGACAGTGAACCTTGGCTAGAAAATATTACCAATATCGTTTTACTTATTCCTAGCTTAGCTGTTGGCGCACGTCGACTACATGACACGGGACGTTCAGGTTGGTGGCAACTTTTAATGCTCACAATCATTGGGATCATCCCACTGATTATATGGTGGGCTACAGACACCAAAGCCGAGAACAACCAATGGGGTCAACCCGCTAGAGATCTGCAACAATAAAATAAGGCGCACAATGCGCCTTATCTTTTAACAAAAAACTTTAGCCATATTTACGCGCAAAATCTTCATCTGAAGTGCATAGATAAATAATAAATTCAATAAAAGCAACAATGGATGGAATAAAGGTCCAACAGAATAGTAGATACACAATCCCCCATCCAATACGACCCAAATAGAATTTATGGATACCAAATCCACCAAGGAAGAATGCTAAGAGTGCAGCAACAATTCGACTCTTTTGACCGTATTGCGTGCCTAAAGCATTCGGCACAGCGACTAAGTAAATATCGGTTGCGTAACCCATTCCACTTGTCTCAAAATCAACAAATTGTCCACGAGCAGGAACAGTTTGTCCTTTCCAATCGCTTCCAGAAAATTGATAACGATTCTGATCATCTCCGCTGATGATGCCTGTATTATTTTGAACAGAAAAATCGAGTATTTGCCCTTTCATATAATCCTCTATGTTTTATCTTTATTTGATGATTCTTGGACGTTATTTTCATCAGCAATATAACGAATTATTGATGAATATCATATCATTAACTTATCTTGCCAAATAGCATTTTGTAAACATCAATCTCAATGCATATACCACTGCCATCGCAAATATTGCATAACCCGCAGGAGTAATAAACAACGGAATACATAAAACAATCACCACGGTTAAAGGATATAAAAGTTTTCTAAAGCCACTTTGATGATGCAATTCATGGAGTAAATATAAACTTGTCGTATAAATCACGAGGCTGATCGCCACAAAGTAGCTTTCTTTTTCAGAACTAATCAGTGCCTCATGCGAAACCACATCGACTGCGGCAGCTAAACTAGCACCAATCGCCGCGATACTAATAAAGACAAAGAAATGTCCATAACCCCAAGTAAATGCCATTTTTCGGCTATTTAAACGCTCTGCAATACTGGTATCAAAATAAGACCATCACATGGTGAACATCATCATCAGACCGCCTACCATCAAAAAGATCAGTTCAGTACTAAAACGCTGATTTGTTAATGCATCAGTCATCGCAATCGAACAGCCGACAATAGATTCGCCTAAAACGATAATGGTGAGCAGTGAATATCGCTCTGCAATATGATGCGCATGCCACGGTGTACGGCTTGCAGCTTCTGCAAAAACTGGCACAGACAGTTCAGCAATTGCGAGCAAAATGAAAAGATAAACGGTGAAATGCAGCGGTGAAAAATGAAAGAACAGCCACCCCACTTGCACAAGTATGATGCCAAAAGCATAGCGTAATGCTGTTTTCCGACGGGACAGATCATGCTTTGCAACGCGAAACCACTGCGTAACTAAGCCCAGACGCATAATGGCATAACCAATCACAATTACGTCAAAATCCTGCTTTTGAAAAGCGCTTGGAATACCTGCAGCAATGACCAAAGAACCAATGATCTGTACGAAAGTTAAGATTCGATAGAGCGCATCATCATTATCATACGCCGAAGCAAACCAACTAAAGTTCATCCACGCCCACCACAAGGCAAAAAACACCATGCCATACAGCGTTAAACCCTGAGCTAAATGATTTTCAACAATGGCATGATGCAGTTGCTGCCCTGCTGTTGCGATCGCCACGACAAAGATCAAGTCAAAAAGCAATTCTAAAGAGGTCGCGACACGATGATGCTCATGTGGATCACGTGGGTGCAAAGGTTTGAGCCACTGACTAGGGAATAAAAATGATTTGGACATAGCATTCAGCTTTATTGTTTTCTGTCTGAATTTTTTCAAAAGCCTGAAACAGTTACAAGATCGATTACATAAATCAGATGAGAAACAGTTTTCTAGAAAAAGGATAATGGCTTTAAAAACACACTTAAGATTTAGATATTTCAATTGTAGAAGTTAAAAATTCAAAGTGACAAAACTGCGAAAGACGTTTTAAGATAAAAACTCGATAGATCGATGTGTTTTTTATATCTCAGCTATATTTTTCTCTAAATTTTAATGACATACTGCTATCCACTAAAATAATAATGAAACCTAAAAGTAATGTTAGAAGAAAAATTAGCGTCTTTTCCTGACGCAGTTTGGGTACAGATTCATTATGATCAAATGCAAGTTTTAACGCGTGATCATCAAATTGTAGCTGAACAAAACTGCCCTCTGGCTTTTATAGAACGTGGAAGTTTTGTCCGAAACTATCATGTTGCAGAACAGTGCTTCAACCAACTCATACAACAGATCCACTTCAAGTGGTATGAGTTTGGACAGCCGGTTATTTTTATTCAGTTAAAAGAACGCTTAAGTGAAGAAGTCAGCGCACTCGAGCTACAAGCCATTCAAGAAATGGCTCTAAGCGCAAATGCACATTTTGTATTTGTTTACGACAAACATGGTATCGCACTCGAAGCAGAAACCATCAAAAATGATGAGTCTCCTTTGCTCAAATGGCTTTTCTGTGGGGTGATCTTGCTCATTTTGCTGATTATCTTTAAATAATCAGCATCATTCATTAGGTTCGGTGCAACTACGACACTTTCTGCTGCTGCAATTGCTCAATACTCGAAATCAAATCGTTAAAACCGTCAATTACTAGCGCTGGTGCAGCCATTTGAATTTCTTCTGTACTACCATAACCATAGCTCACAGCAATACTCGGCACAGCATTACGGCGCGCGCCTAAAATATCGTACTCACGGTCTCCCACCATCACACATTCCTTCGCATCCAACTGTTCTTGCTGCAAAATGTATTCAATTAAATCGCCTTTGTTGGTTCGCTCACCGTTCAGTTCACTGCCATAGATCACAGTAAAATATTTTGCCAAATCAAAATGTTCTAAAATTTGGCGGGCATAGACCGTCGGCTTTGCTGTAGCGACGTACAAGTGAAAGCCTTGCTGTTGTAAAGTTGCTAGAGTGTCGGCAACCGCAGGATACACTTTATTTTCAAATAAGCCCGTAACGGCAAAGCGCTCGCGATAACCAAGTAAAGCCTGATCTGCAAGTACATTATGCATATCGACATTGAGGATTTTGGCCAAAGAGGCTTTCAAAGGTGGTCCAATGATCCAATCGATATTGGTCTCATCCGAAATAGGATGTCCAATTTTCGCCAGTCCATAGCGTGCTGAAGTGGTAATGCCAACTTTTGGATCTGTTAATGTTCCATCGAGATCGATCAATATATTCTTAATCACAGCTTTTACCTTATCCATTCACTTCTGCAAAAATACTATCGAGTGTTCGCTCAAAGTTGCCTATACTATCGCAAATTTTGTGTAATAAGGACATCATTGTGCGCCCTACTGTACTGTGCTTTTCAGGTCTTGACCCTTCAGGTGGTGCAGGACTGCAAGCGGACATTGAAGCCATTGGTCAAAGTGGCGCACATGCTGCCATTGCGTGTACAGCATTAACCGTTCAAAACTCACAACGAGTGTATTCGTTTGAAGCAACCTCTCGTGAGTTATTGCTGGCCCAAGCACATGCTGTCGTCGGTGACCTCCCTATTCGCTGTGTAAAATCAGGAATGCTAGGAACGACTGAAAATATCGCGGCTCTCGCTGAGTTTTTACGTGAACATCCCGAATATCATTATGTTCTCGACCCCGTTTTAGTTGCCAATAGTGGTGGCTCTTTGGGCGATCAAGCAACTTTGGTCAAAGCCTTTGCAGAACTAATTCCACTTGCCACTGTGCTTACACCTAATACCGTAGAATTACGCGCACTCACAGGTGAAGACGACATATCTAAAGCTACAGCAAAACTTTTTGCGATGGGCGCTCAAGCGGTATTAGTAAAAGGTGGCCATGAAAATACGCCAGACTATATCCAAAACTCGTTGTACATTCAGGGTGAATTAGTTTCTGAAACCCGTTGTCCACGACTAGATGGGGAATATCACGGCTCAGGCTGCTCATTGGCGAGTTTTATAGCTGGGCGTTTAGCCTTAGGTGATGAGCTCAAAGCGGCTGTTCATCATGCCGAAACATGGCTATTTGGTGTGTTGAAAATCGCTGAATCACCTGTTGTGGGCGGACAAAAAATTCCAAAACGTTTTTAGTATTGTTGGTTATTCATGTTAAGCAGATAAAAACTACTTTATATGATTTAAAAGCCCTGTATATCAGGGCTTTTTGTAATTAAGAGTCGAGTTGAACCCAATATACTAAGGTTGGAATTTCCCATGCACCGCCAGCAAATCCTTTGCACTGTGTGGTTTTTGCCATATAAGTTTGGATAAAGCGCTGACCGTTCCACGACCATTCCCCTTTACTTTGACAATCACCAATGCCTCGTCCACGTTGGTTGGAGAAAATTTGTCCTTCACTAAACCCACTTCCAGAAAAGGTCACGGGTTGTTTGATTTGCTTTAAGTTACGATCCATCAGCCAATAGCCATTACCACTGTTATATGCCCCACGCCAACATGGCACTTCGACCAAGGCATTTTTTCCATTGATTGGAAACACCACGACTCGATCATCCTCTAAGAAATTTGCATCAAAGAGTTGAGGACAATCTTCCACTGTCGTTTTTTTCTTTATCAATCCAAATAATTGTTTGGCTGTGGGAGCATTGACGGCATACCGCGTTTGTAAACCCTTACTATAATTTTGAATATACACTTTCGGAATACTTTTAGGTTTGAGTACATTGGCCGAACTGCTATTGGCTTTACGCAATAATGCCGAATTTGTCCCTATGCGCTTTTGAAAATCATCCATACGGAGTAAAACTGCACTAGCGCCCTGCACAGACAATAACCATGTTTTGTTGTTGCCTTTCCACACAATCGGTTGATTGGCTTGTAAGGCTTGAATCAGTTTTTGAGTTTGAGCTGCACTTAACTGACCTTCCGCAGTTTTGGCATCAAGCTGCACAGTTCCCTGATTTTTACCTAAAGTGTAAAGTTGAAGTGGTTTATTTGCCGCACTTAACGTTTCAGGATCGAGTTTCACTCGTGCGCTGACTTGCGCTTGAGCGCCCGCAGCACGTTGTAATAATACAGAAATAGCGGGCTGATTGCCCTCCGCCTGATAACCTGCAACGCGACAAGTCCCCGTATTATCACAAGCGATTTCCCAATCCTTATGTGAAAAATAATTTCCTTGAATTTGAGCAAAACTCACACTACAACCCAATGCAGCAACGTAGCCCAATAAAAGTTGCCAGATGACATTATTTTTGTTCATGTCTTTGGCTCGAATAATTATATTAGAGCCATCTTAGAATGCTTTTCACTGAAACTCCAGTTTAAATGGATCTGCTACATGATTTAAATTTATAGAGATGAATCATTCAGTTGCTGTATCTCTTCACATTTTTTTCGTTTCGCATTTTCATCACTGAGCGTATTCATCAAATCTGCCGCCAGTCCTTTTAAGAGACTCATATCATCTATAGTCATTTGCAGCCATTTGATTCGGCTGCCGATTTAAAATATAGAAACTTCACAACGCAACACTATTACGACCTCTAAGCGCAACGCCTGTATAAAAAGCGAATGCGGTTACCCGAGTTGTGACTTAAATTTTAGTAAATTGAGGAAGTATTCATTTTAAATATTTGTGCAACAAAGCCCTTCTGAACGATGGTCATTATTTTTAATTTAGGCTGAAGTTTTAGAACTGCATACGAATTTCATGTAATGATTTGCAAAAAAAAAACAGAGCGACATGGCTGTGTTTTCAGATGAATTAAAAGATAATTACTTTACTTTGATGAGTCACAATATCCACGGGAACAGAAATATGTTGATGAACGATCTTCCATTGAGACTGCGTTTTTTTCATCCCAATGGTATTACGACACCACGAGATCCCCGGCGTCGGTATCCCGCTCTGATCATCAATTTTGGAATAACAGTGCAGAAAGGCAATATCAGGATCTGCATGGATGACCAATTCCCGCCTAAATACCTTTAAGCCTTCACGAAAATACTCCCGATAAAATTCCCACATTTTTTGATATGCCATTAAGCCACGCATTTCACAACTGGCATCAAAAAAGTACACATCTGCTGCGCAGGATTCAGCAATATTTTCAATTTTCAATTGGCAGATGACCTCATCCCAATTGGCTAAAAATTGCAGAATTTCGTCAGCGGCCTGTTGGTCACCAACTATTTTGATTTTATCTTGCATCTCTGGCACCTATTTATTTTATTTTTTATGAAGCATTGTTCTGGGCGGCGTTTGGAAGTTGAATTTTAACGATCTTCCAGCTCCAACCGCGGCGTTGCATACTAAATACGGTATATTTTTCTTCGCTTAGGCCTTGGAGCGGCACATACAGATCAAATCGATTCCAAGCGCTATAGCTGGCTTTGGGTTCAAGTGGCTGGCTTTGCTTTAAAGCAACAGCGGTTGCAGTTTCGTCATTTTTGGATAGTGTTGACGCATAAGGTTGTTCTGCGACCTTATTTTCAGCATGCGTGAATAGTTCAATCCCTGGGCTAATCATGCTCGGATTGGTCAGTTTGGTTATTTCTGGTAGTTGGATCGACTCTTTTAATGCTTTGCCTTGTAAAAGCAGCATGATACTGGTTGGATTGACCAGACTGTCGACTAGCGTTGCACTGAGGACTGTGCTGAGCTGCCCACCCCAAGACTGGGCAAATTCGGGTAAATGCTGTAGCCCAGTTTTCTGTTGAATGAGGTCTTCAACTTGTGGTTTTAGACTCGATTTGACTGCCGCAAAATCGATATATTGAGCAATTTTTTCAGGTTGATTGTGCTCATAGGCTTGACGTATTTGATACAACACCCAATACGGAGACGCAATCATCCAACCCATGACGATGATCAAAATCGTAATGAGCCCATAATACAAAATATGATTCTGCTTATTCATCGTTCACCACTCTAGCCAGTGAAGTTGTGGTACTTCCTTGTACCGTCAAATAAGCCTGATCTGATTGAATAGCGTCCAACCCAACAGCACTTATCTGAGAACCATATTGCTTTTGACCTAGTGATTTTGATGAGCCATCAGGGTTTATTCCCTTTCAACTATCTCTATCAGGTTATTGCAAATTTAAACTGTTAGATCTTTAATTTGGGTACTTGCACCATTGGTTTTAACTGATTCAATGCCTTTATCTCGCGATTGCTCACTGGCATAAAATTGGCTAGTTCCAATAATTTGATGGTTTGCCGCTTTCAAATTGAAATAAGGTTTGCCATTTTTGGCTGTCAGTCGTTCAAAACGGCTGTCATCTGCACTGTTCTTTTGTACAGACTCAATCCCGTTTTGTGCTGATGCTTTCGCTTTGTATAATTCACTCGTTAAAATGATTTCACCGTTACCCGCTTTTAAAACAAAACGGAACTGCTGATCATTAGAGTGACTGATCTCGTACCATCCCGACATAGGTTACCCCTTCATTTTCATTGTTTTATCTATTATTCGATCAGGATTTGTTGTTGGAAATTCAACCTGATCTACAGAATATAAATGAACTCGGTCACATTTTTCAATGTCTTTTTTGATCAGTATAAAGCTCAAAATTTAATCAAAAAGGGATTTTTTAATAAATAATTCCAATAAAAAATAATCCGACCGAAGTCAGATTTCATCATTTTTACAGCATGATGTATTTCAAAATATATGCGCGTTTCTGCATGTAATGAATGTCTTAAGAACTCACGATCTGCTTTGAATACGTCGCTTTATTCATTTCTAAAATTTCCACACAAAGTTGCACTTCTACTACTGAAGCTGTGACATGTTGTTTCAGCACGTCCAATAACAACAATGAAATTTGCTTTTGCACTTCGACCGTTCGACCCGTCAATAATGAAACTTTGGCATGCATATACGCATGTTGAGCGTGTTCATCCAAGCCCACAACAAAATCTTGTTGAGCGACAGCACGGCTCTTAATATCATTGATGGCACTCACATGACCCGATTCAAATAAGGCAGCGTTTAGCGCTTTAAGTAAAGGTCGAGCTTCGACGTCAAGGTTATTGGAATATTCCAAATGAATATGCGGCATAGTAAAGACATTTCAAACCTGTAATGCGTCTATTATGCAGGCTGAAAAGTAAAATCTATAGCGGATTAGATATCAATTTCATGTTTAAGTAGACATCCTAAGCCAAGTGTTGACTTCGCTTAGGATGCTTGAAGGTTGCTTTAGAGCGAACAAAAACGAAACTTAAACTTTTTTCACGTATTCAGATTTGAGTTTCATAGCCCCGATACCATCAATTTTACAGTCAATGTCATGACCATCTGTTGCATCAGCTAAAAGTCGAATATTTTTAACTTTGGTACCAACTTTCACCACTGACGATGAGCCTTTAATTTTAAGATCTTTCACCACAGTAACCGTGTCGCCATCGGCCAATACATTGCCATTGGCATCTTTAATCAGCACCTGTTCATCTGCAGCGCTTTCGCCTTCACGCCATTCGTGTGAGCATTCAGGACAAATCAGTAAGTCACCATCATTATAGGTATATTCAGAATTACATTGGGGACAATTGGGTAAAGACATAAAAGACCTCAAAAAAGATGGATGTAAAAATCCATAAAAACTTAATATAACATTTTTATGTATTTCATGAACTTAAAAACCATAAATATCGTATGGTTTAATCACCTTGTGAAGGTCGTAAATTTCACAACGCTACAGCACTTGAAGGTTTAAATTTTAGATATCTAATGAGGTGTTTAATATTAACGCTTTTAAGATATGCGCATGATTTTTATCCGTATGTTTAGCCGCTGTGAGTAAGGTTAGTGGCTCCTCTTTTTCCCATGCCCGTAGTTGTTCCAACTCGGCTTGATGTGGCTGTATTTCTTGCAAATAGCGCTGTTTAAACTCGTCCCATCGAGAAGCCATTGCCTCATCTTGATGATACCAACGACGTAAATCTGTAGATGGCGTCAATGCCTTCGGCCACAAATCTAGCTCTGCGCTCACTTTACTGATACCACGCGGCCACAAGCGATCGACCAAAATGCGTTTACCGTCGTCTGGGCTTATCTCATCATAAATACGTTTAATGTGTACAGTCATTAAGCCCTCCTTCGCCTATTTATAGTTTTTCGATCATTCTTCAGATTATTCATCGGGGATCGCTGGATTCACTAAAAAAGCCAGCAACTGTAAAGACTCCTGCCACCCCAAATAACAGGCATCAGGTGGAATAACGCTCGGCAACCCTGCCTGTACAATCGTCACTTCGGTTCCTACGGAGACCGCTTTAAACTCAACAGTGACTTCGATTTCACCAGCTAACTCTGGCATATCAAATTGGTCTGTATAGCGCAGTAAATGATTCGGCACGACTTCATGATAATCACCATGAAAAGCGTGTGTGGTTCCCGTTGAAAAATTTTGAAACGACATGCGGTACGAGCCACCTACACGCACATCCGAATGCTCCACATGGGCCGTAAATCCATGCGGTGCCATCCATTTCACCAAAGCATCTGGCTCCACAAAGGCACGATAAACGCGCTCTACAGGCGCACTAAAAACACGATGTAATCGAACAGTATTGCTCATGATGATGTCCTTGTGTCATTGTTTTCACTGAATCATCCACATGCATTCACCCTCGCTTTATCGTCCATTTTTATCACACTGAAACGTTCTAAATGAAACAGCTTTGAGACATGCGAGAAAGGTCATTGCTGTTCAATACTATAGTGAATCCTACAGATTGATCCCATCACTTTAACGCAATGCCGTGTTATGTTTTGTGAGCTGCATTTATATTGATTTTTATAAAAATATTGAAAAATCAAAATTTTACACAATTTCTCTAAAATTTAAATAATAAAAAACCCAGTTGAAAGACTGGGTTCTTGTTGCTAAAGATGCAATAGTGAGACTTAGCTCAATTGTGCTTCATCTTCTTCCAGATCATCATCTTCATAGATATAAGCCATACAACCCCAGCCATCATATTCGCCCGAATGTTGTTCCGCAATTTTAATAAACCACTGCTCTAAATCAACGATATCTTCATAATCAGGTTCCATATAGACATAGACCGTGATAATCCATTCCACGCGATCTGATTCTTCATCTTGGAACAACGAAATTTTTTGCTCTTCTTTCAATAAATACAATGCACACTGTTCAGCCTGCGCTTCGTTCGAAAAGGCAATTGAATATTCGATTTCGTGCGGCACAGATAAATCATCACCATCTTGCTGCATCTGCCACAGCACATTGCCATTATCATCATCTGGAAATTGTTTAAAATCACGAGTCATTGTACTTTCCCTTATCGTTTATGAATTTTATTCTGTTGACTTAGATTAACGGATAATTGTTGCAATTTGCATTAGCGAAATCTCTTTAATCAGAAATAGACCGCCGAAGTGATCTTTCTGATAACAATTCAAATTAAACCACAACATCCATGTGGGCCTGAGTTTCTTTGAGATGTAAAACCAAAGCTGCCATTTTCAATTCTTCTAAGCGTAATTGTAGATAACTGTCGAGTACCCGTGCCTGACTAAAATGTACACCATGCGCATTGAGCAAGGTGAAATCATCCGCCAAAGCCTGCAATAGCTCACCTAAGTTTTTGGTATTTAATTGGGCTAAATACAAATCAGCACGACTATTAAACACCAATGTAAATAATTGCATCGCAGCCAAACGACGTTCTTCATCAACATAATTACAGTTTGCAGTCGATTGCTGCTCCATTGCATCAATCATTTTGCAACGTACCGCAGTCAAATTTTGCTTTGCCGCAGATTCATTCATACCATCCATCAGCTGATCTAAAATACTCTGTAAAGGCAAAAAGAACGCTGACTGATAGCCCCGTATTTTGTTGTCCAAAGCACGGTTGATGTTTTCCAAATGCTGCTGATCCAGCGCTTGGCTATATAAACCTTTTAACTCGGCACGGGCTTGTTCCTGCGTTTGTAATTTGGCTTTTTCTTGATATTTGCTCAAATACTGACGCACTTGTTCGATCTTGGCGCGAATATCATTCAACATGATATCTGCATTGGCTTTGGTGACTTCTAACAAGCCATCTGCCTGTAAAGTTCGATACTCAACATATTGTTCAATATCCACAATATGTTGATATTTCGCTACTTTATCGACTTGGATTTTTAAGCCACTGTTTTGAATGCGTAATTGACTGATTTCATAATTCAGTTCATCTTGTTGCGACTCTGTTTCAGCCAGTTTTAACCGCGCACGATCGAAGTTTTCCTGCAGTGAACGTAGGGTTTTATCATTTTTCAATTTGCGGTTATAAACAAAAAGGAGAGCCACAATTAATAGGATGATAAGGACAATTAAAGCAATATTGATCATTTGCCAATCCTCAAAATAAGCTTCAATAATTTAAGTTTATTCCCCAAAACAAACCTAATTTATAAAAATTAAAATCAATAATTTATTTCATATTAGCAGAATAAATGCAAAAAACTGTATTTATCTGACCAAATACACACTTGCACACAATTTAACTAAAATGCTGTTTTAAATCATTTTAATAAAATATTTTTATATTAAAAAAGTAATCATTCAATATTCATTAGAAAATATAATAAAACCTTAAAAATGGCGTTTATTTACTAAAAGCTACAAAGAAATTTAATATCAATCTTTCTAAATTTTTCACATACTTTATAGAGATATTTAAATTATTTATATATCCCCAGAATTGGGGATATAGTGTATATCATGAATCATTTTTAAGCAGAAAAACCTATTTAAAGCTGTAGATATTCTGCGCTTTTTACGAGTCCCAAAGGTTTTAATTCAATGCAGCAGTTTTTATGAACAATGAGCATTCACATGAATATGCTTTAAAATTCTGCCGCACAATGAATATGAACAGCTTGTTGAGTTAAAGGCTGGGTAAATGCCAGATCGCAAGCATGTAACGCCATCCGTCCGAGTGAGCTCTGTTTTGCATTCGGGTGATACAGTTGATCCCCTGTAATTGGGTGCCCAATATGCATCATGTGTACACGTAGCTGATGAGAACGCCCTGTCACTGGTGTTAATAATACTCGGCTAATGTCCTTGCTTGCGTCATAGCTAATGGCTTGATACAAGGTTTTTGAGGGTTTGCCCAATTCAAAATGCACCATCTGACGTGGGCGATTTTCCCAGTCCGTAATGAGGGGCACTTCAACACTGCCCTCACCTTCAAGTTTGCCCTGAACTAAAGCCACATATTGCTTTTGAACCGTCCGCGCTTGGAACATTTTACTCACTGCCACTTCTGCATCGCGGTGTTTCGCAAACATCAAAATGCCTGATGTTGCCATGTCTAAACGATGGGTAATTTTTGCAGCAGGATACTGCTCCAAAACACGAAGGTAGGCACTGTCATGATGCTCAGGCAAACGTCCCGGAACCGACAACAATTCCGCCGGTTTTTCGATAACAACCAAGTCTGCATCTTCATACAAAATACGTAGAGGACCTTGAGGCGGCGCATAGACAAAGTTGGGATCTAAAGGCATGGATAGACTGTGTACTGGGAGAATGTCGGCAAAATAACAACTGACTAATTCGCTGTCAATCGACTTTGGCCGATCAGGTCTAACCCTAACGATTATTGGTCCCCAATTTACCAAAGGCTGGTGCTAATGAATGAGACAAATCATCCTCCAGTAACTGTAAGATGCTTGCACTCGTGGTTAAAGGATACTGATGTAGTGTGATGCGATATTTGCCCTGAAACCACTGCGATAAATGCAAGGCATAGGTTCGTTTAGGCCCAAAACCTAAATGTTGTTTTAAACGACTCTTGATACCTGTCCGTGATGATCCAACATACAGGATATGATTGGGTTGATTTAACTTGGCACAGGCATGGGTTTTCAATGCCTTAAATGCGGCATAGTCCTGATATGTCTGCTGTATATCGCCACCGACCTGCTCTATTACATAAATATAATGTGCGTGTTGAGCAAGATCATCAAAACTTGAAAACTCAAATATACATTCCGCTTTAGTCTGCTGTGCTTGCAGACAATCCTGTATCAATTGATCCAGATAACCCATAACAAAATTATTTAAAATTTAGACAGTTAAGCATAACAACTTTGTGAAAAAGGACAATCTGAAGCTTAGATTAAGTTTGAGTTCTTCTGCGTGATATTTATTACATCAGCAATAATCAAAGTGTGTTGGGAATGAATGCGAAGTTTGGAATTTTGAAAAAGATGGAAGGATTTATTATTCGTTTGAATTCTTTAAAATTTTTTAGGGTGTAAGAGAAAACAGTGTTGTTTACTTCAACTATCATCACTTTGTAAGTCATGATCTTATAGCCTATAAACTTCTGGTTTATAGCGTCCTAAGCTGAATCGAGACCTTTTGGGTGAGTACTGTACACGTGTTTTGCACCACTGACAGCATGCTACTCTTTTCAATCTCTGTAACACCCTTGGGATATATAGTAGTGATATCGAAGAGGGATTGTTTCCCTGAAAATTACTGTTTTTGGCTTATTTTAAAAATATTTTTCACATTTAAAGATATATTGAAAATATTTTCTCCTTGTATCATTTTTTAGCATTTTTTCCATCTTATAAATGACTTTTTCCGAGAATTTCCGCCACAACTTAGTACTCAAACAACAATTATTTATGCTGTTCAAAGCAAACTATTACTTCTTTTTACTCATTTCAGACAGCAAATCCAGCTGAATTTCCTGAATCTTGGCAAGACGATCCCATTGATGCATCAACAAATGATCTATCTTTTCATGTAAATGGCGAATTTCTAATTCAGCTTTTAAATTCACCTGATAATCATTCTCCGAACGCATGCGGTCTTTAGCTTCTTGACGGTTCTGGCTCATCATAATAATGGGCGCTTGTATGGCAGCGAGGCAAGACAACATCAAATTCAGCAAAATAAAAGGATAAGGATCAGCAGGGTGCTTCACCATCACCACCGTATTGACTAAAATCCACACCGCTAAAAACAATGTAAAACAAATAAGAAATGCCCAGCTACCGCCGAATGTTGCAATTTTATCCGCTAGCCTTTCGCCAAAACTCCACTGCTGATCCAGCTTTTCTTCAACATTTTTGCTAATCAGATCATGCTGCTGCATGCTGTTCAGCACTTCATATTCTAAATTGGAGACTTCGCCTTGTTCGGAGTTCAGAATTGACTGTACATATTGCATACGGTATTTGGTCAAATCAGTTTGGCATATATAGTCCTGAGCACCAGATTCAGGAAAATCCTGTGCAATTTCTTCTGTAATGACTTTACGCACGGTTCCCATTGGAATCATATTTTTCAGTGGGAAACTTTTTTTGCACACCAAACAAGTACGGCATTCTACTTTCCCGTTCATTCTTGCCTTGCCCAATTGAATTTTATGTTCTTTTGAGCATACTGTTTTGCCTAAATTTAATGCAAGCAGCTTGTGCTTTTACACTCAGTATTTTTTATGGTTAAGCCTATTTTAGATAGTGCAATGCAATATAGGGGGTTAAATTCAAAAGTAAAATACCAATTTTATAGACAGCCATTCCACCATAATGAATAGCGTCAAACTGCTGATCGCTCAGCTTAAACCACTGCCCATGCAGGCGTTTCATCCAATCTTTAGCAAAGACAAATACCACAAACCAAATGATTAAAATCAGATAGTTAATCACTAAGCTATACAGCAAGAAATCGCTTAAATGACTCAAGTTCATGGCAAATCTCCTAAGCGTATTTTTATCCTTAGTTTATGCCCCTTTCGAGCAATTGAATATTGCTTTTAAATTTCCGCTTAGATTTGGACTATTTTATGAGAGATGCCTGACGATCTTTGAGCTTGTGCTGATTTCACTGGTGTGGTTTGTTTTGTGCGGATTAAAGGAGTAATTATTGTTTTTTATTTTGGCTTAAATTTTTGGGGTGGTATAAGAGAAAACAATGTTGTTTACTTCAACTATCATCACTTTGTAAGTCATGATCTTATAGCCTATAAACTTCTGGTTTATAGCGTCCTAAGCTGAATCGAGACCTTTTGGGTGAGTACTGTACGCGTGTTTTGCACCACTGACAGCATGCTACTCTTTTCAATCTCTATCACACCCTTGAGATATACTTTAACCAAAGGGCATCGGGATTAATTTCCTAAGTTTTTCTAATTTTCTGCAAATTCAGCAAATTTTTTCAGCCATTTTAGGTTTAGCAGGATATTTTATCTTTTCAGCTCATTTCAGCGTTTTTTATCTGCAGATTTGCCCAATTATAAGAAAATTTTCTTTCACAATAGATTAAACGTGCAAACACAGTGGCAAATTAAAAAATGTATCGCCACTGAACATTCATCCCTTCATTTGAATTATCTACATTAATCATGACTCACAAAACACCGCTCAGTGAGTAACTAATGATCTAGATCTATCTTTGTTCTACTTATTGAACTGATGTTACGCAGTAACATCAGAAGCGCAATTTGCTTCAAATAAATGAACGATACGCGGTAACGTCATTCGCAAGTGTTTTAGACAGGGCTACTTTTAATCAAAAATGTTTTTGCGATACTGTGAATAATTTGACGGTAATGAGCGAGTTTTGTCGGTGAGGTGCATTGCACCGCAAGATGGTTTCCTTGCGAAGCTTTGCTTCTCATTTTGCCGAATGAGAAACAACGTTTCGTAAGAGTACCTCCAGCCGAAGGCTAATCCTTTTATTCAATCCCTAGATATAAGATGCCGTCGAATAGAATTAAAAATCATTTTAAAAATGCAAAACTACTTTTAAGTGTGTAACATCAGTTATTTAATGGATGATCTATTCAATGCATTATTGGTCAATGAGCTAAATAGCTTTGTACCCACTGTGCGCTAAACCACCAACCACTACATGCCGCCATACCACAGAGTAAATTGGCCAAAATTTTATTCATTCGACTGAGGTCTGATGCATATATTTTGAGATTGATCAAATAAGCAATCACGGCATATACCAGTCCAATCGCACCACCAATTATGATCAGGATCAAAGGCCATGCTGCATAGGCATGTGCCACTGCTGGATATTTTGTAGAACGGATGGTTTCTGTGGTCATGCTGTATATCCTATTAATAACGCGATTACCTGTTTTAGTTAGCAATTTCTGCGCCATTATTCTTGGATATACAGCTTTATTTCAAGGTTAATGCATGTTGAATTTCTAGCTTTGACTACAGCATTTATCGCAACCGACAACTTTTTCTGTTGGCCAGCTCATTCGTGCACGCTTATAAGCGAGTTCGAAATTGGCAAAATAACCAATCAATATTTGCTGGTCAAATTGCGGCATGTCTACACATCCTTGCGAACCATTGTGAATTAAATGCGAGCCATTCGTTAAGGCATTTTCATCGACTATAAATTTAATCATCTACCATTCCCCTCATTATTTTTTATAAAATTCAAAGATTAATAAATCCATATAAAAATTATGTGATTTATAATCACATACTAAAATTATGCCTTTGTTGTTTAAAAATCAACCATATTTTAAAGATATTTTTAGGCGTCTCTTGGATGACTTAAACGCAGAATGATGTGCTCTTTTAGGATGGATAGGTGGGATTGCTCGATTTCATTTTTTGCGCTTAAGCCGAGTGCTTGGAATGTTGAATAAAGGTATTTTTCACCCGAACTGGCATTAACAAATACGGCGTCCAAATCAGACAACCTATATTACTCGTCGCTAACTGTATGATGCTCTCTGTCTCAGTAGCACTTTTTATAATTTATATAATCTTTATCAACCACTGAAAAACTCAGTTTCGGATTTTTATTTCTATATTTATTAACCCGAATCCCGCTTAAGCCAATAATTCCATAATTTGAATTGTTGGTTTATTTTGATGATTAAGTTGATATGCACATAACGATGCGTAAATCCCACTCAGAAATCCATGAATACTACGAGCTTTACTCGTCACTAAATTGTATTGTCCTTTCAATAAGCTGAATAACGTTTCTATCTTATTTCGTTGTCTTAAGTGATATTCATCTGATGCAGATAGTTGGATGGATTGCATATTTTTTCGATGGTAAGTAATCAAATCAATACCTTGATCTTTTAACCTACTTTTTAGTTCCTGGCTGATATAACCACGATCTCCATATAGCTTTGCTTCTAAGCCGTCAGCCAATTGCTCAACCATTTTTATGTCAGCTATATGCCCATTTGATAAAGCAGAACAAGCGATTTCACCAAATGGGTTCATCGCAATATGTAGCTTACAGCCATAAAACCAGCCCATCGAGCTTTTACCACGAGATGCTATTTGAGCTAATGATTTATGGCGTTGAATACGTTGATTTTTACAGACTGGCAAAGTCGTTGAATCAATCCACAAATATTGGGTATTTTGACCTTTCATCAGAGCCACATGTAAAGCATGTATTGCTAATTGGTGCATATTGATCAGATGAATCATCCGTTGGTAACATGGTAAGCTTTTAAACAAATGTCTTTTATCTTCTTTTAACCATATGAAAAAGGCTTTGAAATTGCTGAAATAAGAACATTTATACCAAATGGCAATAAAGCAGATTTCCGAGATCGTCAGATGAGCACGTCTGATTCTTAAAGAATGGCTATTTTGTTTGAGAAAGTTCCAATAAGTTGCTTCAAATTTAAGAAAGAAATCATCAATTACGCAGAATAATTCGGTACTATTGAACATTAGGACTAGAGTTGTGAGTTTTGTGTGGTAACTCAACTGATGGCTCTAGTCTTCTTATTTTCAAGTTTATTTCTTATCCGCGATTCGGGTTTATTAAGCATAACGCAGATCACTCACTCTAAAAGATGGATTCATTTTAGAGTGGAATCTTGACTGGTTTATAAAGGGGTATCGACCTGTACAGTTCGTTTTTGGCGTATGCGGCGAACCAACCAGATCACGATTGCAATCACTAAGATCACCACGAAAAATGGGACTAAAAAAGCCAATACTGACAAGACTGCAGCGCCAATCCATTCCCCTGTAGATAAGATCGGATTTGCAACGCCACCTGTGGTTGCGGTAGATACGCCACGCGCAGCGACGGTACTCATTTGTACTGCTGTTGCTGTACCACCTCCGACAATAATTGCTGCCGCCCAACTGGCAAACTGTGACATTTCACCTGAACTTACTGCCATTGTAGCGATGGTCCCTGCGATCATCGCTGCAGGTGTTGAAATGGTGTCGAGGGCATTGTCTACCCAAGGAATATAGTAAGCTGCAATTTCACAAACCGTCGCAATTGCTAAGCCAATACAAACCGCAGGCATAGACAGCCATTCGAATCCTTTCATCGGTTCAAATAGTCCTAAAATGGAAGCAACACTCATCACCAATAAAGGTACAAAGACACGGAAGCCACAAGCAGCACTTAAGCCAATACCAATACACAGTCCTAATATTGTTTCCATGGGCTTCTCCGAACGGTTAAACGTACAATTTGTTTTTATAGATGCAGTGTTAAACGTTAGCAAAAAGCCCTATCGAGTGATAGGGCTTTTCTTTCTAAACAGCGGATAACTGTTAGTGTTTTGCAGCTTAGGCATTCTTATTGTTAAATTGATTGCCTTGGCATTTGGTACACGGTGGTAAACGATCAGTACCAATTTCTAAGTAGACGCGGTGTCCGCATTGAACACAAAAATAGAAGCCTGTTCCGGGTTTTTGACCAGCAGTAACCATTTTTGTTCTCCATGTGTTTTTAGAAATGGTAGATTCAGTATAACCCTCTTGTGATGAATGTCTATTGGTCATTTCGACAATTGATAATGGCATTTAGGCAAAGCATAATTTCGAATGGAAATTTTGGTGGGTTTACAGCGATTTGCTGAGCTAGTTTTCTACTTGCAGTTCGTCTACACGCAGAAATTCTTTTTATCTCTAATTTACTTTGCTTTTCGTTCTTGCGGTGGTTCGTCTACTCTTGTTTCTGCATAGAAGTCACTAGGCATTTCAGAAAGTGATTTAAATAGCTTTTCTATGTCAATGGTTTCATTTTGACGCACATTTTCTTCAATTTTATGTGGTGTCTCTTTTTCTATAGGCATTTTAAACTCCTAGTATTTAGAGCGTTCTAGTTCCATCTTAGTAAGATGGAACTAGATTAATTAAAACTAACTTCTCAGCCAGTCCACTAAATCAACAATTCCCTGATAGTCATTACAAGTGGCAGGCATCCCATTATTTAATACATCTTGCTTAAATCGAAACCATTCACTCTCTGTTTTACTAACTGTACCAAGATGAGCTTCTATTGCACCTTTTTTCCAAATCCAAATACTTTGCGCTCTCATTTTTCCATGCAATGAATCAATTAATGGTATTGCATTTGTTTCACTAGCTAAAATTTCATAAGCCTTTGCAACCGTAATATTTTGATTTTTTTGAGGTAACCCGGTAGTGGCATTTATAGTAATACCTTTTGCTTGTGAAATATTTTGTAAAATTACCTTTAGCGCTAAAATATCACTATCATTTGCTAATAAGAAATTATGAGTAATAGCCCCATTAAAACAGTAATCAAGATCACATATAGCCTTTGCTGGTAAATCCATCTCAACTAAAATTGCTAATGATTTCTGTGTATCATTAACACCACTTTGTGCCACCAAAGCATGCTTCTCCTGCCCCATTGTTAATCCTGAAATATTCTTAAATAAAAATGGTAATAATCTAAACTCTGTCTTACCTTCAGTTAAAATCACATTTTCAGCGAAAAGCAATTGTGTTGAATGAGTCAAACTAAATAACTGCTCCATCTGATGAGTTGAATTTGGAACGACATTCTGAATTGCATCAACTAATCTAGTTCTTGAATAAGTTCCTGTATTAGCATCTTTCCTGATTAATAAAGTTGTTTCTGCACCCTCAGCAGTAATCATTTGAGCTGAATGAGTCGAGATGATTATTTGATAACCATTTTTAGATAATGTTAATAATGACTCTCTTACCTGTTCAATTGCAAACGGGTGTAAATACAACTCAGGCTCATCTATTAATAACAATGTCGTAGATAATTGATTGCTACTTGTTCTTTTAATTTCAGCTAAATATTGAATTAATGCTATTTGTATTGAGCGTTGCGCTCCATGACCATAAGATTGAAAATCACGACCACTTCCTTGCCCTTCAAATACTTTTAGAGTTCCAGCTTTTATCAGATCATCAATATTAGGAGTCTCAAAATGTAATCGTACACTCATTCCAGGAAATAAATCATTTATCTTCAGATTTACCCCATTATCAATCAAGCCTATTTCACCAAATCTTTGGCTTCCTTCACTAGAAATTCTTGATTCCACTTCATTTAAATGTTGATTTAATTCAGCCTCATGAGTAGCTTTTAGCGGTGCTAAAATTTCAGCTAAAAGTTTCCCAATAGTAGTCGTCGTTTTTGATTTTGCTGCATCTTCAGCTGCATTTTCCATTGCACCAATACGAATTGGTTCAGGTAATAAAATCATAATTGCATTATCTATTCCTGTTGGATTAGGAATCCAATCATTTGATATAGAATCCCAAACGGATAATTTTATTTCTGAAACTTTTGCATTTGGTTTTTCTTGTAACCTTCTAATCCTAAGCTCACCACTAACAATTTGTTCTTCAATAGATTTTCTTTGGTTTAAAGGCATTAAATCTAGTAACTCATTAGAAATACCCTTAATCGTTGCAATTACTTCTATAGGTTGAGACTCATCGTAAAAATCTTTTTCTGAAAAACTAGATTTGCGTATTAACCATTGTATAGCTGTTAAACAATTTGATTTTCCTGCATTATTGTATCCAACTAAGGCAGTAAAAGGCTCTAACCTTAAAAAAGTTGCCTGACAAGATTTAAAATTTTTAATTGTTACTTCTGCTAAATTATGCACTTTCAGTTCACTTTAATTTAAAAAAACCCCATCACAAAGATAGGGTCTTTTTACAACGAAATCAATTATATCGGCTTAAAGTCTCAAGCTACATTCCCTTCTAAAAAGTCCTGTGCAAAGCGTTGTAACACACCACCCGCTTCATACACATGCACTTCTTCTTCAGTGTCTAAACGGCAAGTCACAGGCACTTTAATGATTTCATTTTTTCCATCTGCAGTTGAACGCTCAACGACTAAAGTTAAGTCAGAACGAGGCGCGATATTGCCAATCACGCTATATAGCTCAGTACCATCCAACTTCAAAGTTTTACGGTCTGTTCCTGCTTTAAACTCAAGCGGTAACACGCCCATACCTACTAAGTTAGTACGGTGAATACGTTCAAAACCTTCTGCCACGATCACTTCTACACCCGCAAGACGCACACCTTTAGCAGCCCAGTCACGGCTCGAACCCTGACCATAGTCCTTACCCGCAATAATGATGAGCGGCTGCTTACGGTTCATATAAGTTTCAATCGCTTCCCACATACGCATCACTTCGCCTTCTGGCTCTACACGCGCTTTTGAACCTTGCTTGATCGTACCGTCAGATCGAACCACCATTTCATTGAACAATTTCGGGTTGGCAAATGTTGCACGTTGTGCCGTTAAATGGTCACCGCGGTGGGTTGCGTAAGAGTTGAAGTCTTCCTCAGGTACACCCATTTTATGCAGATACTCACCCGCTGCCGAATCCATCATGATCGCATTTGAAGGCGATAAATGGTCTGTGGTGATGTTGTCAGGCAGAATCGCAAGCGGACGCATATTTGCAAGTGTACGTGGTGCAGCCAATGCCCCTTCCCAATACGGCGGACGGCGGATATAGGTACTTTGCGGACGCCAGTCGTATAGTGGACTTGCCGCTTTTTCACGCTCACCCAAGTCAAACATTGGGATATACACTTTCTTAAACTGCTCAGGCTTCACCGCTTCTTTCACCAATGCATCAATTTCAGCATCAGACGGCCAAATGTCTTTTAAGTAAATTGGATTACCGTCTTTGTCATTACCCAGTGAATCGGTTTCGATATCAAAACGAATCGTCCCTGCAATGGCATACGCCACAACGAGTGGAGGCGAAGCCAAGAACGCTTGTTTTGCATAAGGATGGATACGACCATCGAAGTTACGGTTACCTGAAAGTACCGCAGTTGCGTACAAATCACGATCAATAATTTCTTGTTGGATTTTTGGATCTAAAGCACCTGACATACCATTACACGTGGTACATGCATATGCCACGATACCAAAGCCCAGCTTTTCTAAATCACCGAGTACACCTGCTTCTTCTAGGTATAAAGCGGCTGCTTTAGAACCCGGTGCAAATGATGATTTCACCCAAGGTTTACGCACTAAACCTAATTCATTTGCTTTACGTGCCAACAAACCTGCCGCAACGGTATTACGGGGGTTAGAGGTATTGGTACAAGAGGTAATGGCAGCAATAATCACCGCGCCATCTGGCATTAAACCTTCTGCTTCTTGCGCACGTGCTGCTTCTAAGTTTCCTGCAATGCCTTTGGCTTTTAAGTCAGCCGTCGATACACGCGCATGCGGGTTCGATGGACCTGCAATATTACGAGTGACTTGTGATAAATCAAAACGTAGTACACGCGGGTATTCTGCCGCTGTCATATCCGACGCCCAAAGACCAATTTCTTTGGCATAGCTTTCAACCAATTTCACTTGATCCGCTTCACGGCCTGTCAAAGTCAGGTAATCAATGGTGTTTTGGTCAATGTAGAACATCGCTGCCGTTGCGCCATATTCAGGGGTCATATTCGAGATCGTTGCACGGTCACCTACAGACATGCTGTCTGCACCTTCACCGAAGAACTCTAAATAAGCACCGACGACACGTTCTTTACGCAAGAATTCTGTAAGCGCTAACACGATATCAGTTGCAGTAATGCCCGCTTGACGCTGGCCCACCAGTTCTACACCAATGATGTCTGGCAGACGCATCCAAGATGCACGGCCGAGCATCACGTTTTCAGCTTCTAGACCGCCGACACCGACAGAAATCACACCCAATGCATCAGTATGCGGCGTATGTGAGTCTGTACCCACGCAAGTATCAGGGAAAGCTAAACCATCACGGTTTTGAATCACTGGAGACATTTTCTCCAAGTTGATTTGATGCATGATACCGTTGCCCGCAGGGATCACATCAACATTTTCAAATGCTGTTTTGGTCCATTCAATGAAATGGAAACGGTCTTCGTTGCGACGATCTTCAATTGCGCGGTTTTTCTCAAATGCGTCAGGGTCAAAACCGCCAAATTCTACAGCTAGAGAATGGTCAACGATGAGCTGCGTTGGAACAACAGGATTGACTTTTGACGGGTCGCCGCCTTGGTCAGCAATCGCATCACGTAAGCCTGCAAGGTCAACCAATGCTGTTTGACCTAAGATGTCATGGCACACCACACGTGCAGGGTACCAAGGGAAATCGTGGTCTTGTTTACGGTTAATCAGTTCTTTTAAAGACTGCTCTAAGATTGCAGGGTCGCATTTACGAACCAACTGCTCTGCAAGAACTTTAGATGTATATGGGAGTTTTGCGTATGCGCCTGGCTGAATATCTTCTACGGCTTGACGTACATCGAAGTATTCTAGCTGGGTGCCTTGCAGCGGTTTACGGTAGTTGTTGTTCATAGCGTTCCTGCCCTCGGTCTTTCATTTTTTTGCGTTGTCTTTTTCATAGACAATTCATCTTTGTTCGATAGGCATACTACACTGCCGAAAACCCATTTCCCAAATCTCATATATTTCATAGAGTTAAATATAAAAATAGGGGTTTTTGAAATATTTAGTTACACTAACTTTGGAATATTCTCTCTAAATGTGAATTTTTTTGAAAAATAGCTGCAAATCCGCCTCATTCTTTAGTCTAAGAAAAATTGCACTGCATAATATTTAATCTAAATATCAACCAAATTGATTAAAAATCAGTCTTATCAATTTTAGTATTTAATAATCAAGGTATTAAATTACTTCATTAGCTCATTGCGCCTCAAAGTCACAATGTGAATCAAAACACTGTTTTATCATTTATTTCATCTTAATTCTCAATTTATCCCTATTTGCAGGGATAGCGTCGAATCACTCCTCTCTCAGATAATAAAAGCACGACATACAAGCACAGTAATTCGCTGTACTCGCCAAAATAATCACAATATATACAAAACCTTAGCTAAATAAATCAGCGACTACTGTTCTACCGTCATTATGCTTTGGGGAAAGATCATGACAAAATTTAAAACCATCATTGGGGCTGGCTGCCTCTTAAGCTGTCTCAGCTTCATTGCCTGTGGCGACAACGACCAATCGACAACAGATTCGACGATTCAAGAAGAGGAAGCGGACTCACCGACTGTCGTCTCGAATCCACCACGTTTGAAAGCCAATGCACAAGGTGAGCATGAACTGCTAATTGCCTATAAACGCCAAGCCTTATACGACCCTGAAACGGGTGAAAATGACCTATTACAGGTCAGAGGCTATCTGACTCAACCTGAACTCTGGAACTCGAAAAATAGCGATGGCAGTGTCTCTGATGTACTGGTTGGCCCACAAATTCGTGCGAAACAAGGTGACAATTTAAAAATTCATCTGGTCAATCACCTCCCTGTTGAATCGACGGAGACCTGTCCAAGTCCAGTGACCAATATTAACCAAGGGAACTGTTTTAACACCACAAATTTACATACACATGGTCTTTGGGTTAGCCCGCAAGGAAATAGTGACAACGTATTTTTGAGCTTAAAACCTCAGCAAGATTTTCATTACGAATTTAAGATCGAACCGAATCATCCTGCGGGAACATTTTGGTATCACTCGCATGTGCATGGTTCAACCGCGATTCAGGTCTCAAGTGGCATGGCTGGCCCTTTGATTATTGAGGGAGAGCGAAAACCTGTCATTCGTCAGGGGCAAATTCAGCAGACTGGAGATTTGGACATCTTATGGAAAAATCAAAAAACCCAGCAGTATGACCATGAAAAAATCATGCTATTCCAGCAGATTCAATACAATGAAGATTGCGACAGCAATTTAAGCCAAGTGAATGGTACACCCTGCATCTATAGCTTAGAAGATTATTCAAAACTCGATATACCCACCTCATGGGCGGATGAAAATCGTTTTACCAGTATCAATGGCAAAATGTTTGGTGAAATTAAGGTGGATCAGAACCAATACCACCGCTGGCGCATGATTCACGGCGGTATCCGTGACACCATTGGTTTGACCATCAAAGAACTACCTGATTCTGCGCACTTTACCGCAGAGCAAACCCTTAGTGAATGTCAAAAGTATCAAAGCAAGTCGATGTCTTCACAGTTTAAAACACTGAAAACATTACCGTTATATACCCTTGCACAAGACGGCTTGACCATGGGAAAAATCCAAAAGCAAGGGGTTGAAATTTTTCAACCGGGTTATCGCTTTGATGCCATGCTCTCCTTCCCGACCACCAATAAATACTGTGTATACGATACCAAGCTGAATCTAGAAGATGAAATTAATGCGCCTGAATCAAGTCCGTTACTTCGTCGTGCACCAGAAGAAAAACTCAATACACAGCTCCTCGGTTGGGTCAATGTGCAAGCAACTCAACTACCGCAGCAAACGCCGTTTAACTTTTTAAAAAGTCAGGCCACCCAACTAAAACTGGCACCAGAAGTGATTGCACAGCTCGAACAGGGTGATTTATCAGCCTTTATCTCTCATGCGAGTTTAATGACTGCTGAAGTCGATGAAATGCTCAAAACGATGACGAAGCAAATCACCAACTTTGACATTCTGTTCAATACAGATGGCAGCTTTAAATTTGGTATTCGTCATGCCGAAGAAGGTACCTTGATCAGCTTTGGCGATGCCTACCATGATGAAGACCATACCCACCATAGCTATGTCCGCAAGCTTCCAATCGGGCAAACTCAAGAGTGGGAGTTAAGCAGTAATGTTGCCAGTCATCCCTTCCATATTCATGTCAATCCATTCCAAGTGGTGAAAATATTGAATGAAAATGGTGTCGATGTCAGTGCGATCGGCAGCTCAGATAAAGATGGTGCAGGAAATATTGACTCGCAATATCATGGAATGAAAGGCGTTTGGAAAGATACACTCTTTGTTAAACAGGGCTATAAAATCTTTGTACGCAGTAAATACGAAAAATTTGAAGGCGACTTTGTGCTGCACTGCCATATTTTAGACCATGAAGATCAAGGCATGATGGAAACCGTGCGTATTTGTGGCGATCAATATGATTGTAATAGTGAACCGCCTTCGCATCATTCCACTATGGATATGACTGCAAGCGATATGCCTACACACAATCACTAAGACCGATCTCTGCTGTACAAAAGCCCGTATCAATATGGGCTTTTTGTTTGCCTAACACTGCGGCTTGCTGCAAAATAACATGATTAATGATATCTAAAATTTATACTGAGGCTGGTCATGACAACGTCTATGGCATTCACATCTTTTTCTCTCAACGGTGTCGATGCACAAAAATTTCTACAAGGGCAAGTGACTTTGCATGTTGAACGCCTTGAAGAAAATGCAACACGTTATACTGCAATCTGCGACCTCAAAGGCCGTATTCACTTTGGTTTATGGCTCACCAAACACAGTGCTGAAAGTTTTTCTATTGTCACTACAGCAGATCAAGCCGAAGAATTTGCCAAACATATTAAAAAATTTGGTGCATTTTCTAAGATGAAACTTGAAGAAACTGGTGCAGTTTTTCCAAGTTTAGCCGGTGATGACACGACTTTTGCTTCGGCGCCGACGGATATTGCAGCATGGGAAGTTCAAGCCATTCAAGCGGGTCAGGCCTATATTGACCAAGCCATTGAACATGTGTTCCAACCTCAAGAGTTACGTCTACATCAGCGTGAAGGCGTCCACTATGACAAAGGTTGTTATTTGGGTCAGGAAGTGATTGCACGTTTATGGTTTAAAGCCAAACCGAAAGCTTGGTTGCATGCGATTTCAGGTACAGGTACTGCTCCTGCACAAGGCGAACAGCTGAATAAAGGCGTACAAGTGGTCAATAGCGCGGCTGTTGAAAATGGTTACGTGGCTTTAGTTGTGGCACGCCTAGAAGCTTTAGAAGAGTTAGATGTAACTGTTTTAGCCTTGCCTGAAGCATTAAATGGTGATGTGGCACGTCCTGCTTAAGCATCTTAATTTTTAAATAAGAGCCAAATTACAAAAGCTGTTTGGCTCTTATTCTGATTACTATTTAAAATTACAACAAACTATAAAGATTTATAAAAATGCTCATCCCTTTCCCATTTCGCTTTTTCTTATTAAATTGCCTCATTCTCTTCAGTTGTTTTATATCGCCAAATATTTATGCCGAGATAAATTCAGCGGTATTGGAAGAGCTAAAAAATAGCAATGTGGTCGATCAAACCAACTCGCTTTCCCGCGATGAAATTGTCCAGTTAAAAAAGCAAAACGAGCAGCTTTATCAGCAAAAGCATATCGACTTTAAAATTTTGATGATTCCCTCGACCAATGGAAAAGCTATTGATCAATATGCACTTGAGATATTCAATAAACTTAAAATTGGCAATGAAAAGCTCGATAACGGCTTACTACTTTTGGTTGCAAAAGATGATCGTAAAATGCGGTTCGAGGTAGGTTATGGTTTAGAGGGAGATTTAACTGATATAGAAGCTGGGCGCATAATTCGACACACCCTCGCTCCAAATTTCCAAAATAATGACTATTTTAATGGCTTTAAAGAAACACAAAAAAAGTTACTAGATAAATCAATTACTCTTGGTAAACCTAAAAACGAAGATCAAAAAATAGATCACATTCTAAAAACAATAGCTGGAATATCTCTATCATTCTTATTGTGTATCCCACTCTATTGGTGTTACACAAAAGTGATTATTAAATTTGGTACTAATGGTGCCTTAGGTGCTTTTATTGGACTCCTTATCTTTGAAATTTTTATTCATCTTTTGATTTTTGGTTATTTAAATTTTGGAAAAATTGCATTTTTACTTTGCGCATCTATTCCTCTTTATGCCCCTTTTATGTTGACTATATTTCTTCCCTTCAATGAACCATACAGATTACTTAAAACTATTTTATACAGCTTACCACTTCAGATTTTTGCTTTATTTGGCTTCGGCATTTTTTACTTCATCGAATTCTATCCTCAAATATCATTCATTATATTAAAATCCATAACCACTTGTTTTATTTTACTTTTATTAAGATATGCAGTGTTTTTATATCGATTCAGAGCAGGGACTGAAAATACCTATCTCACCGCTTTTTATAATCAATATTTACAAGAAAAAGCACGTCAAAAAATGTTGGATGAACAATATGAGCGTTTAAATCCTTTCAATAAAACGAGCGAATCAAGTCAGTCTTCTTCCTCTAGTTACAGCTCTTCATCGTCAAGCAGCAGTTCTTCATCAGGAAGCAGCTCAGGCGGCGGCGGCGCATCGGGTTCATGGTAATACCTAAAACGACGTGACGATTAAAGATTAATTTTTTTAAATCCAATCACTCAAAGCCAAAGCCTAAAAACTTTGGCTTTTTAATCACTCATTTTTTCCCTCACATAATAAATCACCCCTGCCCGATCATCTGAAAAATAAAAAGATTTTTCATCGATCTTATAAATATCAGCAGGTCGCCCATACACCTTTTTACCGACTAAAAAACCATCCATAAAGGTTTCAAGTTTTTGTCCTTTACGCATAATTGCAATTTGATAGCCATGGCCAATCGCTTCGTCGGTAGAGCCATGCAAGGCCACTAAAAATGCATTTTTAATGGTGGCATCTGTGTCTGGATGATCAAAATAATCAAAACCCAGTGCTGAGGAATGCGAAGGGAAATAAGCATAGGGCGATGGAACATTTTTACAGCCTGATGCACGTTTAAATTTAGCATCCGCCAAGACTTTGCCCTGCCATGAATAACATGCGGGCCAACCATAATCGACATCCTGTTTTAGCGCATAAAAAGTTTCATCTGGCTTTTTACTTCCCAAATGATCAGAACCTTGATTAGTTGCAAATAGAAATCTACCGATCCATTTTAGACCAACAGCATTACGCAAACCTGTCGCATAAATCCGTTGCTCTGAACCATTAGGATTCATCTCGATGACGGATGCTCGCACTTTTTCTTTTTCTACACAGGCGTTACAACTCGAGCCAACCGACACATAAATCTTTCCATTTCCACCGACTGCAATCGTCCGCGTCAGATGCCAACCGCCGTATTTATAACTCAAACCATAATCAGGAAATGTCGCTAAAACTTCAGCCTTACTCGAAGGCTGAGTTTCACCTCTGTTGAATTTTTGCCGTGTCAGTTGGTGCGTTTCCGCCAAATAGAGCCAATCCTGTCCTTGAGCATCGGTATAAAACTGAACTGAATTTGGATTTCTCAAACCGGTCAGATAAGGAATGATTTTGCCAAATTTACCTGTGTCAGCATTCCAATCATCCAATATATATACAGTACCTTTTTTATTATCTGTTAGATCATACATATCCGTGACAAACATTCTGCGATCAGGTGCTTGCGCTAAAAAACGAACACGTTTGAGACCTTCGGCAGCAGGAATAATTTCATACTGCGCAGGCAAATTTAATGAAAACTGCTTGCCATTTTTTAAATGGATTGGATGCGGTACAAGCTTGGGTTGTTGAGCCCAACTGGTCATTGAACAGACGAAACCAAGGATCAAGATGGCGCTTATTTTTATCATATTTAAATACATCTCAATGAATCATGTATATCTGTATTCATCATAGATGCCTTGTATCTATTTTATTCAATTTATATTTTTAGAAAATATTATACTTTTGAAAATAAAGATTTTTTAAATTACATACGCTGTTGCAGTACACAACAATCAAAAATAAGGAGGAACTTTATTCCCCCTCACGTTTTCGTTTTTAAATCATGATCTTAATCAAAATCCATGAAACAACTTATTCATGTCTTTGCATACATATTCTTTAAAATGATAGGCGCGCGCATGTTTGGCATCAAATTTAGCTTCTAAATCGCCTTTTTTGAAAATATAAACACGATCCTCTTTACTGACTAAAAACTCTGCACCCAGTTTCATCAAAAGCGCATCAATTTTATCTTCATCTGCAATCGATTCATCTGCATTAATTTTATCGTAATTGCGTTTAATGCCTTTAATAAACATCGCGCTGCCTCTGAGAAAATAACAATGCGCGATTAAATCAGAGTCCTGCTTTTTTGCAAAGGCTTTTGATGCAATAAAGTCATGGCATTTAAAGTGCTAACGGCAATCAACATTATTTTATAAAAACGCTTTAAATCACAATTCCTCACTTTACATTTACGTAAATCTACCTATGATGTAAAAACCGACAAAAATAACCACCAAAACACATAAATGGAATTATGTGCATGATTTAAAAAAGGTTTTAAGATGAAAAAAATCCTACTTGCAAGCATTTTGGCAATGAGCACTCAATTCGCTTTTGCTGAAACTAAAACAGATGCCGTCGATCCTGAATTTGCTAAAGTGGAAGCCATGGTCAAGGCCAAAGATATGAATGGCGCCTACCAAACACTGAGCAAGCTTGCAGCAAAAGGTAATGCTCAGGCCATTTATAATTTGGGCTATCTTACTCAAACAGGTCAAGGCGTAGCGAAGGATGAGAAAAAAGCCATCCAACTCTATGAACAGGCTGCAGCCAAAGGCTACCCTGTTGCTAACTATGTTTTAGGTAAAAATTATGCAACGGGCACACTGGGCTTAAAACAAGACACCAATAAGGCCAAACAATATTTAGAACGCGCATCTTCGGCAGGTTTTGACGATGCCTCCATCGACTATGCCATTTTACTTTTTGCAGAAAATAAACCTGAGTCAGATAAATTGGCACTCAGCAAACTTGATCCGCTGATTAAAAAAGGCAACTACCCTGCGATTCATGCCAAAGCACTTTATGACATCAGTGCGGGCTTTAAAGCTAAAAATGAAAAGCCTATTCAGCAAGGTCTAAATAGCATTCAAGAGTTAGCAAAAAAAGGCTATGTCCCTGCATTGATGGCGGTGGGCAATATGTTTGTAAATGGCAATATCATCCCGCAAAATTTGCCTGAAGCTAAAAAAATATTCAGTGCATTAGCCAAAGAAAATATTCCACAAGCCAAAGAATCTTTGGCAACCGTGGATAAAATGATTGCTGAACAAGCCAAAGCACCTAAAGCCAATGCGAAAAAGAGTTAATTGAGCATTAAAAAAAGCCCTGCACATGCAGGGCTTTTTCATGGGTTTAAGCAAATCTTGAGCTGATCAAAATCACGCCCACCACAGACTGATTAATACACCTGTTACGACAAAGCCCAAGATAGTACTCATCAACAAAGGCGTTAAGGTCTTTTCATTTAAGCCATAAACTTGTCCAAGCATGGCAAAAATCGTCGGCATCGGTAATGCGGCAATAATCGTCCCTGCATATAACATCTCTTGGCTGACATCGGTCAAATAACGTAAGCCTAAATAAGTCAGTAAAGGCATCACCAAGTTGCTTGAAATCACCAAATAGAAGCTCTGAGCATTCACATACTTTAAGCTCATACCGACAATCCCTCCACCAATTGCAAACAGTGCCAGTGGTGAAGCCGTTTGACCTAACATCGCTAGTACATCATTGATTTGATGAGGCAAACGAATTTGGAAAATTGCAAACCCAATCCCTAGCATTACCCCTGCAAAGAGTGGATTTTTTAACAGGGTCATTAAGGTATTTTTGATGATGTCGCCAATATTGGCTTTTTGCTGTGAACTTCCTAATTGCGCAAGGACCAGTACCGTTGGAATCAGCAGCACACTTTCAATAATGACGATTAGTGAGGTATAGGTCATCGCATTTTGACCGACCAACAAGCTTAGCACTGCAGTGCCAATTAAGCCTGTATTTGACATGCCAGCGCCTAATGACAGTACCGCTGTTTGCGACATATTATTTTTAAAATGTGTCGACAATAGCCAATAGGCCATACCATACAGTAAAAACGTGACTCCGGTATAAACAAAGAAATAGCCGGGATACCAAATTTGATGCAAATCTTTAGAAGCTAATGACTGAAAAAACAAAGCCGGCAGTGCAATCTTAACCACAAATGCACCAATGGTTCCGACCTGTTCTTTACTCAATAAACTGCATTTTACAGACAGATATCCCAAGGCCAAAAGAAAAAAGATTGGACCAATCACCTCAAAGACCATACGAAATATCCTGTGTAATAGACTCTGCCATCCACACCCTCAACCTGAGAGTGTAGATCGGACGCTATAAATTTTGAAAATTAGAAAGCCGTAAATTGACTTCTTTGTGCATGCGGCTGACAGCGTAAGTACTGCGGAGAAATTTTTAGGTTTTCACCGAGTTCAGCAGCGGCATGCCATGGCCAACGCGGGTCATATTGAATTGCACGAGCAAGACCAATCGCATCTGCCATGCCATATTGTAAGATGCCTTCGGCTTGCATTGCTTCGGTAATTAAACCCACAGCAATGACGGGAACCTGAACGGCTTGCTTAATGGCTTCAGCAAAAGGCACTTGATAACTGGCTTGTAATTGAATTTTTTGCGCAACATCTAAGCCGCCACTAGAAACATGAATATAGGCTGTGCCTAGTTGTGCAAGCGCTTTTGACAAGCCAACAGCCGAGTCTAGATCCCAACTCGGTGCTTCAGTATATTCCATCCAGTCAGTTGCGGAAATACGTACCCCAATTGGATAATCTTCAGGAACGGTATTTTTCATGGCTTGGAACACTTCAAGCGTCAGCCGAATGCGATTTTCCAGACTGCCACCATATTCATCGCTACGCTGATTCGACAATGGCGACATAAATTGATGCAGCAAATAACCATGTGCGGCATGTAACTCAATTAAGTCAAAGCCTGCATCTACCGCTCGTTTTGCTGAATCGGCAAAGTCTTGAATGATCTGCTGGATTTCATCTCGACTTAAAGCATGGGGTGCATGATCTGTGACATTAAAGGGCAACTCACTTGCTGAAACAGTTTGCCATCCTTGAGGGTGATCTGGGGGTAATTGTCCACGTCCTGCCCAAGGTTTATCTGTCGATGCCTTACGACCCGCATGTGCCAGTTGGATAGCAAATGGCATAGGTGAAAGTGATTTCACCTTGGCCAATAGTGCCTTCATCTGTGCGCGTTGCATATCATTCCAAAGGCCGAGGTCTGCATAGCTAATGCGCCCCTCTGCCTGCACAGCCGTTGCCTCGACGATACAAAGTCCGGCACCTGACAAAGCATAATTCGCCCATTGTTGCTCATGCCAATAGCTTAACTCCCCTTGCTCATTGGCAGAATATTGACACATGGGTGCAATCACGATTCGATTACTCAGCCCCAATGTTCCAAACTGAATTGGTTGAAATAACAACGCCACATTACTCTCCTTTTAGAAGGCTTTGGTCACACTTAATCCTGCACTCCAATTCAAACCATCTGCGGGTTCAAAGAAGCGTCCGTTTCCATCATTGACGATCACTGAACCGACATAGTTCTCATCAAACAAATTATCTGCACGTACATAGGTTTTGACTTTCCAATCTGCTTGTTTCCACACATAACCTGCGTTGGCAGAAACCACGGTATAGCTCGACGCGGCATCACTGTTGGCATCATCGACATAGACTTTATCCATATAGCGAACATCTAGGCCGGCATTAAAGCCAATATCTGGCTGCCAATTCAGTGCGGCAAACGCTTGGTTTTTGGCGATACCCGGTATATAAGTGCCTTTGACGACATCACTGTCAGGAATTGCGGCATCAAAAGTGGCATCGATATAACTGTAGCTTGCTTGCGCGCTTAAATCTCGCCATAGCTGTTTATTCCACGAAAGCTCAACACCTTCACGTAAGGTTTTATCGGCATTTTTATAGGTTGCTCGACCATTGATACTTCCTGCAGAGACGATGTCATCTTGAGTTTTGCTTTGGAACACCGCTGCAGTGAAATTCCCCCATACATTTTGTGATTTAAGCCCAAGCTCGTAGTTATCGCTACTGGCTGGTTTTAAATCAAAATTCATGCCGTCATCTTTAGAATAGGCCATTTCTGTAAAGGTTGGTGTTTCAAAACCTTTGGCATAACTGGCATAGGCATTCAGTTGAGGCGCAATATTCAAGCTTACTGCTGCTGAAGGTAAAACTTTGTCAAAGTCAGTTTTACCGCTGTCATCCTTATTTAAACCCACGACATATTTATCGTCAGATTCATAATGAACATTGCTATATCGTAGCCCTGTATCTAAAGTCCAATTAGGTAAAAAATTCCATGAAGCTTGTACATAGGGATCTAAATTCCACAAGGTGTTATTTTCATTTCGACGAATATTGCCTTTCTTGCCAAAATTTCCATTGGCATCAAAATTTTCATAGCCCTTACGGTCTTCATCCATATAATCAAAGGCAAGGCCTACAGTTAAACGCGTATTCGGCAAGAGGTCTTTGCCTGTCCAGCGAATATCTGTTCCATAATAATCACGGCTAAAATCAATCACACCACCTGCATGGCGCGCATTATTTTGTGGATTTTTGGGGATGGACTGATACTGCACCACATCACGTTGCCCCATATACACCATTGCATTGAGTTCATGCTGCTCATTCAATGGTTTTTTCCACGTCAACCCAGTTTGAGTTTGGCTAATTTCCTTACGTACATCATAGGTATTATTGGCATCATTAACTTGTTTCGGATTTTGACGCAATTGCTCCCGATTCAGACCTTGTGGATCATCGGCATTGATATCCACATGATTCACAATCCAATTGACCTTGGAACCATCATCCAAATCCCACGTCAGTTTTGCATTGCTGAGTACCTTATTTGCAGCACTATGATCACGGTAGCCATCGGTTTCAAAATAAGAAGAACTCACAACATAGCTAGGTTCATTGGCCTGTTCTGAGCCACCTTGCAGCACAATATCAGCACGACTTTTATGATGACTGCCGCCCGAATAGCCGAGTTCGATAGAGTCTTTTCCAGTACCTTGCTTGGTTGTTGTTAAGATCGCCCCACCCGAAGAGTTACCGTATAAAGAGGAAAATGGCCCGCCCAATACCTCGATATGATTTAAGCTACTCATATCGATATTTGATGTCTGTCCCTGACCATCCGGCATGGTCGCAGGGATTCCATCAACATATAAACGGATACCACGCACACCAAATGTTGAACGTGCGCCAAAGCCTCGCATAGAGAGTTGCAAGTCTTGTGCATAGTTTTCACGGTTATTCAGTTGTAGTCCGGGCACACCTTTTAAGGTTTCGGACAGATTCACTCCAGTATTGTTATTATTTTCAGCCTGCTGTACACGGTATACCGATGCAGGTGTTTTTAACCACGTGGTATTGGTTCGTGGTGCTTCAATGGTAATCTCAGGAAGTAAAACAGGTTCCGTAGAACCTGTTTCTGCATACAGCTGTTGGCTAATACATGCCGTCAGGCAAAGTAAATGTGTCTTAAATGATGTGACGTTAAATTTACTTTGCATAGAGCACCTATTTTGACATTAGAAGATTACCTTAGAGCTTAAACCAATTAGGAAAGCATCATCAACTCGATTTGTTGAGCCTGGGTTAATCACATATTGTAAACTAGGGCGAATCATCAACCATTTCGTCGGGTTATGGCTATAGTTCAACTCGACATTATATTCTGCACTTGCATCAAATTTCTCAGCAGAAAGTCGATCATTGACATGTACACGGTTCACGCCCAAGCCAACCATATCGTTAGGTAAACGATCGGCCAATCCAATGTATTTCAAACCCAACTGCTGTGAGTTATCAACTTTTGTGGTGACACGATCATGCCAAGTAAAATTGGCAAAGCTATGCAAACCACGTTTGCCTTCACCTGTAGACGTTAACTGTTGCTCAATCGCTACCCAACCACCAAAGGTACGATCTTCAGCTTCACCCGAAATAATGTCTTTTTGATTTTTTACATTATCTGCAGTGTTGTACATCGCACCAAAGCGGTAGCTGCCCGGTAAGCCATTCACCAATGCTTTCGGTGTCCAAATGATTTCTACAGGAATAGTTACACCATCGGCATCATCGGTATCCAAATTCCAACCATGGCGTTCCAAAGCATTTTCAGGGTTGTATTCATACACACCCGCTTGTACAGCAAGTTCTGGGCTAAGCTCTTGCTTCACACGTGCGCCCCACTGTGAAACTGGGGTATTCATCCAAATATTGCCTTGCCATTTACCCATTTGCGCAGCGCAAAACGCAGTACTGGCAAAGTCACAGCCCATCACGTTAAAGTCCATGCCCAAACCTAAACGGCCTGCTTTAATGCTTAAGCCTTGCTGTTTAAATTGCTTTTCAATAGACAGTTCAGATAAGCGAGTTTTCTGATTACCACGACCAAAATTGGCTTGTGCATTTGCCAATTGAGGAACATCCCCTTGCAAATCACGAACTGAGGTACTTTGACCTTGACGAGCAGTCATTACAGCACGCACAGTCACGCCATCCCAACCTGCAAGTTTTTCCATATCAAGCTGTGTACCTAACCACAATTGGCTGGCTACCGTTGCTGAATGTCCCGGATTACGACCGCCATCGGCAAGATAGGCAGCATCAGCAGCAATATTGGCCTCAAACTTCACACCTTGTTGTGCAAGTTCGTTACGTTTACCATCCCAATCCCCGAGCATGTACTGATCTTTAGTGTCGAATGCTTCTGCGGCGTGAACATGTGTCATGGCTGCTGCAACAAATGCAGGTAGAAGAGCTAGACTGTATTTTTTCATGGTAAAACCTAAATCTGGAGAGAGTCTCTAGACAAGCCACATGGCTTGAAATCTAATGTCACAAAAATTACATAATTTTTCACGTTCTATCTCAGCATTATTTTTATCATTCACAAAACTTTAATTTATCAATAAGTGACTTTAAATAAATCTATTGTTATGTAATATTTTTAGTGATTATTTTTCAATATCTTATATATCTATTAATTCAATTGTTTAACTTCTGATCGCTTTTTCAAACTCATTATTGTGACTTGTTGGTTTATTATTCTCACAATTAATAATCAATAACCTATTCATACACTCCCTTAGGCCGCGATGAAACTTGCATTCTGTAGGGCTAGACCCAATAGTATGCATAACTTGAATGATCCATTGCTTCGACTTTTATGCCTGAATTACCAGAAGTAGAAACCACTAAAACCAGTTTATTGCCATTATTGAATGAAAAGGTTCTCAAAGTTGAGGTTTTTCAGTCGAGCCTGCGTTGGCCTATTCCTGACGACATTCAAAAACTCGTCGGACAAAAGCTGCTTCAGCTCAGCCGTCGATCAAAATATATTTTGGCTGAATTTGAACAGGACAGCATGTTGTGGCATTTGGGCATGTCTGGCAGTTTTCGGATTTGTGAAGGTCATGAAGCATTACGAAAGCATGATCATCTGGTGATTCATTTTGAAGATATGCAATTACGCTATCACGATCCACGCCGTTTTGGCTGTATTTTATGGTTAGATGCATCATCTCAAAGCAAACTGATTGACACGCTTGGCCCTGAACCGCTGAGTGATGACTTTAATGCTGAATACTTATTCCAAAAATTTAAAAATAAGCAGACCAGTATCAAAGTATCGATCATGGACAATCACATCGTAGTCGGTGTGGGCAATATCTATGCAACGGAAAGCTTATTTAACTTAGGCATACACCCTGCGCAGCCTGCATCAAGTTTGAGTTTTGAACAAGTTGAAAAAATGGTCATCGAAATCAAACGTATTTTAAAACAGGCAATTGATTTAGGCGGTTCGACGTTACGTGATTACACCAATGCGATGGGCGAAAATGGTTATTTCCAACAAACTCTGCTCGCCTACGGACGTGCCGGTGAAATGTGCATCAACTGTGAAACCATCTTGCACAATATCAAACTAGGGCAACGTGCATCGGTGTTTTGCCCAGAGTGTCAGCCTTTAAAAAAGGTTAAAATGCTGACTAAGAAAACCGTGAAAGGAAATAAAGCATGAAGTCTGCGATTGTTCGCCACATATTAGTCAAAGATAAAGAACTATGTGAGCAACTGAAAAAGAAAATCAAAGGCGGTGCGGACTTTGCCAAAATTGCAAAGCAGCATTCGACATGCCCTTCGGGTAAAAAAGGCGGTGAGCTTGGCGACATTAAAAAAGGCCAACTGGTTGGTCCAATTGATAAGGCGGTATTTACCCTACCCGAACGTGAACTGCATGGTCCGATCAAAAGCCAATTTGGCTGGCATTTATTAGAAATTAAGTTTCGGATGTAACATAGCACCCACATTGAACATGCTATAACGAGTATATCGCGAATATGTGCTTTTCATCTTAAAGCACATAATCCCAGTATTTTTTTCAATCGTTCAGAACATTGGCTGGCGGTTTTCAATCATATAATATAAATCATAGCAACCAGATAACATTGCACTAAATCAATTCTACTTAATAATAAATAAAGGACATTCCATTGGGCTATTACAACTATTTTCGTCTTGGCACTGTCGATACAACAGATTTTACAATCATTCGAGGTGAACGAAAGCATGCACTTATCCAAGCATTATATGATGATCAAGATATGAACCCTCATGGTGAAGTCCAGTTGGCACTAGATTTAGATGGGAATCGTAACGATGAATCAAAATGGTATGATGCGATACAGCAAATTAGCAAATTATCCAAAAATCCCCCTTTAGTCTTATTTATATTAGGTCAACAAGCCTGCGCACCCGAATCACCTGAAGAAGCAAATGAAGTATTTACAGGCATTCGAAATGGCATTGTTTTTTCGACATCAGAACCTAAGTTTATGAAAATGACGCCTCAACAAAATTCACAATAAAAAACGGCGCTTTAAGCGCCGTTTTCACTGCTAAAGGATTAACCTTTACGTTTTAATTCATCACGAATTTCACGAAGTAATTCGATATCTTCTGGAGTCGCCTCTGGAGCTGGCTCTTCAACTTTTTGACGGCGCAATTTGTTCATCAATTTCACTAACCAGAATACGACCCATGCCAAAAGCAAGAAGTTGATTAAGATAGTTAAGAAGTTACCGTAAGCCAAAACATTAAGGCCTGCATCCTGTGCTGCTTTTAGCGTGGTTAAATTGTTTGGGTTATCGCCCAATACTAAGAACCAATTTGAATAATCAACGTCACCACCAAGGATCCAAGAAATAAAAGGCATGATAATGTCTTTTACCATGGAATCGATGATTTTACCGAAAGCACCACCAATGATGACACCGACAGCCAAGTCCATCACGTTGCCTTTTACGGCAAATTCTCTAAATTCTTGAATAATACTCATGTGATCTCCAGAAATTTTTTCAGCTTTAATTTTGTGACGAAGTATACATTATATCTGTATAACTATTTCCACCTAATTTACTTGGTTTATATTAGATTCTAAATACCATGTATAAAAATTCACACAAAACATTTTTGAATTTGGTAATACATTCTATTAAAAAGGATTTATCAAAATTATGCATGTCGAATTAAATGAATAAAGTCATTCAATTTTTGCATTTTTATTCAAAACACCCACGCATAAAAAAACCGCTAACCTAAGTCAGCGGTTTTTTTGAAACTGTAAAATTAACCGTTACGGTTACGTTTACGTTCGTTTTCAGTCAACCAGCGTTTACGGATACGGATTGACTTAGGTGTTACTTCAACTAATTCGTCGTCTTCAATAAATTCAAGCGCTTGTTCAAGCGTAAATTCAATGTGCGGAACGAGAGTCAACGCATCATCAGTACCAGAAGCACGTACGTTAGTTAACTGTTTCGCTTTAGTTGGGTTAACAGTCATGTCGTCTGAACGCGAGTTAATACCAACGATCATACCTTCATAAACTTCTAACTGAGGTTTAGCGAATAGACGGCCACGGTCTTGTAAGCTGAATAGCGCATAGCCCAAGCAAGTACCTTGAACCATAGAAATCAACACACCGTTTTGACGTTTCGCCACAGTACCTTGTTTCATAGGACCGTAGTGCGAGAAGCTTGAAGTCATGATACCTGTACCTGAAGTCATAGTTAAGAATTCAGAACGGAAACCAATCAAACCACGTGAAGGAACTGTTGCTTCAATACGGATACGGCCTTTACCGTCAACTTCCATATTGGTCATTTCACCTTTACGGTGACCCATTTGTTCCATTACAGCGCCTTGGTGCTGCTCTTCAACGTCAAACGTTACGTTTTCGTATGGCTCTTGTTTTTCACCATCAATTTCTTTGATGATTACTTGTGGACGTGATACGCCCATTTCGAAGCCTTCACGACGCATGTTTTCAATAAGAACTGAAAGGTGAAGCTCACCACGACCAGATACTTTGAAACGGTCAGGACTGTCAGTATCTTCAACACGTAATGCTACGTTGTGAATCAATTCGCGATCTAGACGTTCACGGATATTACGTGAAGTTACGAATTTACCTTCTTTACCAGCAAACGGTGAGTTGTTTACTTGGAAAGTCATCGATACTGTAGGTTCGTCTACAGAAAGTGCAGGTAAAGCTTCAACTGCTTTTGGATCACAGATTGTGTCAGAGATATGAAGTTCATCAATACCCGTTACACAAACGATGTCACCAGCAGAAGCTGATTCAACATCGATACGCTCTAAACCATGGTAACCCATGATTTTTAAGATACGACCGTTACGTGTTTTACCGTCTTTGTCGATTACAGTTACAGGAGTGTTTAATTTCACTGAACCACGTTGAATACGACCAACACCGATAACACCTACGAAGCTATTATAGTCAAGTGAAGACACTTGCATTTGGAATGGACCGTCAACGTCAACCGCTGGGGGTTCAACGATGTCTACAATTGTTTCGAACAATGGAGTCATGTCTTCAGCAAGTTCTTCTGGAGATGGACCAGCCACACCACGAAGACCTGAAGCATATACAACTGGGAAGTCTAACTGTTCGTCAGAACCACCAAGGTTGTCGAACAAATCGAATACTTGGTCAATTACCCAGTCTGGACGAGCGTTTGGCTTGTCGACTTTGTTAATAATTACGATTGGTTTCAAACCACGTGCGAACGCTTTTTGCGTTACAAAACGAGTTTGTGGCATTGGGCCTTCTTGAGAGTCAACAAGAAGAAGTACGCAGTCAACCATTGACATTACACGTTCTACTTCACCACCGAAGTCGGCGTGTCCCGGGGTGTCCACGATATTGATACGGTATTCAGTATCAGTACGTTTGTCTAACCATTTGATTGCAGTGTTTTTTGCAAGAATGGTAATACCACGTTCGCTTTCAATAGCGCCCGAATCCATTACACGTTCGATCTCGCCTGCGCGATCGCCAAGAGCACCTGATTGCTGTAAAAGTTTGTCTACAAGAGTAGTTTTACCATGGTCGACGTGCGCGATGATGGCAATGTTACGGAGAGTTTTAATATCTGACATGTGAATTCGATACGCCTAAAGTTTGAGGGCAAATTATACAGAAAAAATATAGATTTTAGTAGTGACAGTTTATTGACAATCGCATTTTTTTTGACGACTGGCACGCTTTTGGTTTTGTAAAGCTGTGTAAACAGATTAGAATAGCGCCACCTAGCCTTAATTTTCAGTGCCGCATGTCTGATTTAAACCAATCTCCCGAAGCAAAAGATCAACTCGATTTAGTCTATGGATTGAATGATCGACCAAAACCTTTTATTGCTTTCCTCGCTGCGTTTCAACATTTATTGGCCATTATTGTCCCAATTGTGACGCCGGGTCTGCTGATCTGTTTGGCACTTGGTGTGTCAAAAGAAGACACCAATATGATTCTTTCGATGTCATTGGTGATCTCTGGTATCGCAACCTTTTTACAATGTAAAAAAGTCGGTCCATTTGGTGCAGGTCTACTGATTGTACAAGGAACCAGCTTTAACTTTATTGGTCCTATTATCGGTATTGGTTCTGCAATGGTTGCGGCAGGTACACCTGTAGAAGCAGTGATGGCATCTATCTTTGGTGTGGTGATCGCGGGTTCATTCATTGAAATGGGCGTATCACGGATCTTACCGTGGGTGAAAAAACTGATCACTCCATTGGTAACAGGTATCGTGGTGTTATTGATTGGTCTGACTTTAATTAAAGAAGGCCTGATCAGCATGGGTGGTGGTTATCAAGCCATGGGCGATAAAACATTTGCCAATGCAGACAACCTCATCATGTCTTGTACCGTTTTGGCACTTATCATTTTACTGAACCGTGTACGTATTACATGGGTAAAGAGTTCTGCCATCCTGATTGCCTTAGTCGTGGGTTACATCCTTGCAGGCTTTATGGGTCATTTAAACTTTGATGGTTTAAAAGATGCGCCACTGGTTCAAATTCCAACACCGATGCACTTTGGCTTAAGCTTCTCTTGGAGCTTGTTCATTCCAATGGCATTTATCTACCTTGTGACATCCTTGGAAGCGATTGGTGATATTACCGCGACTTCTAAGCTTTCAAATCAAGCTGTAGATGGTCCTGAATGGATGAAGCGTATTAAAGGTGGTGTATTGGTGAATGGTGCAAACTCATTCCTTGCCGGTATCTTTAACACGTTCCCAAGTTCTGTATTTGCGCAAAACAACGGTGTCATTCAGTTAACAGGTGTTGCAAGCCGCTATGTGGGCATTTGGATTGCTGCCCTTTTGGTTATTTTAGGCTTACTTCCTGCTGTAGCAGGTGTCATTCAAGCGGTTCCACAAGCCGTGCTTGGTGGTGCTGTGATGGTCATGTTCGGTGCCGTGGCTGCCTCGGGTATCAATATCTTGTCAGGCATTCATTTAGACCGCCGCGCACTATTAATCATTGCGATTTCATTGGCATTGGGTCTAGGTGTTGCACAAGTACCACAAATCCTTGAACATCTTCCTGAATTGTTCCGTAATATCTTCAGTTCAGGCGTTGCCACTGGTGGTATCGCTGCCCTTATTTTGAATATTGTTCTTCCTGAAGTGAAGAAGTAAGTTCATTTGTCAAAGAACACTGCCTAGGTTCCGCCCTAGGCAGTGTTTTTTATGATGGAGAAATCTATGGATCTCACAAGTGAAGTCGTTATACGACAGATCGATTTATTACAAGATCGCGTGCTTTTCGTAAATGCACCGACAGATGACTTACTCAGTCAATTGAATGACAATATTAAGCCATCGATTTGGTGCTGGAATTTTAATGATTTTCAGTACTTTCAAAATCAACAGTCAAACGTCCATTTTGGTGTCGATTTTCCTGAAGGTCAGTTTGATCAAGCGGTTATTTTTGTTCCGAAATCAAAAGAACTGCTAAATTATTTATTACACAATGTCGCAAGTCATCTTGCTCAAGGTGCATCTATTTTCCTCGTGGGTGAGAAAAAAGGCGGTGTTGAACGCGCTGCAAAACAATTACAGCCCTTTGGTAAAACACTAAAAATTGATAGCGCGCGTCACTGTCAAATGTGGCAAACCCTATTGGAAAAAACTGTCACACTGAAGCCACTGCAAGATTGGGTGCAAAAATATCCAGTTGAAACCCCAAATGGTGAGCTTACGATTTGCGCACTGCCGGGTGTCTTTAGCCAGAACCGTTTAGATGTGGGTACGGCTACCTTATTGCCTTATTTATCACAGATGACTTCGGGCAAAATTGCTGATTTTGGCTGTGGAGCGGGTGTTATCAGTGCATATTTAGCCAAACTGAATCCTAAAAATCGTATTTTTGCCATGGATGTAGATGCCTTTGCACTGGCGTCTACACAAATGACATTTGAACAAAATTTGCTTGAACCTGAACAACTTGAAATTAAAGCGGTCACAGGAATCGAGGATGCACCACTATTTTTACATGCCATAGTCAGCAATCCACCCTTCCATCAAGGGATTCAAACCGACTACAATGCCAGTGAAAATCTATGCAAAACTTCGCGCAGACATTTGAAGTCTGGGGGTGAGCTTTGGATTGTTGCCAACCGATTCCTCAATTATCCGACTTTAATTGAGCAGCATTATGGTCAATGTACAATCAAAGCCGACCAACAAGGATTTAAAGTCTTGTTTGCGAGCACGCAAAAAAATCTTAAGGAACAATGATGAGCGAAACTCAAAAACCAGCTCAGCTTCAGCGTAAGTTGGGTGCTCGCCATCTCAACATGATTGCAATTGGTGGATCAATTGGTACAGGTTTATTCCTTGCCTCAGGTGCAACCATTGCCAATGCAGGCCCGGGTGGCGCCCTGCTCGCATACTGCTTAATTGGTATCATGATTTACTTCTTGATGACCAGTTTAGGTGAGCTTGCAACACATAACCCAACTTCGGGTGCATTCTTTACCTACGGCACCAAATATGTCGAGGGCGGTTTCGGCTTCGCTTTGGGTTGGAACTATTGGTACAACTGGGCGATTACCGTGGCATTTGAATTGGTCGCAGTCCAATTCATTATGAAATTCTGGTTTCCAGATATTCCGGGCTTTTACTGGAGTGCGATTTTCCTCGCAATCGTCTTTGCCATTAATGCGCTGACCGTAAAAGGCTTTGGTGAATCTGAATTCTTCTTCTCGCTTGTTAAAGTGCTCGCAATTGTTGCCTTTATCATTATCGGTCTGTTTATGATTGGCAAAATCATGCTGACACCGGGTGTAGAAACATTTGCCAACTGGAGCAAGGGTGAAGCCCCATTTGTCGGTGGTTTATCTGCCTTGATTGGTGTCGCCATGATTGCCGGTTTCTCTTTCCAAGGGACTGAAATGGTTGGTGTGGCTGCAGGTGAATCGAAAGATCCTGAAAAGACCATTCCTATTGCCATCAAGCAAATTTTCTGGCGTATCTTGTTGTTTTATATCGTGTGTATTTTCATTATCGGCACTCTTATTGCCTATGATGACCCACGTTTATTACAAGCAGCATCTACTGAAAATATTGCACTATCACCATTTACCTTACTGTATGAAAAAGCAGGTTTTGCCTTTGCTGCATCGGTGATGAATGCGGTGATCTTGACTGCGATTTTATCAGCGGGTAACTCTGGTATGTACTCCTCTACCCGTATGCTGTTTGATATGGCACGTAAAGGCAGTGCGCCGAAAGTCTTTGGTCGCTTAGATGCACGTGGCGTACCAATGAATGCACTTTATGCAACTACAGCGATTGCGGCACTGTGCTTCTTAACCACATTTATCGGTGAACAAGCGGTCTTTAACTGGTTACTGAACATGTCAGGTATGTGTGGCTTTATTGTGTGGCTCGGTATTGCAGTTTCACATTATCGCTTCCGTAAAGGCTACTTGGCTCAAGGCAATAAATTGGAAGATCTTGCTTACCGTGCAAAATTCTTCCCATTTGCACCGTGGTTTGCCTTTATTTTGTGTGCCATCGTGGTCCTTGGTCAGAACTATCAAGCCGTTTTAGATGGTGAGTGGTTGGCCGTTGTTTCTACCTATATTGGTATTTTCTTATTCCTTGCCATTTGGTTCGGTTATAAGTGGAAACACAAAACTAAGTTGGTTTCCTATCAAGAAATGGATGTAAAACCAATGAAAGTTGATCAAGAATAATGTGATCATTGAATAAAAATAAGCAGCTTCAGGGCTGCTTTTTTATGGCTAAAATTGTATCTCAATACATTCACGCTTTAACAAAATGCTTAGTGTCTATTTAAAGTACGCTGTCTCACCTATAACCGCCAATTTATCTATTCATTCGATCATTTTTAAGCGCTCAAATAAAAACGCCCAATGCAATGCATCAGGCGTTTGTTCAAAAGTAACTACGTTTTCAGGTTAAATTTTTCAATACTTAAGAAGCATTTTGCTGTTGTACAAAGGCAATAAACTCGTCTTCGCTCATCACAGGTACACCCAGCTTTTCAGCCTTTTCTAATTTAGAACCTGCCTTTTCACCTGCAACTACACATTTGGTTTTACCCGAAACACTACCACTGACACGTGCGCCTAAGGCTTGTAGCATTTGCGTCGCTTCATCACGACCCATGGTGCTCAGAGTCCCTGTAATCACCCAACTCTCGCCATTCAGTGGCTGACGACTTGGTGCAACGGGTGCATCCCAATGAATCCCTGCTGCCAACAAACGATCAACCACTTCGAGGTTATGCGGCGCTTGGAAAAAGTCGACAATCCATTCTGCGGTAATATCACCAACGTCTGGCGTTTTTTTCAAGGATTCGAGATCTGCATGACGAATCGCATCAAAAGTTTGGAAAGTATTCGCGAGCATGCGTGCCGTGGTTTCACCCACGCCTCGAATGCCGAGTGCATAAATAAATGCACCTAGCGTCGTTTTCTTACTATTTTCAATGGAGTCAATGAGGTTTTGAACCGACTTCTCACCCATTTTTTCAATGGTCAGTAATTTTTCACGATGCTCATGCAAGCTATAAATATCAGCAACATCTTTGAGTAAATCCAAATGTAAAAGTGATTCCGCCCAACGGTCACCTAAGCCCTCAATGTCCATAGCTTTACGCGATACAAAGTGACGAATCGCCTCAATACGCTGTGCAGCACAGTACAAACCACCTGAACAACGTGCCAAGGCTTCACCTTCTGGCATCACCACTGGAGATGCGCAGACTGGACAACATACAGGTAACTGAACTTCTACCGTATCTACAGGACGGAATTCAGGCCATACTTTTTCCACTTTTGGAATCACATCACCGCTACGGTAGACACTGACCGTATCTCCTACACGTACATCTAAACGGTGAATTTCACCAATATTATGTAGAGTGACATTGGAAACCGTTACGCCACCGACTGCAACAGGATTTAAACGTGCGACTGGAGTTAAAGTCCCTGTACGCCCCACTTGCCAATCAATATTTTCAACCGTCGTGAGCGCTGCAACTGCAGGGAATTTATATGCCGTTGCCCAGCGCGGTTCACGACTTAAAAAGCCCAGTGTTTGCTGTTGCTTCAGGCTGTTTACCTTAATCACCATGCCATCAATTTCAACGCTCAGGCTTGGACGATCAATGATCATTTGCTCATATGCAGCTTGTACGTCCTGAATGCTGTCACATATAAAGTGACGTTCACCGACAGCAAAACCAAACTGTGTCAGCCACTCAAGACTTGCAGACATGGTGATTTGCCCATGATGTGGTTCACACTGTGCAATGCCATAGGCATAAAAAGCCAAAGGACGCGAAGCCGCAATTGCAGGATCGAGTTGACGTAAGCTTCCTGCTGCTGCATTTCGTGGATTGGCAAAGGTTTTTTCACCTTTGGCTTCATTTTCAGCATTAAGCTTTTCAAAGCCTGACTTTGGCATCAGGACTTCACCACGGACTTCAAGCAGACTTGGAATTTCAGTCTGTGTAGAAGTCAGTACTTTAGGTAAATTACGAATGGTTTTGACATTTTGGGTAATGTCTTCCCCAGTTTCACCATCACCCCGTGTCACACCACGGACTAAAATGCCATTTTCATACCAGAGAGAAATGGCCAGTCCATCAAATTTTAATTCGACATCATATTCAATTTTTTGATTCGGCAAGCGCTCTTCCGCACGACGCGCAAAGGCAAATAAATCTTCTGCATTAAACACATTACCCAATGACAACATGGGTACTGCATGGGTTACAGATTCAAACTTAGATAAGGCCTTTCCACCCACTTTTGTAGTTGGTGTATCAGGTTGTACTAAATCAGGGTATTGCTCTTCTAAGGCTTTTAATTGGTGAAAAAGTTGATCATATTCACTGTCCTCAATTTCTGGCGTGTCCATGACATAGTAGGCATGGTTATGCTTCGCCAAGAGTTGAATCAGTTGTCGCATCTGTGCAACGACAGTGGATTGTTGTGTCATACATTCACCATAAAAAAGGGCGGTTCATGCTCCGCCCTCAAATTTCATTATCTGTTGCTATTATAGAAACCCACTCGGTGAGTTTCAATCAAAGACGCTTAGACTTCGATAGCTTGACCTTGACGATAATCAATCGCTTGATGACGCCAATGTTCACGCATCTGCTGTGTAAATTCTTGGTTATTTTGATCATACACAGTACCGTCAATTTCACGTGCAATTAGACGTGAAATGCTGTCCATGGTATCAAAGGCATTTTGCACATCGCTGTGTGGCAGCGCCAAGAAGAAAGCCAAACCTTTTACTTCTTCAGTCGATAAAGTTTCAAGATCAAAACCTTGCGCAGCGCCATCATTATTCATTTGTAATACAGAGAATAATAACTTTGTGCCTTCTTCATCATAGCGATGGAAACAGGCCATTTCGCCAAAACGCAGGCCGTATTTGAGTAACACTTTTAATGCTTTTTCACCCGACAAGGCACGGCTATCAGGGAACACATTTAAGGCGATATAAGTTTCCGCAGTCGCTAAAGCACTTTCTTCATCAACAATTTTTTGTTCATGTAAATGCGCATCCAAAATACTGCTTTCTTCATCAAAATCGCTAATTTCAGCTTTTTCAATTGCACTATTTACACTAAATTCTGGTGCTTTTTCTGCAGGAACAGCGTCAGCCTGAACATTCGTCGCAGGAGTCGCTGCGTGATTGGCATCGGTGGCTACAGTTGCAACCGTTGCAGATTCTGTTGTTTCTGTAGACAATGTATTGTCTTCTGTTGCAGTTTGAGCTTTTTCAACTGAAACGGGATCCGTCGTAGTCGCCTCAGTCTTAGCTTCAACGCTCTGCTCAGTTGGTTCCGTTGCCGTTGCTTCTTGCGTTACATTCGCTTGAACAGTTTCAGTCGCTTCAACCGCTGTAACTTTTTTCTCAGCCAAAGTCGGCTCTACACGTGGCGTGGTTTCAGATGTATTTAACTGATTTCGTACATGGCGCGGAATAACAGGTTGCTGACTATCAGGGTCAATATGTAATTCGGTGTCGAGTGATGGCGCTGCATCCGCAGGTTTACGAAACATCATTCGAATGCCCACAACCATGATAATTACAGCGATTACAATCCCAGCTATAGTGGTGATTTCCATGTTATGCCTCCGCAGCTAAACCGTATTCTTTGGCCTGCTCAATATTCACAGTCACTAATTTTGAAGTTCCTGGTTCTGGCATGGTCACACCAAGTAAGTCAGTTGCCATTGTCATTGCCAGTTTATTGTGTGTAATGTAGATAAATTGCACTTGTTCTGAAAGCTCTTTTACAAGATTACAAAATCTTCCTACATTTGCATCGTCTAAAGGTGCATCGACTTCGTCTAAAACGCAAAATGGTGCAGGATTTAGGCGGAAAATCGCAAAAACCAAAGCCAATGCGGTCAGTGCCTTTTCACCACCTGACAATAATGCTAAAGAGCTATTTCGTTTACCCGGTGGTCGTGCCATCAGTTTTACACCCGATTGCCAACCATCTTCAAGGCTTAAACTTGCTTCACCACCATTAAATACTTTCGGAAACAACTCTTGAAGTTCTGCATTGACCTTATCAAAGGTGGTCATAAACAACTTTCGCGTTTCCTGATCAATGCTTTTCATCGCAGCTTGCAGTTGTTCAACGGTCTTTTGCAAGTCATCAATTTGGTGGCTTAAATCATCAAAGCGTTTAGAAACTTCAGTATATTCTTCTGCCGCAGCTAAGTTGACTGCGCCCAATTTATCAAACTGCTGCTGTGCTTTTTCGAGTTTTTGCTGATGGGATATCACATCAATGCTTAAGCCCGTCAGCATTTCGCTGTTCATTTCTTTCAGCTGTTCAGAATAATGCTGCAAATCAGACTGCACGGATTGCCAAGCCAAACGCTTTTCTTCCAATTGCGTACGCAATTTTTCATCTTGCTGTTGATGTGAATGGCGTTGTTCCGTCAATGTCTGCTGTTTGCTCTGCACGTTATTCAGTTCAAGCTGCCAGTCATTCCAGGTTTTTTGTAAACGTTCAGTGACTTGGGCTTGCTCTGAATACTGTGACTCAAGCGCAGGCAATTCTAACTGTACAGGATCAACAAATTTCTTTGCTTGTTCCATCTGTCCAATAATTTGCTGAGTTTGCGCTTTCAAAAACACCGTGTCTTTTTCTAATAATTCAATCTGTTGTTTCGTCTGTACAGACTGACGACGCACGATTTCCAATTCTTGCTGACTGTGTAATGCCACTTGCTGAGCACTTTCCAGCGCTAGACTCAATTCCTCAACTTGGAATTGCAAGGTTTTATAATTGGGCAAGGCTTGCTCAAGCTTCATCGTCAGCGCATGCAGATCTATTTCCAAATCGTCTTTTTGCATGGCATCTTCTTCAAGCTGCGCTTCAAGTTGCTGCAATTGATCTTCTAACTGCTGCTTTTGTAATGCAAATGCCTGATTGGAACTTTGTACCTTCGCAATCGCAACATCAGCATTTTGAATGTCTTTTTGCCAATTTTTTAATTGGCTATGTTGCTGTTGCAGATTTTGCTGTAAAGCTTGTACGGCATTTTGCAACTCAGGCAATTGGCCTTCTAGTTGCGTCAGCTTTGGCTGCTGCTCTGCAAGTAATTCAGTCAATTCATCTAAACGAATACGGTGGCTCAATGCACCTTGCCCTGCTTGGCTGTCCTCATCATAGTCTAGACCAATCACCCAATCCGCACCGACATGATAACCATCGAGCGTGAGTATCGACTGACCAGCAGCCAGTTTAGCCTGATGACTCAATGCCACCGTCAATGTTTCAGCAATCGCGACCTGCTGCCAGATTGAAAGCTGTGGTGCTTCAATCCACGTCGCCAAAGCGTCTAATCCAACGATTTGTGCTGCGGTGTGATGACTGCCTTTGACCTGACGTGCAATACTGTCTTGAAAATTATCACTGTGTCCCAAGACTTGGGCACTCAGCCATTTAGACAAAAATTTCTCGACCAGTTGTGCATGCTGTTTACCCTGTGTGCTCAACTGCAACTGCTGCATTAAATGTTGACGCTGACTTTGCTGCTTTGGACTAGCTTTAATCATCAATTGATTTAGGTTTTTCTGCTCTGACAACAGCACCTGTATTTCTGACTTTAGCTGCAGCATCATATTTTTATGCTGTGCCTGCTGTTCTTGTGCAGCTGCAAGCAGTGTTTGCGTTTCGGCAATCACCAGCTCTTGTTGCACAATTTGCTGTTCGAGTTGTTGCTTATCTTGCTGATACTGCTCCAACTCATCTTGCTGCGCCTGATGGTGAATTTGACCTCGTTGCTGTTGCAGGGTCTCACGTTGTTGCTCAATACGACCAATATTTTTGGTCAATTGTTCACTCTGCGCCAACATCTGTAGCTTTTGCTGTTGCTGCTTTTCGACTTGCCCACGGCATTGTTCAAATTGTTGAACTGCTTGTTGATGCTGAGCTTTCAAATCGGCCAATTGTTGAGTCTGATCTTGACTACTGCTTTCTTGGCGCTGTAATTGCTCAACAAATCCATCTTGCTGTTCTTGCAGCGTTTCCAGTTGTAACTCTAATAGCTGTAAACGTTCTTTGGTTTGAGCTTTTTGCTTTTCAAGCTCCACCAAACTTGCCGAATTTTGTGCAAATAAACCCTGCTTTTGCTCCAGCGTCATTTTCAACTCAGACAGTTTCTTTTCCGCCTGTTGCCATTCGCTTTGTAATGGCGTGGACTGTTGAATAAGCCGTTGAAATAAAGCACTGGTGGAAGATAAGTCATGCTCAAGGGTGTTCAGCTCAGAACGAACCAGTTTGAAGGTTTCCCCGAGCTCATTCATCTGAAGCGTGTATTCTTGCTGTAAACGCGTGCTTTGTTCACATTGGAAAGACAGCACTTCGATCTTAATAGTACGAATCTGGGTTTCTAATTCTTTGTATTGCACTGCCGTTTCAGACTGACGTTTTAAGGTTTTCAGCTGAGATTTCAGTTCTGATGCAATGTCTTCGAGGCGTTCTAAATTTTGAGTGGTGTGTTCTAGATGCTGTAAAGTTTCACGACGGCGGGCTTGATAGCGAGAAACCCCTGCGGCTTCTTCAATATACACGCGCATTTCTTCAGGTTTGGCATCGACCAAACGGTTGATCATGCCCTGTTCAATAATCGCATACGAACGCGGACCTAAACCGGTACCTAAGAAAATATCAGTAATATCACGACGGCGGCATTTGGTGCCGTTGAGGAAATATTCGGATTTACCATCACGATTGACCTGACGGCGAACTGCCAGTTCAGTATAGGCATTATAAGCACCACCTAACTTGCCATAGGTGTTATCAAAACGCAGTTCAACACTCGCCATCCCGACTGGTTTACGCTTTGCCGTTCCGGTAAAAATAACATCTTGCATGGTGCCACCACGCAATTGACGGGCACTGGATTCACCCATAACCCAACGAATGGCATCAATCACATTGGATTTACCACAGCCGTTCGGTCCAACAACCGCACTACGGTTGCCTTCAAATTTTAGAGTTGTGCTATCGGCAAAAGATTTGAAGCCGGAAAGTTTTAAACTGCTTAAACGCATAATGTCCTGATCAGCGGCGTGAACGTCTCGCCCACGCTAATTCGATTTGTTTCATCCGTGTTAGTGATTCCAACACAAGGTTGCGTAAGTGTCGACAAAAATCTTCCATAAATAAAGTGGCTTGATGTGATTTTCTGATTAAAACTGCATCAGTCACTAATTTAAACAAATCAAAAGATTCTTGTAGTTCACGTCGTGAAATATTCAGTGTCAGGAAATAACTACGTCTGAGTGATGGCAACAATTCTTGGTAATAACGCATCAAGTAGGTATTTCCCACCATTTCATGCTGACGAGCCATGCCCTGAAAAATCAGATCATAAAACTTTTCGGTATTGCCTTGGCGAGTTTCCACGTCTAATTGTTCAAGTAATAACTGAATACGTTCAGCTTCATGGCTGCGCCACGTTTCCGCCATACGATGCACAATTTGACCCAACAATAATGCTGCAATATCAAATAATGAACGCACTTGTAAAGCCGACATTTCAGAGACTAAGGCGCCACGGCGTGGGTAGATTTCAATGAGCTGGGTCCGTTCTAAAATCAATAAAGCTTCACGAACAGAGCCACGGCTCACATCCAATTCGGCCGCAATTCTAAGTTCCTGAATACGCTCGCCTTCGACCAACTCACCGCGAATGATTTGTTCACCGATGTGTTTGGCAATTTGTTCTGACAAACTGTCCGCTTCTTGTTGTTGCATACTGTTCCTATCTTTTTTTTATAAGATGCAATGTTCAGATTTACACTCAATCTATTTGCATTAGAAACGATAAGCAACCTAATTGAACATGACATTGTCTGACAATCTTGTGTCAACAAAGCCAATTTTGTCAGTCAAAACGGACAATCAAGCGCCAAAGGCTTGCACACCTTGATAAATAAAATAGCAACCAACTGTTGTTAATAAGCATGCAAAACAACGCTTTAGCATAAATGGTGACAACATATGAGCCACTTTCGCACCCAATTTCGCAGTGATGAAGCTCATTACACTAATCCCGATAAATGCATAAATATGGATATAACCAATGGTATTGGGAACCTCGATATCGGCATGATGACCAAACCACATAAAGCCGAGTGCCCCTGCAATCGCAATCGGTAAACCACATGCAGCAGAGGTTGCGACCGCTTTTTGCATAATGACGCCGTTTTTATTCAAATACGGGACGGTTAAGCTACCTCCACCAATACCGAAGATCGCAGAGGCAATCCCAATACCCCCCCTGCTGCCATTTGCATGGCTTGTGAGGGTAAATGTTTATTCGGATCGACTGGTGTCGCTGCACCGCGAAACATTTTAAAGGCCACCCAGACCGCAAAAAAGCCAATTAACAGTTGCAAACCCTGCCCTGATAAATAATCTGCAATGCCTGCACCGAGAAATGAACCGATCACCAAACCCGGTGACAAATTCCGAAAGACATTCCACAGCACGGCACCTTTTTTATGATGCGCCGAAACCGAGCTAAGTGAGGTCACAATAATCGTGGCTAAAGATGTGCCCACCGCCATGTGCATAATCACACTGGGATCATATTGAAGTTGGGTAAAGACAATGAATAAAATCGGCACAATAATCAGGCCACCGCCAACACCAAATAGCCCCGCAGCAAAACCAGCGATTGCACCAATCAGTAAATATATGATTAACTCCATCAATATTATTCCACAACTCTCAGATTCAAATGGATTTAGAGACCAGACACTTACAGCAATTGCTGAGCACAGTACCTCAGCCGCCTGAAGTTTTATTACTGAAGCCCATTACCACATCGACCAATGACGATGTTCGTGAGATTGCCAAAAAAGGCATTCAACATGTTTTGGTATGCAGTGAAGAGCAAACTCAGGGGCGTGGGCAACGCGATCATCAATGGGTCTCACCCGTTGGTAATATCTATTTAAGCACATTGCTGAATTTACAAACAGCGATAGATGGACGGCTTGCACTCGAAATTGCCTTAAATATCTTACAAATGCCAAGTTTGCAAAATCTCGCTTTACAAGTGAAATGGCCCAATGACCTGTATAGCCCACAAGGCAAATGGGGCGGGATCTTGATTGAGCCGATTTCGCCACATCAAGCGATTGTCGGCGTTGGCATGAACTTATTTCCGATTCCATCCGCAGGAATTGAGCAACGTGCAACCTCGTTATCTGAACTCGGACTTCCCTCGCCAAACCGTTTGCAGTTAATTTCTGAACTATATGCAGCGATTCAACTTGCAGGTGAATGGTTCGATCATAACTGCTATAACCTCGCTGCACGATTCAACCATTATGCTGCATTTATGCAACAGCCCGTTGAACTTGAACACCTGCAAGGCAAAAGCCAAGGCCGCTTTCTCGGTATTGAAAATGATGGTTCGATCAACATCCAAACTTCGCAGCACTTAGAAAATCATTTCCAAGGTCGCTTACGTTTAGCAGATCAACCATAAAACAGGATTGCAAAGGCCTACTGATGAAAAAATTATGGCTCGATGTCGGTAATACCCGGCTGAAATACTGGATTACCGAACACGATCAAATTATAGAGCATGCTGCGGAACTGCATTTACAGTCGCCTGCCGAACTCCTACTCGGTTTAATCCAGCACTTTAAAAGTTTGGACTTAGGTCAGGTCGGGATTTCCTCGGTACTCGACAAAAAAAATAATGATCGGATTCAAAAAATTCTTAAATTTTTAGCCGTTCCTGTCACTATTGCCAAAGTACATGCCGAATATGCGGGCTTACGCTGTGCATATGAAGACACCAGTAAATTCGGGATCGACCGTTGGCTGCAAATGCTGGCTGTGGTCAAAGACCCTACACAAAAATACTGTGTCATTAGCTGTGGCACGGCACTCACCATTGACTTAACGGATGGCTTACAACATTTAGGCGGCTATATTTTGCCAAATTTGTATTTGCAACGTGATTCGCTCATCCAAAACACCAAAGGCATTAAAATTCCAGATGCCACCTTTGATGAGCTGTCTCCTGGTAAAAACACCATAGATGCTGTTCATCATGGCATCTTGCTCAGCTTGGTCAGCACCATTGAAAAGGTTCTCGACAAATATCCAAGTCAGTTGATTTTAACCGGTGGCGATGCTGCGCTATTTGCACGCTATTTAGAACAATATCAGCCAGCTGTCGAAGCAGATTTGCTGCTTCGAGGCCTACAAAGTTATGTAAATGGCGTGTAATTTAGCCATTTTTTGATAGCAAACTGTGAAAGCGTGATGATCAATGATCATCACGCTTTTTTTACAATCATTTCATACAAGCATAATTACAAATTGTATCGCGATTCATGACCTTTTTTCGCCCAACGAATTACAATAGCCTGCGATGATCGACAGATACATCAGCAACTTTATAATTTAAAAATGTCTTTCAAGATAGAATATAAGACGAAGAGTATAGATATGAAATTTAAAAATTTACTGGGTTTAAGCCTGCTCACCTCTACATTATTCTTCGGCGGTTGTACCACGACACAAAATCTAGCCAACTCTAAAATCCCTGCCGAAATCAAATCACAGCTCAGCACCTCTGAAGCAGTTTTGGGCTATTTTGGAGATGAAGATAATCCCGATTACTGCGGCTGCGTATCGTATATTGATTCAAGTTATTACATGACCCCAGTCAAAGACGGCTATTACCGTGTACTTTTAGGTCGTAATGCCACAGGAGATTTTTTAGTTCAAGATTTTTACCAAGAAACCAAAACCCCTCAATCCTCACCTGCTTGGGTCAAAGATCCGATGAAACTATTTAGTTTTAGTGGCAGTGACATCGAAGGCCCAGTAACACTTTATCGCAAAAACGGCAAAGTAGAATCAACCTTTGTGAATCAAGATGGCGTGAGCATCCAAGGTGAAGAGTTTTATCCAACAGGACAACGTGGCGCAGCGTATAAAGTCGATGAAAATGGCAATGATGCCTATCGCTTATGGTATGCCTCAGGAAAAATTGCGGCTGAATATGTCGTCGATACCGATGGTGAATATGTTGGTGCTTATAAAGCATGGCAGGAAGATGGTCGCGAAGCCAATGATGACATTGACGACATTCGTGAACGTGTTGCTTTAGAACTCGACTGATCTATCAAAAGATCGATCAAACAAAAAGGCGCAGATTGCGCCTTTTTTCTCTTCAATTGCACCTATTGCATGATCAATTTTAGTTTTCACGATTACCTGATTTACAAAACACGCGATCTATTAAACACGCGCATACAACCTACCTAAGCCGTTAAAATCGGCTTTAATACGTGCCACAGTTGTGGAATCTCAGAAAAGCCATCCTGTGCTGTGAAATGCCCCGCTTCTTTCACCTCATAAATTTGTGCATTTATAAAATTGCCCAATTGGATCGCAACCGGCGGCGGCACGATAGGATCATTGGATGAAATCAAACTGATACAAATTGGCATATAGGTCTGTAAAACACCACTATCCATTTTTGCACGTTGAATAAATGCGGTTAATTCAGGTTGTGTCGGTAAACTACTTTTAAAACCCGATACAAAAACGCCCGCTTTAATCCGTGTGCCATGCTTTTCAAAATATTGATTGAGATAATGCAGCGTGGTTAAACACCCCAAACCATGTGCAATCACAATGGTATTTTCATCCAAATCAGGCATTTGCAACGCTAGAAATTTCTGCCAATGGTCAAAATCAGGTTGTGCCGCATTTGCCATCACGATGCGTCGAGAATAATGTCCTGCTTCTTGCAGCTTTCGTCCCAACCAAGGAAACCAATGATCATTAGGCGATGCATCATGACCATGAACAATATAGATCTTTTGGCTTTCTGGCGTATGCGGTGTATTCATGATTTGATTCTTATTTTAGGTGATTATTTTTAGTGAAGCTTTCAATTTGCAGTTCGGCAAATTTTCACCTCTGTTTTAAACCTGTCACCTACACGCTCTCAATGTCAATTTGGCATCTTTTTGTAATGATTTAGCTCAGTTCGGTATCTATCTGCTGGTATAGCAAGATTCCTTCATCCAGTACTTGCTATCAAATGTACCCTACCACTTTACTTGAACGCACAGTCTCGTCAAATTGCAGCCATAAAAAAAGGCGCAGAAAGCGCCTTTTTTTCAGTCCAAATTACTTCGGATCTTTACTGCCAAACAATGGACCCATGCCACCGCCGCCAAATTGTTTTTGCATATTGCCTAATGATTTCATCATTTTTGCCATACCCGTTGGGTTGGCAAATTTCTTCATCATTTTCGCCATTTGCGCATGTTGCTTGATGAGTTTATTCACTTCAGCAACATCCATACCACAGCCTGCTGCAATACGTTTTTTACGGCTTGGATTCATCAAGTCTGGGTTACGACGTTCTTTAATGGTCATCGATTGAATAATCGCTTCCATTTTCTTCACTTGCTTTTCAGGATTTGCTTGTGCAATTGCATCTTGAATCCCTGAGTTGCTCATGCCTGGAAGTTTATCCAGGAAGCCCATCATACCGCCCATTTTGTTCATTTGTTCAAACTGCATCAGCATATCTTCAAAGTTGAAGCTACCGCCTTTTTGCAGTTTTTTCGCCATTTTTTCGGCTTTTTCTTTGTCGATTTTACGTTCAACTTCTTCGACCAAAGAAAGTACGTCACCCATACCCAAAATACGCTGTGCGATACGTTCAGGATGGAATGGCTCTAGGGCATCGAGTTTTTCACCCATACCCAAGAATTTAATCGGCTTGCCAGTAATAGCACGAACAGAAAGTGCCGCACCACCACGTGCATCACCATCCGTTTTTGTCAGGATCACACCTGTTAAAGGCAAAGCATCATTAAAGGCTTTTGCCGTATTCGCCGCATCCTGACCGGTCATGGCATCAACCACGAACAATGTTTCAGTCGGCTTAATTGCTGCATGAAGCTCTTTAATTTCATCCATCATTTCGTCGTCTACATGTAAACGACCTGCTGTATCGACAATCAAGACATCAGCAAATTGAATTTTTGCTTGCTCAATCGCACGATTAGCGATGGTAATTGGTTTTTCGTCTGCGCTTGATTCAAAGAAAATCGCGCCAACTTCACCTGCAACCGTTTGTAGCTGCTTAATCGCTGCTGGACGATAAACGTCGGCAGACACCATTGCTACTTTTTTCTTTTGACGTTCTTGTAAGAAACGTGCAAGTTTTGCCGCAGTGGTTGTTTTACCCGCACCTTGCAAACCTGCAAGTAGCACAACAACTGGTGGTTTTGCCGCTAGGTCTAGGCTTTCATTCGCCTCACCCATCATTTTGGTCAATTCGTCATGAACGATTTTGACGAAAGCCTGCCCCGGTGATAACTGAGTCATCACTTCTTGGCCCAATGCTTCTTCCTTAACTTTCGCGATGAATTCACGAGTTACAGGTAACGCAACATCGGCTTCAAGAAGTGCCATACGTACTTCGCGTAACGTATCTTTAATATTGTCTTCGGTTAGCTGCCCTGAGCCAGTAACATTTCTTAAACTCTGCGTGAGTCGTTCTGTTAAGGTATCAAACATTGCAAAATCCGCTTAAAATAGCCATGAGCAAAAAATTGTTTCTTAAAATAGAAAATTTATGCATAGAATGCTATAGGATACTTTAGTTCTTGCAGAATTTATATAAATGAATATTCAACATCCTGAAAAAGGTTTGACATGATCAGTCTCCCCTTGGTTTACACGATCCTAGCATTAATCGCTTATACCACGTCTTTTTGGTATTTATTCAGCCATTTAATGTCTAAACGTGCGCCGAACCATTGGTTTATTGGTGTTGTACTTGGTTTAGGCATGTTATTGCATGCAGGTGTTTTATATAACGACATGTTGACGCCTATGGGTGTGAACTATGACGTGTTCAACCTGATGTCTTTCACTTCAGGTCTCATGCTATTGCTCAGTGTGTTATTTAGTACCTATCGACCTGTGCTGGCAATGAACCTGTTGGGCATTCCTGTGGCAGCGACAGGGTTGATTTTGGGCTTCGCATTTAGTCGACAAAATCAATTTATAGAACAACATTCGCTGGGTTTAGACATCCATATTATTTTGTCGCTTTCCGCGTATGCCGTCCTGCTGATGGCAACTATTCAAGCGGTTATTTTGCGTTTACAAGACCGTGAACTAAAAAACAAGCAGAAAAAGCGTGTATGGGTGAGCCTGCTTCCATCCTTCCAAGCCATGGAATCTTTACTATTTGACTTATTGATTGCTGGTTTTGCACTACTGACCGTGGCACTTGGGTTTGGTTTCTTCACCATCGATAACTTCTTTGCACAGCATTTGGCGCATAAAACTGCCTTTAGCATCATTTCATGGTTCGTCTATGGTGCCTTGCTCATTGGGCATTATCGATTCGGCTGGCGTGGTCAAAAAGCCATTCGCTTTACCATCATTGGTTTTTGTCTCTTGGCAGTCGGCTTTATTGGTTCTAAGTTTATTTTAGAAATGGTTTTAGGCCGCTAAGTCGACGATGAAACGATTTTAAGTTTTATAAAGAAGTAAGTTTTATTACGAAGGGAGCTAAGGCTCTCTTTTTTTTTTATAGCTTGATTATTCACACAGAAATAACAGGCATAAAAAAAGCGCTATACAGCGCTTTTTTTTCATTACGTCTAAATTATAGAGCAACGATGTTTACAGCATTCGGGCCTTTTTGACCTTGAGCGATGCTGAAAGAAACCTTTTGGCCTTCTTGCAAAGTTTTGAAGCCAGAACCAGTGATTTCGCTGAAGTGAGCAAAAACGTCAGGACCGTTGTCTTGTGCAATAAAACCGAAACCTTTAGTTTCGTTGAACCATTTAACTGTACCAGTAACTGTATTAGACATAATAATACCTATTAATTTGTTGATTTAGCCATTGGATGATGACTGACTATAACTTGGAAAATAATAAAGAATTGAACTTCATTTCTGTAAAAAACGAAGGATTATGACTAACACTGCGATACTTAAAGAAAATTTACGAAACAATACTTTTTTTCTAGTTGCTGCCATCATACATGAAATCTTAAAATATTCAAGCACAGTATATGTTGTTGATTCCATTAAAAAACAACAGTAAAAGCCATCTTCTTATTATTACTATCCATCTGTATTTACTCATTTTATTGTTTAAGTTTTATGTCAGTCAAGACTTTACGACTTTGGTCCTAATTTCACCAAATAATTACATAAAATTTTGTGATTTCGTATTCCGCGTCACCAGAAGCACAAAACCTAGACATCCCTTTCAAAACCACGTATAACTCCGTTTTTCAATTTTTGGCTGTGTGACCGTGAAACTTGTTCTTGCGCCGATGGAAGGCTTAACCGACCCAATTATGCGAGATGTGTTGACGCATGTGGGGAGTTTTGACTGGTGTGTAACCGAGTTTATCCGTGTCACGGACTCTGTCCTGCCCGACCATATTTATCATAGCTATTGTCCTGAACTAAACAATGAGGGCAAAACTGCAGCAGGAACACCGGTTCATGTGCAGTTCTTAGGTAACAATCCCACTATGCTCGCGGCAAATGCTGTACGCGCGGTAGAACTTGGTGCCCCTGCAATTGATATGAACTTTGGTTGCCCTGCAAAAACCGTCAACCGCCACCGTGGCGGTTCAGTTCTGCTAGATGAGCCTGAAGTGGTGTATGAGTTAGTCAAAGCTGTGCGTGATGCTGTTCCGAGTCATATTCCTGTATCGGCAAAAATGCGTTTGGGTTATATGGATCATAACTTCACCATGGAAAATGCGCATGCCATCGAAGATGCGGGTGCCGCATGGGTTACAGTCCATGCGCGAACCAAAGCCGATGGTTATACCCCGCCTGCCTTTTGGGATCAGTTGCAACCCATTCGTGAAGCATTGAAAATTAACGTGATTGCCAACGGTGAAATTTGGAACAATGCCGATGCCAAACAATGCCAACTCGAATCTGGTTGTGAAGACCTGATGATTGGTCGTGCTGCGGTGACCACCCCTGACATTACACAGTGTATTCGTCGTAATACCGATGAGCCGCTGATTACATGGCATGAACTGCTTGGCTTACAAATTCGTTTCTTAAACGGTTCGTATAAAAAAGAAATGAATATGGTCGGTCGTTATAAACAATGGCTCGGCATGATGTCGAAGCACTATCCAGAAGCCAAAGTCCTTTGGGATGAAGTAAAACGTGTCAAACCACTTGATGAAATCGTGCAAAAACTCAAAGCCGGTATGTAAGTTTTAAAGCACATCGCCCAATATGAAAACGAAAAAGTGTGAAAACAGCTATCTCAGCGTAGCCGCAGAGCCTTTGATTACACCTACAGTGTTCAAAGGCTTTGTTGTTTGGCAAACTCTAAAATTGCATCGATCTCATCTGCCAAAAACTCTTTCGGATGTTCCGAAGTCGGGTTCATCACCAAGCTTGCGCCTTTGGTAATGGCAAACAATTTTTCAGCACTGATCATGACAAATTCTGCGTCTGCGCCAACATCCTGTTGAAGCATCGCAAGACTCAGAAAGAATGGAATGGCTTGCTCGCCCTGCTCCTTTTCCATCAATTGAAAATGTAAATGCTGCTCAGCATCACGCTCACCCAGACAATACACTTGGCTGGCTAAAAGTTGCTGATAAAAGTCTTGGTATTGCTCAGGATGATCTAAAGTCGATTCATAAAGATGTTGAAGCGTGTCGTTCATTGTTATTGTCCGTCTATTTTTATCAGTCAGATACTGTTCACCATCCACAGCATACAGGAAGTTTATGAATTATGCCGTTGATTTAAATCTTCAACGTGCTGTCGATTTGTTTTCCACGATTTTTCTAAAATTTCTTTTTCTAAACGCAACTGTATTCGTTTAAGTTTCATTTCAGAGACCACGGGTTGCTGAAAGGTTTGAACATAGTCCACCCAAGCTGTACCCCGAAATACATTCGACGGCATCTCTGTTTTAAACACTGCTTCAGGCATAAAAACAATCACAGAATGCATATTGTCTTTATCCACAATATCGCTCAACACCTGTTCTAACACTTTCATATGTTTATAATTTTGGTGAATTGGATATTGAAATTTAAAACTTTTTTTATAAATCTTTTGCGTCCATTGTTTTTGTCTCTCGCTCCCAAAAATCCAGCCCTTATAGTTTTTAGTTTCAATCACAAACACACCAAATGGGCTTAAAAGAAGATGATCAATTTGAGTTGTAGCTCCTTCGCCATCTGGTAAGGTCAAATCATTTAACAAGATATAATGGTCTTTCAAATAAAGTTTGACATGAACGGCGACAGCAAACTCCCCCATTTTCCCCTTTAAATAAGGTTTAAATGCTTTGATTGCCCCCACAATCAGTAACAATGGAATTAGCCACCACAACGTCGAAATGAAGGGTGCAAAGATTTGAGAAATATTCATTAATTTGATTCATTATTTTAAATAAGTATATTTTCTATTTTATTGTAATTTCTCAATTTTTAACAATATTTCTTTATTTTCTAGACCACCCGCAAAACCCACTAATTTTCCATTTGCGCCCACGACACGATGACAAGGTGCAATAATTGAAATTGGATTTTTACCATTGGCTGCACCGACAGCACGTACGGCTTTGACATTGCCGATCTGCTCTGCAATTTGTTTATAACTGCGAGTTTCTCCAAAAGGAATCGTCAGTAAAGCTTGCCAAACTTGTTGCTGAAATGCGGTGCCTTCAAAGTCTAGCGGCAAGTCAAATTGCTGTCTTTTACCTGCAAAATATTCATTTAATTGCTGTGCGGTTTTGAGCAAAATCGGGTGTTGCAGATCTTCAACCAAAGCCGCCAATCGCACACGATTAGGGTTTTCATTTTCCCAAAGAACAGCCACCAATGCGGTTTCATGTGCAACAAGTTTTAATTGTCCAACGGGTGAATCTAAAAACTGATAAGAAAGTTGCATGACATACTCCAAGCTCAAAATCGCAACACTTCATTATTCAGGAGGACGATAATTTCATCAAGACTAGTCCTGAAATAATCAGGACCGCAGCTAGCATACGCATGGCATTGGCAGGCTCACCCAATACAACGATGCCGAGGATAAATGAACCCACTGCACCAATGCCTGTCCATACTGTATAGGCTGTACCCAGCGGTAAGGATTTCATTGCATAAGACAATAAAGCAAAACTTGCGATCATGAAAACAATGGTCAAAATACTTGGCGTCAGTTTGCTAAAGCCTTCAGAGACTTTCATACAATATGCCCAGACTACCTCAAGCAATCCCGCTACAATTAATAAAACCCAAGCCATATTTTTACCCATAAAAAAAGCACAGGGGTCAATGACCGCTGTGCTTTAGAACATATTAACTTGAAGATAATTTCATCAAGATTAGACCAGAAATGATCAGTACTGCGGCTAACATCCGCATGGCAGTTGCAGGCTCACCGAGTATAAAAATACCCACGAGGAAAGAGCCAATCGCGCCGATTCCTGTCCAAATGGTATAAGCCGTTCCTAGAGGCAACGTTTTCATGGCATAGGCCAATAAACCAAAGCTCAGGATCATAAAAAATAAAGTGACTAAACTTGGGCCAAGTTTTGTAAAGCCTTCTGAGAGCTTCATCGAATAGGCCCAAACGATTTCAAAAATACCAGCGAATACTAGAACAACCCAGGCCATGATGCCTTCCTCCATATTAGTAGAGTCAGGTCGTCCTGACGATTTTTCTTACTGGCTTTGAACAAAGATGTAAGGGAGGTCGTTCCTCCGAATATCGTCTCAGTATAGCAAATATGCTGAATTTTAGTGCATTCTTTACATTTTTTGACCAAATCTAGGCCGTTATTCAGTTAAGGAAAAAACTTGTGCAGATGAATTGCACCAAAACATGGCATGTCTGTTCAAAGGATAGATTCAGACATAAAAAAAAAGCATCACCAAAACCTATTGATGATGCCCTCTTTATTTGGTCTATTGGCCGATTAGAACTTCAGACGAAGTCCTGCGCCATACCACCATTGTTTTTCACTTCCAGTTTCAGCTTGCCATGCCGTATGCTGATTTCCTTTTTCGTAGCTGTAAGCAACATCGATAAATGGCATTAACTTTTTATTGATTTCATAGCGTGTTTCTAGCCCTAGCCATACAGAACTGAGTCCTGTTTTTTGTGCATAGGCAGAGTCATCACTCAGCACTACATCTAGGTTTAGATACGGTTTTAAAATCAGTTTTTGCGTCAGCAGCAGATCACGTTCGGTTTTTAAAGAAAAACTGACCTGATTATCTGTACCAAGATATAGATAAGCATCAGTTTCAAAGAAATACGGTGCCAGACCATGCAGACCCACCGCAGCATCAAACTGTTCCTTGTCCATCACTTGATGTTCATCGACCCGATAACGTGCGCCAATTTGCGCATCCCAAAAGTCGGAGATCATACGGCTATACATCACTTGAGCCGCATAATCAGCATCTTGAGATTCTGCTTTATCGGCATGTAGTTTGATAAAGAGCTTATTTTCATCGGTCCCGATTCGACTCTCAATTTCGGTCTTTAAACTTCCACTGCCATCGGCATTATTGAGCCATCGATTGTCTATCTCAGTCGCTTGATAAATCTGTCCACCATGTTCACGCTTATGATCAACAGGAAACTGCGCAGAAGCAGCACGTGACGCAATAGATGATGCATTTGCATGTTCTGCATGTTCTGCATGTTCTGCATGTTCTGCATGTTCTGCATGTTCTGCAGTATGCTCCATCTTGTTCGATTCGATCCTTGTTTGCATCACTTGATGCGACGAATCATGTGAGGAATGCGACTCATGTTGAGCTGACATCGGCATGCTGTGATGTGCATCTTGCGCCATGGTCATTTGAGTGACCGATGCCAAAGCTAAACTTAGAACCGTATATGTGCATGGTTTAATGATGCGCATGAGACACCTCCTTTTGCGGTACAGATGCCGTTTTCGTATTCTCTGCGACATTTGCGACCACAAGTTTATTCATCATCCCTGCAGACATGTGATACAGCAAGTGACAATGAATCGCCCATTCCCCTAATTCATTGGCCGTTAACAGAGCCGTCACTGTTTTCCCCGGCGGCACAATCACCGTATGTTTATTTGGCATTTCAGAAGACACTTGCCCATTTTCCAATTGCATAAACATGCCATGTAAATGCATCGGATGCGCCATCATGCTGTCATTGACAAATTTCAGTCGGATTCGCTCACCATATTTCACTTTTAGTGGTCCAGCTTCGCTAAATTTTTTGCCATTCATGGTCCACATATAGCGTTCCATAGTTCCACCCAAATGAATGACCAAGTCTTGCGTCGGTTCACGTGTATCAGGCTGCGGGGTTAACGCTTTTAGATCACTATATTGCAGTGCCTTATCACCGACAGGTGTTGAAGCATTGGCCCAACCCATAACCGTTGCTGAATTTTCAACTGCCCGCATCTCTCCTTTAGACTGTGCATGCTCCATCGCTGTATGCATATCATGTTTCATAGATGAATCTATTGAGGAGTGGTTCATAGATGAATGATCCATCACACTATGATCCATATTGGCATGCGCTGAATCAGACATGTTCTGTTTATGCATCTCTGGATGCTGCATAGTAGTATGTGCAGTCACTGGAGAATGGTCCATGTCATGTCCCATAGCTGCATGATCATGTGCTTGATTCGGCTGAATCTTTGACGGATCGACAGTATGCGCGCTGTGCTCATGAGCATTCACTTGCTGGATTGCTGAAGTTTGGGTTGAACCTGTAGCCATATGTCCCATATTGCTATGGTCAATACCTGACATTGAACCATGCCCCATATCTTCCATGGTCAGCAAAGCGCGTAGCCGTGCTTTTGGTATATGAATACCTGAGTGCTGAGGCTGCGTTTCATCATGTAAAGTGCCAATCGCAAATCCAGTCCGATCAATCGACTCAGCTTCAATCTGATAATGCGCAGATTTAGGCTCTACGATCACATCATAGGTTTCTGCAGCACCGATGCGGAATTCATCCACAGCGACCGGCTTGACCGCTTGACCGTCTGCACTGACCACCGTCATTTTGAGCTGAGGAATACGCACATCAAAAAACGACATGGCCGCAGCATTTACAAAACGAAGTCTAACTTTTTCGTTAGGCTTAAATAGACCTGTCCAGTTTTGTTCTGGAGTTTTACCATTCAATAAGAACGTATAACCCGTTACATCAGACAAATCCGTTTTCAGCATACGCATTTGATTCCACATCGAACGGTCTTGCCAAGTATTTTTCAAACCCGTTCGTTGCATTTGCGTCCATACATCTGAAACTGTTTCACGCTGATTTTGATAGTATTCGGCAGACTTTTTCAGATTTGCCATAATCTGAGCGCTAGATGATTCATGAAAATCAGACAGCATGACCACATAATCACGTTGCGTCTGTTCATGTACGGCAAGTGCTTGTTTACCTTTCGGATAAATTACCAAAGCGCCATACAATCCGTCTTGTTCTTGGCCTTTGGAATGCGCGTGATACCAATAGGTTCCGCTTTGACGGACTTTAAATTTATAAGTAAAGCTACCATCAGGCTGAATTTCATTAAAACCATTAAAGCCGGGGACACCATCCATTAAGCCGGGCAGTAATAGACCATGCCAATGCACTGAGGTATTTTGTTTTTTGAGCTGATTATGCACATGGATGACCGCATCATCGCCTTCTTCAAACTCCAGTAATGGTGCTGGAAACTGACCATTGACGCTGATTTTCTTGACCGCTTTACCAGTCAAATTGATGGTCTTTTCATCAATATTCAGATGATATTCTTTAATGGCTGCAAACGCCCACGTTGGAGACAGCAGACATACCCCGAACACGAGGCCTGATTTAAATAAATTAGACATGACTTAACCTTTATAAAATAACGAAAAAACGTATTTAATACTCAGGTTAAGCTTGCGGAGGTCTTAGAATTTCTTGCCAAAAGCCTTTTAAATGCTGTCCAGCAAAAATGAAACGAGGAGGTTCTGCATAGTGATGCACATGGAAGGTCTGCAATGCGACCAAGGCGCTATCGACATAAGAGGTACTGATTTGGCAATGTGCGAGTGTACAGTCCTGACAGTCTGTGTTTTGTATCGATGAATGATGCACCAGACCATCTTGCTGTGCAGATGGCGAATCTAAAGATTGATGACAGTCCATCATTGAAATGACTTCAGGTGTCGGCTGCTTGCCATGATGTGCTGCATGCTCTGGAACAGCTTGCCGCTGATTTTGATGGCAATTTGCTATATTTGAACGTGAAGGATCAGTATGTGCTGCATGAACTGGTGCCTGATGGGCATTCGCTGTCATCATTTGTTGATGTTGAAAATTTTGCTGTGCACTGACCACACTGCTCCACCCCATGACAAATGCCATGAGCCAAGCAAAGCCAAGATGCTTACGCAAAAAATTAAACAATTTAGTATCCTAATTCAACCCAATGATGCACTGTGACAATATATCCCTATTAACACATCTTTAGAAACATCACGCGATCGGCTCAGCCGAAATCCGCATGAAACACCATGATGATATTATTTACGATTCAAATGCAATCACATGACATTTGTATCAACATGACATGCAGCTCGACCGATTTATCCATCATGAACGATACATTCAGAAATATCTAAAAGCACTATCTAGTGCGATCGATGATGTGTTTTGCCAGTCGCAGCGTATCTCAATAGTTGCTAACAGCATAATTAATTGTGCAGTTATTCACAACAGTTTTAAATTTATTGCGCTGTCATAAAAATCAGCGCATATCTTCCAGTTAAAACATAAAAGTTATTTTTTAAACTGATTAATTATTTACCATAGATTAATAAACATACAGCATTTCAAACACTTTACTCCATAAAAAAAGGACTCAATTGAGTCCTTTTTATACTTAATACGTCTAATTATTAAACCATTGATGCACAATCGTTTATAATTTATCCAAGTTATCCATATAGTTATCTACACAGATATCCATACGGTTATCCATATAGTTATCCACAAGCGAGGAATAACTTATACCCAAAGGCTTAAGCCTCTTGAGCATGCACTTTTGCCAACTCTGAACGCATGTCATCAATCACAGCTTTATAATCAGGCTTACCAAAAATCGCTGAACCTGCAACAAACATGTCTGCACCGGCTTCAGCAATATCACGAATATTGGCTGGAGTAACACCACCATCCACTTCTAAGCGAATATCACGACCTGAAGCATCAATAATTTTTCGTGCTTGACGCAGCTTTTCCAAGGTCATTGGAATGAACTTTTGACCACCAAAACCTGGGTTCACACTCATCAACAAGACTTGGTCAACTTTATCTAAAACGTAGTCTAAATAATGCAGAGGTGTCGCAGGGTTAAACACCAAGCCCGCTTGCGCACCGCCAGATTTGATTAACTGTAAAGAGCGGTCAATATGGTCAGTCGCTTCTGGGTGGAAAGTGATGATATCTGCGCCAGCTTCCAAGAAATCACCAATCATACGGTCTACCGGTGAAACCATTAGATGCACATCAATTGGCGCCTTAATGCCGTATTTTTTCAATGCCTTACAAACGCCCGCACCAAAAGTTAAGTTCGGTACATAATGATTATCCATGACATCGAAATGAACAACATCTGCACCGGCTTCTAGAACATTTTCAACTTCTTCACCTAAGCGCGCAAAGTCTGCTGACAAAATTGAAGGTGCGATTAAGAATGGCTTGGACATGAAAAACCTAGCTTTGAAAAGGGAGTGATTGACGCATTATAGCAAATTGTCCCCCTATTCGCTGCCCATGCCCTTAGTCGTTTTTTCGATGCCAATGATTGAGATCTCTCTAATAAAGAAACCTAGGATGAACTGATGTTACGCAGTAACATCAGAAGCGAAATTGGTTCAAATAAAAGAACGATACGCGGTAACGTCATCCGCAATTGTTTGAGACAGCACGACTTCTCATCAATTTTTTTTTGCAATACTTTAAATAAATAGACGCTAGAGAGCGAGTTTTGCGGTGAGGAGCATTGCTCTGCAAGATGGTTTCGTTGCGAAGCTTCGCTTCTCATTTTGCCTAATGAGAAACATCGTTTCGTAAGAGTACCTCCAGCCGAAGGCTAATCCCTTTATTTAAGCCCTAGATGTAAGACTCCGTCGAATTGACTTAAATATCATTTTAAAAATGCAAAATTATTTTTTGCGTGCGTAACATCAGTGATTAATATGAATAAAGACCACTGCGGTAGAAACACAGCGTTGCATTTTTAGACTTAACGGGCATCTATGTACTTTGCTAAGTTAAAGGACTGACGACTTAATAATAAAATTGCATCTATGAAAAGTTCAACATACATCACCACCGCCCAAGCAGCACGTGTTGCTAAGCGCTTAGTTAATCATTGGAAACATAAATTTGAAGTCAATGAACAGATCATTGGAGAAAATACTGCATTCAAGATTCAACTACCCTCCGCAGAGGTCAGCCTTCTACCACAAGCTGCATTTTTAGATGTAGTAATTTCAGCCCAAGATCCAAGTGCAAATCTAGATCAATTGGAACATGTGGTTTTAGATCATTTAATCCGCATGGGACAAGAAGAACTCAGTGCAACATGGCAACGCGAACCGTAGTCTACGTCGCCATATTGTCAAAGCCTTTCACTCAATGCTGATGTGATTGATAATTTCTAACTGCATCAATACGAGCTTTCGTCGCTGGATGTGACTCAAAGAAGTCTGTCCAAGATCTCTGATCTTTGGCAGTTTCATCCCTTGTACCTTTCTCTTTTGCTGTTTCACCATCAGCTTCATCTTCCATACGTTGTAAGAAGTTTGCAAAATGTGCCGTTGGAATTTGATGTTTTGAAAGTTGTTTTAAGGCATATAAATCTGCTTCTGATTCAAAGTCTCGTGAGTAACTCGCACCCACCGCAGCCACTGGCAAACTGGTGAGAATGTCAGAGCCATCCCCTGTAATCATCAACAAAATAATACTGATGCCTAAACCTGACAAACTTTGCTGCAAACTATGGCGTTGAACTAAATGCCCCTGCTCATGTGCAAGCACACCTATGAGCTCATAATCATTTTTCGCTAATTTAACCAACTCATCTGTCACGATAATGGTGTTATTGGGTATCGCCAATGCATTTGCACCGATGCTACCACCACCGCGGAATAACAACTTCGCAGGACGATTTTCAGCCACCAATTGTTGATATTCTTGTTTCAGTTTGTCTTGGCGTGCTTGTGGCAATTTTGTGGGTTCAGTCATATCGATAATATATTTTTCCGCCTGATCGCCCCAACTCGTTAAAGCGGTCTCAGGCAGTTGATTGGCCACCACATGTGACGCCGCAGGTATGCCCCATTTAATCAAGACAAAAGCAAAAGCCACCACAAAAATCACACTAAAAATGATTAGAGAAGGTGAACGCTCTAATTTCCAAATCGAATGCCAACGCGACTTCACATCGAGATTAAACCACTCCGGCAAGGGTTGATGAAACTCTAAACGAGCATCGTCCTTTAACTCGATCACTGGCTGAATATCACCTAACGCTCCAATCAGCGTCATATCTTGATAGGTGTAATGCTGCGTTTGTTCTAGGTCTTGACCATAACGCACAATCACGGCATGTTCCCCATCTGCGCTGATTTGAGCAACAAAGGGTTTTGACACTTTCCCATCATAATAGGTTGCATTCACTACTGATGTTTTCATGTAATTCACCTGTGTTATAAGGAAATATCTAGGTCAAAAATATCGGATAATTCTTCAGCAATTGCATTGTGATCTTGCTGCATTTGATTTTGTAATTGGTCAGGATCATCGACCAACATTAAATGCAAAGATTCCGTCTGATATTTATATAGTCGCACAACTGCCCATGGTGTCAGTAAACCGAGGCTAATCACTTTAGCCAACCAATTACTCAAGACAATCCATGCATAGCGCCATTGATTACAGTCCGTATGAAACTGACTGCGGCTCAACGTGGTGTTATTCCAAGTGGTAATAAAAATACGTGCAGCTGTGAGTGGCCAAATAAACATATAGCCAATCAAATACATACCAAAAATAATGAAGACATAAGATGCGTCATTTAAACCATCTGAACTACCAAACAGTATTGCAAAGATTACTGCCAGCAATGCACCAAAGCCCATAAACAGAAATAAAGGCACATACATGGCGCGCATATAATCGCCCCACGTATTATTCAGATTAAATTTCAACTGCCCCAGATACAAATGATTCAGACATTCACGTTTATATAGCCAGACCGCAACTGGTGTAAACAATCCAAGGGTAAAGACAACCACCGCAAGACATTTAACAAAGCACCAATATGCGCTTTTATTTGTCCCTGAAAAAAAGAATCGGCTATTACTAAACTTACTGTTGCGAGCACGGAAACGAATCGTAGATCGAATGAGCCAAGGAACCGCAAAGAAGATCAGGACAAAGCCCGCTAAGAAAGCTTCCCAAGAATACTTTATAGCAAAAGAGAAACCACCATAGACCACTAACGCAATGATTCGTCCAACTAAAATTTTTGTAGGCAAACCGGTAAAGTCAAAACGACGCTGAAATACCCAAGTATTACCGTAAAAATAACGTAAACGGCGGACCTTTGCCCAAGGCGCATAAAGTCCAAGCGTGACAATCGTCAGTAAGATATTCACAATCCAAATACCGAAATATTCAGACGCATTACCTTTAAACCTAAAATGATAATTTCGCCCCAAAACATCAGCCTGTTCTGTCTCACCAAATAGACTCGGTGGATTCATCACGGGCAGCTCTGGCGGAAGCGGCGTTTCCAATTGTGAATTTTGCATAAGTACCCTAAATTATTTTTTTTGGTATGTCGAATTTATTCATTTGCATGGCAATGCTCATCACCATGCCTTATTTATACGTATATCAAAGCAAGCTGTGCCTCAATATTTTTTTAACCACTGACTTTTAAATTAATGAACTACTGTTTGCAATTGGACAGCGTGAAATTGCAAATGATCATCCATAAAACTTTGAATAAAATAATAACCATGATCATAGCCTGCATGTTCACGCACTTCGAGTGGCTGCCCAACTTGCTCACACGCTTGCTTAAACAACATCGGATTTAACTGGCTATAAAATTGATCATCAATACCTTGGTCAATCAAAATGGCTTTAAACAAAGCCCCTTTAGATTTCACTAAAGCTGTAGCATCGTGCTGAAGCCACTGCTGTCGGTCTGAACCTAGATATTGATTAAAGGCTTTTTCGCCCCATGGACACTGACTCGGCGCACAAATCGGTGCAAAAGCAGAAACCGATTTAAACAGGTCAGGATGCTTCAACGCTAAAGTTAATGCCCCATGACCGCCCATACTATGTCCGAATATGCCAATCGCACCTTTTTGTACCGGAAATTCAGCCTGTACCAGCGAATACAATTCTTCAGTAAGAAAACGTTCCATTTGATAATGCTCGGCCCACGGTTGTTCCGTTGCATTAATATAAAAGCCTGCGCCTTGCCCAATATCCCAATGATCACCTTGTGCTACCTGTTCCCCACGTGGAGAAGTATCAGGGCTGATTAAAATCAGGCCAAGCTGCGCAGCTAAACGCTGAGCATGCGCTTTAATGGCAAAGGTTTCTTCAGTACAGGTTAATCCCGCCAAATAAAACAATGCAGGACACGCTTGGCCTTGTAAGGCTACTTCTGGCAGAAAAATACCAAACTTTGTCGCGGTCTTTAGACTTGAAGAATCCAATTGATAAATGCGCTGCTCACCAGCAAAACAAGTATTTCGTTGTACTAATTCCATGATCTTTATCCTAAACTTTTTTGATCTTTTAAGGCGTAACCGTCGTAGCCGGTGCAGTAGTCGTCGGCGGGAACAATCGTTGTTCTAATTGAGGCAACATTAATGCCATGTTTTTCCCCATCGACCACTGTGGCTCAGAAGGTTCGAAACCTTGCGCTGCTTCCCATTTCGCTACAGTCGCTTTGGTTTCATTAAATGCCGCTTGAATACTGGTCTGCTCACGCATCGCCTGATCAAAGAACGCACGACCAAAATAGGTGTATTCAGCTTCATTCGAACAGCCAAAAGACTGTCGATCAGCTGCCGATGCAGTAATGATTAAAGTATTATCATTTTGTAGTGCTGGAATAAAACTGCCTGAATAACATGAAGAAATCACAATCACACGCCAACGAATTCCGGATGCATCCAAGGCTTCTTTTAACCATTTAGGATCGACTTGCGCCAAATCCAAAGGTGCATTTTCCATTTCAAAGACATTTGGTAAACCATGTGAGGTCATATATAAAAATAAGACATCACTTTCTCGGTTCATCTGCTGACCGATACGACGCAGCGCCAACTCCATACTGGTTTTAGATGCCAGCGGAATTTCAGTGCGCGTTGCAGGGTTATTGATAAGCTCAACCGAACGTCCATAAGTACCAAAACGTGTATCAAACTGTTCTTTAATCCGTTCAATTTCCAGTTTAAAGACATCTTGATAACTCGCACCTGCCACCCCTAAGAAGTACCAATGGGATTGGGCAAACTCACCATATTCCACTGCGTCTAAAGACTTATTCAGCAAACGACTTTGTGCATAGAAGGCATCTTCAGCAAAGCTTGGTGGAACTTCTTCTACTTTCCAAATCGGCTGATCTTTGACTGAGACTTGCCACACGACCAAAGTAAATAGCGTCGCACCCATAATCAGTGCTCGCTCCCACCATGGCCATTTCAGCTCACGTGAAAATACCCAAACGACAGCCAGACTTTGCCAAACAAATAGAATAATGAATAACGTTGGAATGTAGTCGTACAAGAAGTATGGAAGAAAATCGAGATCTCCCAAATATTGAATCAAACATTGAAACAACATGATGTGCGTATCAAGCACCAACCAAAGCAATGCTGGGACCAACATTAACCGTGGATTATTCACACGTTGTGACAGGAAAATCCCCACGATTAAAGCAATAAATGGCCACAATGCGTAGCTAATGAGACCTTGGGCATTAAATTCGCCAATACGCCCCGTGCTGAGCCAACTAAATAAACTGTTGGCACAACCACCTAAAATCCCCCAAAACACCAATTGTAAAATCGATGGTCGAACGATTTGTAAAGAACGACGAGACCCCAAAAATAACCACATCCCCGCAGTTTGGTTGCTTTTAAAATCATGCCAAAAATTGATGGAGGGTTTGAAATCAATCATATAGTTCTGATGGTGGCCTTGGCTCGCTTAATTGCACAAATAATTTTATGCCTGATGTCGTTTTTAGCAATGCTATTTTTTAACTATATAACAAATCTTTGAACAATATTGAAGCAAATATCATTTTAAGTCACAAGATCATGTTGGAAATATGCATCAAAGCGACAAGCATCACCTTGCCACTGATGTTGTGGCTCTTGATTCGCTAAAAAAACCGCCAATCGTGGACGTTTAACCACGACACGTTTAGCAATTTTTTGTGCTAAATCCAGTAAATTATCACCTAAATCCATCTCACCATCTTCAGGTAACAGCAAATGCAATAATTGCATTTGTTTTTTGACCTGAGCTTGCTTTTTGACGGCTTGCTGGTTTTGATCTCGCTGCGGAAACATCGGATCGAGATAAACCACGTCAAAGATTTGATTGGTCGTCGACAAATGTTTCAAATAATCTGCCGAATCTGAAAAGACCAATTCAATTCGAGCTACAACCGAACTTAAAAACGCATCTTGCTGCGCACGTTGATGTGAGTCTTCCAATAGGGTAAATAAAATTGGATGACGTTCCACAAGGGTCACATGCGCACCCAAATGGGCCATCAATAAACTATCATGCCCTAGCCCTGCGGTTGCATCTACAAGCTGTGGTTTTTCAGCCAAATTACACGCACGTGCAATCATCTCAGACTTTAAGGATGCTCGCTTTAAACGCCCCACTTCTGCTTTCCAATCGGGTTGCATCTTCATGCCATTGGCCGCTAACCACAAACCATCTGCATCGACACACAAACTGAGTTCAGAGTTTAAACGTAAAAAACGCGCGTTTAATTTTTCAATCAATTCAATATTTACAGATACACCACGTGAAGAAAGCACAGCAGAATACTGCTGTGCTTTCTCATGAAACTCTTGTTCTGTGTATAAGCGGATTTCGCTTACCATAATTTCCAGCCTGTAAATGCGAACAATAAAATCAATAAACCTGAAACAATTCGATACCACGCAAAAATCATGAAATCACGTTTTGCCACATAAGCGACAAGCGCACGAATTAAAATCAATGCAGAGACAAATGAAACGATTAAACCAACGGCGATCACAGTCCAATCTTGAGTGCCTTGAAATACATAATAGCTTTGATATAAATCCAGCAAACCTGCACCGACAATAACCGGAATACCCAAAAAGAATGAAAACTCAGTGGCTGCTTTACGAGAAACCCCTAAGAACATGGCACCAATAATAGTCGCACCTGAACGTGAAGTCCCTGGAATTAAAGACAAAACTTGAATTAAACCAATCCAAATCGCATCTTTAATGGTTAAATCTTCTACTTCTTTGGCACGCACTTGCGGTGGATTTTTTTCGATCCAAATAATGATCAAACCACCGATAATCAACCCCATAGCAATCGCAATGTTATTGAACAGCAGCTCTTTCACCGTCTGACCAAACGTCAAACCAATCAATACGATTGGAATCGAAGCGAGAATTAAGCCAAAACCTAAACGGCGACCTTTTTCTTCACCAGTCACCATACCGGTTGCTGCGCCCCACAGGCGGCCCCAGTATTCATAAATCACCGCCGCAATCGCACCCATTTGAATTGCGATCACGAAAACATCACTTTTTTCTTTGGTCCAAAAGTTCATTAATTCTGAAGCCAGAATTAAATGCCCTGTACTTGAAATCGGTAAAAATTCGGTAATACCTTCAACAATACCCATGATTGCCGCTTTGAGCAGCAGTAGAAGATCCATATATAACCCTAATTATGGCTTGCCTTGTTCTGAAATTTTCTTCCAGGCGTTATCTCGTAAATATACGGGCAATGCAAGTTCAGCACTCACCCATGCTTTTCTTTGCGCCGCTTCGCGGGCAATAGTAGCAATATCTTGTGCTGTTGCACTTAAGTCTTTGTATTGTGTTTGTTCTGATTGAATGAGCTCACTACCAGAACCCACGACAGTAAATTTGATCTGTGGTGTGGCATCGGCGTAGCTTAATAATTGTTCTTCATCAACAGCCTGCATAATGCCATTGGCATCGAGTTGATAGCTGGCGATGTACACTTCTTGCATGCGTGCATCAAGGACTGCCGTTACTTGGGTCAAACCATGTACACGATGCGCCGCTTGAGCCAAAGCTTGCAAAGTCGATACTGGAACAACAGGTACGTCATTGGCCCATGCCAAGGCTTGTGTTACCGCTGCATTAATACGAACACCACTAAATGAGCCAGGCCCACGACTAAAGGCAATCGCAGTTAAATTCGCTAACTCAATAGCAGTTTGATTAAGCCCTTGCTCAATCATTGGGAGAATGGTTTGCGTCTGCGCTTTTGCCCGTAAATCGAGTTGAAAATAAAGCTCTTGAGTTTCATCTACAATCGAGACGGAACACTGCTCATTGGCAGTTTCCAATGCCAGTAATTTCATGCGCAACCTTAATTAAATTTAATCTTAAAAAACGTTGAATATGATACTCCACTCCATCGCAGTTCGCGAGATTTTCCACCACAGACTCAGCGCTTTCTGTATTTAATCTATAAAAAAGCCTCGACAAACGTCGAGGCTTTTTTGCTTACCATGTATAGCGTTCTAAAGTTCAGCGACTTCGAGTTGAGTAAAATGTTTAAAATGAGCGGCATAGTGCAAGGCACTCATTTTTAGACGTGCTTCGGCTTGTTCATCTAAAGTCTTGACGACTTTACCCGGTGAACCCATCACAACAGAATTATCCGGAATCACCTTCCCTTCTGGAATTAAAGCATTCGCACCAATGATGCAATTTTTACCAATCACAGCATGATTTAGAACCACGGCATTGATTCCGATCAGACTATTATCACCTACGGTACATCCGTGTAGCATGGCTTGATGCCCAATCGTGACATAATCACCAATGATCATTTCAATGCCCGCATCGGTATGCAGCACCGCATTTTCTTGTACATTGGTAAAATCACCCAGTTTGATACGACTGTTGTCCCCTCGAATGACGGCTCCGAACCAGACACTCACTTCTCGGCCTAATTCAACTTGCCCAATGACCGTTGCATTTTCTGCAACCCAACCATCCCAAGGTTGATGTGTGGCTTTCGGGCTATATCCTTGAAACTTGTACAACATGATCAAACATCCTATTTTGACTTTCTAAAAAAGGTTTAAGGCTCACGGCCCAAATGAAATGAAGGAGAATTTAATAAAAAAGGCCATTCTTTTTGATAATTCAAACCATATTGAAATAAGGAAATCAACATCCGTGCAGTCAAACCCCAAACGATTTCATTTTCAACTCTTAAACTGGGGAAATATAGTGATTGCTGGGCAAAACGAACTTCATATGGCGTTGGCGGTGTTTCTAAAAGCTGTCTTAATGATGCAAAAAAAATACGGTCAATTTCAGTGGGTTGAGGTATCAAATTTACATCAGGCGGGATCAACCCCACGATCGGTTTAACCAACATCCCATTCCGTGCTTTTTGCATTGGCAAATCACCCAAAAGTTGCACATCAAATGGATTTAGAGCGGTTTCTTCTTGGGCTTCTCTTAACGCCACCACGATATTACTGGTGTCTTGGGCATCACGTTTGCCACCGGGAAAGGACACTTCACCGGCATGATTATTCATATAGAGTGAGCGGCGGGTCAATAAAATACGTGGATTATCTTCTTGGGTAATCGCAATCAATACAGCAGCATGCGCAGGTTGAATACGCTTAGAAAAACGTAAACTTTGCTGCAATCGCTGAGTCAATAAACCCTCATCCATCCACATTACATCCTTATAATTATCTTGTTTTCATCATAGCTGAATTTCGGCCAAGCTGGTTAGAAATGATGCCAAAGTTTTATTTTTAAGTTATTCTGACGGTTCACACAATCCATGACGATGAATATGAACTTTTGCTCAAACTGCGGACAAAAAACAAAAGAAGCGATCCCGCTTGGAGATCATCAGATACGCCGTATTTGTACCGCATGTGGGTTTATTCATTATGTGAATCCTAAAGTCATTTGTGGTGCTTTAGCCGTTTGGGACAATCAAGTTTTACTTTGCCGTCGTGCGATTGAGCCACGTTATGGGCTGTGGACATTACCTGCTGGCTATATGGAACTCTATGAGACGATGGAGCAAGGTGCAGCGCGTGAGACTCGCGAAGAAGCTGAAGCAGAAGTCAATATTGAGCAACTGTATTGCATGTATAACATTCCCCGTATTGGGCAAATTTATGCCTTGTTCAAATCTGAACTAATCAATGGTGAGTTTGGTGCGGGTGATGAAACCATTGAATCTCGATTGTTTAGTGAAGAAGAAATTCCTTGGGATGATTTAGCCTTTCCAAGTGTGGAAAGAACGCTGCGGCATTATTTTGCTGACCGCAAAACAGGTCAATTTGAAATGCATCTCGAAACCCTTGGTACGCGACTCGATCACACAGGTTAATTTGCTGGTCTCTTGATTAAAAAACCCATCATAAGATGGGTTTTTATTTTACTCATATTTAACGATTATTTTGCCTTGATGGTGTAACAAGGGGCTAAATCTAAGGAAATATCACCGCCACTTAACTTCGCCGTTTGAGCAGCTGCAGTATCATTTGGATTTTTTAAGCTATAAATATAACTAAAGCTGGCCAAACTATTCCCCCATTTCACCACTTTATTATCCGAATCTGTCAAAGCAACGCCAGAGGGACGTGTGCCTGCATTGGCATTGATCATATTGTGTAACTGCACTAAAGCACCGCCCACAACCATTGAGGTGTCCGCTGAAGTTTTCACACTTGAGTTCATTCCAATTAACGCACCATCAAGCGTGTGGAAATATGGATCAGCTAAAATCATACGAATCGAAATGGTATTGGGATTAATATTCCCTTCAGGCGTAAAGGTACGGGTTGTCGTTCCGATACGGTATTGCTGTACACCTTTGTCATCTTTCATTAACAGTGGATCGAGCACATCTTTTCCACTACAGCCTTCCGTCGCGTGTGTAGACAAATCGACAATTTGACTATCTTGACGAGTAAATACATCATCTGGCACGCCAGATTGTATATTTGTGCGAATATCACCATTACGGTCAATCACCACACCCAATTTCACTGTTTTGATCGAGGTATCGGTAAATTTAAAGGTTAAATCTGCATATAACGGGAAGATATAATTTTGTCCAGCAGCAACATTTTCAACAGACTTAAAGACTTTTTTGTCTAAATACGACAGCGGATAGAGCTTGTATAAATCCATCGTGCCTTTAAATTGCACTTGGTTAATGTTTTGCTCCCATAGGCCTAATTTTTTCTTATCATCGGCCGTCAGAACATAATCGTCTTTTTTACCCATCAAAGTTTTATATAAACTTCCACCTGTACCGACCACCATTTTGTCGGCAAGTAGCGTCCCTTGTTTAATAATCAGCGGGCCAGAATTGGCTTCTTCCGCATCAAAACGGAAACCCAGTATGCCAGGTTTATCAATTTGCTTTGTAAGCGGATCAATCCAATTGTCCTGCGGCGTTGCTGTTAAACGTGTTGGTCGTACCTGTGTCAAGAGCAAGACATTCACACCACCAATGGTACTCAACTGTTGATCAACTTTGCCCTTCCACTGTAAACCACTACCAAAGGTCATACCTTGGCGGTCCGTCATTAACATGAAATGACCAAATAAATTGACTTTTGAACTATCGGTCGGCAAACATTCATTTTTATCACAGCCCACCAGTCCATTTGAACCACTGGCATTGGTAATCACGCCATCAGTTGAAAATAACGCAAACTCAGGCTGATATACCGCAGCCGTTGAGATATTCATGAGTTTTGAAACTAAGGTAAATGCATTTTCATTGCTGACTTCGGACAGGTCTAGCCAAGGTGTAAATAGGTCATTAAATTCCGTATCTGAACTGATACTGAAATCTGCTGTCGCGACATTTCGAGTGATTTGATCAATCAAAACTTTATCTGCATTGTTGATATAAACCGCTTGGATGTCTGTAGCTGTAACTGCGCTATTATTTTTCAATGCCAAGGCTTGAATGATTTTGGCTAAACGCATGGCCACTTTAACCGTTGCGTCGCTATTTGAAATCGTTGCAGCAGGTTTACCCGCGATGCCGGCAGCCAAATCCAATAAGGTCAAACGTGGGGGTGTCGTGCCACTGGCTACATTTGAAATTTGCTTCAAATCTACTTTACCCAAATCAATTCGACGTGATTTTTCACCTTGGACAAAGAAAGTTACCGTATCGCCAATCTTACAAGCACCTGTCGAAACACCTTCTTTTAGATCAAACAAGGTAATATAGGTATTTTTAACGTCGCTCGAACAATTAAAGTTCAGACCTTCAATTGGATAATCTAAAACAAACTCGACACAGCCTTCGGTATTACTTTTACAAGTACCATTAGTCGTACTGGTATCATAAATTTCAGGATTCACATTTGCACTTTCACCGCCACAGCCACTGAGCGCTGCAACCAATGCCGTTAAAGCAAACGGTAATAAAATTTTATTTTTCATCCTAATTCTCTTTCTTATGTCCTTAACGGATTGCTGTTAATTTAAGTTGGCCTTGATTGGTTAATACGCGGCCATCGACGTCTATTGCTGTTGCTAAAGGCGTTAAGAATAAATACTGGCTACCTTTAGGCACTTGAATCACGCCTTCTATTTTTTCATGGTAAAGATGATCCGCTTCACCTTGGTTATTTTTAAATCCACCTGCGCCTTCCATGACACAGCCATTTCTGTCTAAAAATACCGCAAATGGCCAATAAAATGTAGGACTTTGTACTTTGGATGCAAATGAATGTATACGAATATTTTGTAATGGTGATTTTAGTTTTACGACTTCATAGTCAAATTCGTCCGACAACGGTGCTCGAGGCCATAAATTAATATCTTGAGCTAAGTCGAGCTCTTTGGCTTTCTTCATTTTTTTATTCGAAAAACATTGCTGACCTAAACCTTGAATGGTGTCAGCTTGTGAGACCCGATAATACGATGTGGCTAAAGTGATTGGGCCTGTATCTTCGGGTTGATTGCGTTTAAATAAATTATCAATGACGGAGCGACTGACACCTTTTTCACGTTCAATCGTTTGCATCCGCGTTTGCCCCATCTTGCTGTCAATAACGCCTTCGGGCATGGTGTAAAAGCGCTTTTTGCCTTCTAAGTTAAACTCTTTATCTTCCAGATATTCATTATTGACATACTTTTCACCGGCCATGGTCGAAAAACCTTGCTCTTGTTTTACCTGAGTCGATTGTTTTGAAGAATTATTTTCTAAGTTTTCACCTGAAGATTGTACGGCTTTATCAGTGCTAACAACTTTCTCAGCAAGGATCTTTTTTTCGACGATAGGTTTATCTTTTTCAGCCTGAACTTTGGCCTGATACGGAGCACTAGGTTGGGTTAGCTCTGATTGCTGTAACTTTTCGGTCCATGTGGTTGAAGGTACAACTTTTGTTGAAGTACCTGACTCTTGTACTGATTTTTCAGATTTGGGAACGTTATCACCTGAGACCTCTTTAATTTTATCGACTGTGACAGCTTTATTATCATCCCGTTTTTCCGGCTCACGTGTACTTAAACTCTGAAACTTCACCGGTTCAGCAGCCTGTGCTGTTGGACTCGTTTGACGCGTCATCGGTGTCTTGGTTTGAGACGGACTAATGCTTACAGATGGTTGAGTAACGTGTTGCTGTACAGATGGTGAATCAATCATTTTAGCTATAGAACTTTCTTTGGGTTTCTTTACAGCTTTTTCTTGTATTTGTACCACCATTGGGCGCCCATCCGGCCCAATAATGGTATGAAACGCCCCGGCATAGGCATACGACACTTGCACCACAGACAGTACAAGTAACGCGTTTATGAATAAAATCCTTTTCATTCTGTTTGCTTATCCTACCAACGAGTTCTGTAATTTAATCCTAGGATGGTGATTTTCGTATCGGTTTTTACATTCATTCCAGCATATGGGTTTAAAAGTATGTTATTCACACCGGTTAAGTTTGCCAGACTACTACCATTCGCTGGAATATTATCTTTACTGCGTAAAAAGCCGATTGATAAATCTAGATCCGTATCTGCATCAAAACGATATCCAATCCCCATACCAAAGAGTTGCGCACCATTAATTGGTACCATGGTATTTCGCTTACCGTCAGGAATAGAGGTACTCCGTGGTTCATAGCCTGCACGCAATTTCAAACGATCTGTTGCTGAATATTCAATACCGATGCCCCAGTTCCAAGGCGACGTAAATTTCAAAGGTAAGGCCAAAGAATTATCGGTCACATTTTCAGATAATAATTTTGCAATTTTCAGCGCTGAAATTTGACGGTCGAATTCAAAACGGAATTTGTCCCAAGCACGATAATCGGTCCAGCCCACATCAAAATTGATTTGTAAATCAGGCATAACCTTATATTTGATCCCCGCCTGTACATGCTGTGGATATTCAAAATCCATCGAAACCAAACCCGACTCCGAGTTTGGCACAGCATTTGGGAAACCTAAAATTGCAGCTAAAATTTGACCTGTTGGTGATGACATTAATCCCTTAATCATCTCCTGAGGTGCTTTCGCATTTTGTATGCGATAACGACCTTTCATGCGCATTTTCGCTGCACTTTGGTACACCATACCAAAACTAAAATCTTCGCGTGGCTCCCACAAAACCCCTAAGTTGTAACTTGGGCTCAGTGACTGCTCTAAAGCCAATTCCATCTGACCAAATTTGCCAAATGGATTCATCCCTTCTTCGGTATTACACATCCCCAATAGCAAGATGTCGGTAATAATGTCCGAATTTTCCTTAAATGGTGTACAGACGACTTCATCAATCATCCTTAACATGCCGATCAATTCATTGGGAAATCGCAGGTCAGATTTCAATCCAATGGCTTGATAGGACATCCCCACACCACCACCAATCGATAGCTCATCACTGACTTGATAGCCTACTGTTGGCGATAGATAAGTAATACGCTCTAGAGCAACTTGTTGCCCCATGAAATTACCTGGGTTACCATTTTCAGCACCAAAACCCGCAATCAAAGGTGCATAAACAGCTGATGCGAATGTTGCTTTAGAACCCGGTGGATTGTAGGCAATCCCCATCGTTGGCGCGGCAATGGGTTGTCCAGCACCAAAATCCACCATCTTTTTTAAGACAGGTACATATAAGGATGCATATTCAACATCACCAGAAACCTTATCTTTAAAGTCCGTACAAATATCAGCCGTCACTTCAGGACCATCATTACAGACTAATGGATCATCTGAATAACCAAAAACGTTATAACCCGCAGGAACGGTAAATTCACGTTGAATATCAAAGTTTGCAATGATGCCCTGCATATCTGTTTGCAAACCTTCAATCTTAGTTAATGCTGCAGGGTTAAAATGTACTGCACTAATTCCTGGAGGATCCGCAGTTACTGCATTACCTAATGCAAGTGACCGTACATCAACTGAAAGGTTGGTACCCAATTGTGCAAAAGCAGCACTAGAACAGCCCGTTAAAACGATCGCACTAACAAGTGGGCTGAGTCGAATTTTACGCATACGACAGCCCTCTTAACGAAGTTTTTTTCCAAAACCTAGAATATCCAACGGGAAAGACAACCCTAATGACACATCTGGTGCATCTTCAGTTAAACCTAACCCCACCGTACCATTCACAATGGTCTCTGGAGATACACGTACACCTAAAGAAATCGCTAGAGTTGAACTGGTTTGGTCTGCAGGTGAATAGGATTCGCCACTGCTATACGTAAATTCTGCGCCGGTATTGAAACTTTGTTGATATGACATGGTAAGGGAAACATCGTAGTTAAACGAGTATGCAAAACCGAATGCAAAACCGCCACTAATCCCCGGTTCAAACTCTTCAATGACTCGCGAACCACGACGTTGGTTTAAGTCAGTTTCTTTGAAACCATAGTTTGCCGAGACGGATGCAAACAACACAACGGGATCAATATATTTACGTGTGCTGGCACCGATACCTGCAGAATAGTAACCTTTACCTGTTGCTAGATCATTTACAGCATTAATTTCGTATGGACTATCACCAGTTTTCGTGGACAAATTACCAAATAAAATAAGAGGCAAACGACCTTGCTTCAGTGGGAATGGTTCCCAGCGTGCGCCTAAAGAAATATCCCCTAAACCTGCAGTTGAAGTATCTTTTAATAAATCAGTTTTCGCCACTAAAGGCAAAGATGCAGAGAATGTCAAATTATCCATTACACCGTATTGCACGGTAAATGTATTGGTCATCGAATGTGTTGCATTTTCTTGTACACGTAGTTGATAAAGCTGGCCTTGTGCCATTTCCATATCAAGCTGTGTATCACGGTAATAGGTGTAATCTATATCGTAAAAAGATGATATTTCACCTTTTTTAATCAATGAATACTGACGTTCATTCGAGCTAAATACTTCCTGTAAATTCGCTTCTTGGCTCGCATCACCTTCTTGTTGCTGAAGTGCTGTCGATGCTTTTTCATTGGCAGTAGCGACTTCGGATTGTGGCATTTCAGCTTGTACGGGCTCTTCTACAGATTCATACTGTCCAATTTCTGGCTCGGCAGTAGCTTCATGTGTAGTATCAGCTTGGGTTGCCGTAACAGGAGATGCCGACTCTTCAACAACTGTCTCTTGCTCAACCGGATCATACTCTCCTAGACTTGGCTCTTCAGCTGCATATGCAACCCCCATCACCACTTGAATACTCATGGCTAGTAGTGTTTTGTTCATCCATTTACGATTCATGTTCCTTCCCACCGTTTTTATTTTTTTAATCTTGACGCTTTGTTATACGCATTCATCTAATTATTTACTCTTATAGTAAAGCCTTAGAAAGTTGTAATTCGATTTACCATAAGACTCCGACTCTTCATTCATATTTTTATCAAGTCGTATCGTAGATGCTTTGTCCGCAATTTTTTCCATATAAAACTGCGGATATTGAATATCAACCAATGCATAACGGTTCACGGTTGCATCTTCAACATGTCGCAAGTCTGAATCTTGCAAAGCCAATAAATTTTTACGTTGCTCAGGCGCAACATTGATTAAGAATAATGTGTTGTTTTCCCATATTTCTTGGAATCGAACTTCATCGAAACTGATATTGCCCAGTGCTGGATCTGCAACATAAACACGCCCATCTTTATAGGCTTTAAAAACCACAAAATGTTTAAAACCAGCATATGAAATCGGAACAATCGCAGGTTGGCCTTGCTTAACTAGATCTGAAAACTCACCTTTGTAGCCCCCACTGTCTAGCCCGACAGCAGCGACAAAACGTTTCATGTCTAATAAGGAGAAACTTCGACGTTCGATAATTTTTTCAGTTTCACCAAATTTCAGCAAACCATTCATGGTCTGTTGCTCAGTCAGCTGTGTACCTACATAACCATTTAATAAAGTGGTTAAGGCTGCTGAACCACAACTGTAGTCGTAGGCTTGCCGAACGATGCCTCGAAATTGATCTTCTATGGCAGGTTTAATTTTTACAGATTCACGGTGCATCCGAGTAAAGGAATCATTTCGTGAATCCAATGTTTCGGTATAGTGAACTGTTCCGACTGGCTTTTCTTTTAATTCGAAGGACTCTTTGGCAAAGTAATACATCAATGCCGAGCCCACAGCTATCTCTAACATAAGTTCTAACTTTTAGTTATCGGCAATGATGTGCCTTTTTTCATTATTTTTTAGAGCTAATGCTCTACATCCATGTATTATGCAAGATACCTTTTTTTTTATAAAAAAACAGCATTTTTTTATGCTTTGTTGGGTCATTCCGCACTTTTTTGTAAAAAAAAGCGCGTGATCAACACGCGCCTTATTTTATTCTAAATTACTTACTAGAAATCGTAATCACAGAACCTGGATTATAAACACCTAAACTAGGGCTATAATATGTTTGCAAGCCTTGAACTTCGATATCACCAATTGAACCAGCAGTACGACTACCTAAATGAACACCTTTCACATAGTTATCAATTGGACCAGAGTTGCTCACCATTTGAATATATCCTTTTGATGTTCCTTCTGCACCATAAACACTAATATCTTGGTTAATGGTTAAGTCTGTTTTACCCGCATCAGCAACTTTTATGCTTTCAATAAAGATTTCACCAGCAGCACGTGTAGCGTTTTTAGTTGATGCATCCAGAATACCTAGATTTTGAATCTCTAAACCACCAATCATAGTTGTATTCAATTTGATCATTGCACCCTGTGGAGCTGCACCAAGTTGAATATTTGCAGCCATCTGACCTGTTTTCAAAGTTAAACCAGAAAGAATTGCATTGTAGTTGCTATCATCACCACCACGACGAATACCTGTTGTACCAGCCGTACCTGATGCAGTCACACCAATTTCACCAATTTTAATATCTAAGCCCGAAACTTGTGCTGCAATATTAACAAACGCTCCACCTTTTGCAGAATTACCAGCATCTGAGTCAATACGTAAATCAGCCAAATTATGACTTGCTAACAAAGCTTGTGAATTCGCAGTAATTACAAGACCATGCTTTTCATTAGCATCACCGGCTATCCCGTTCCCCTTAATTAAAAGAGCACCTGCTACACCTGTACCACCAACAATATTTGTTGAAGAAACTTCTGCATTTGCAGCAAAACCTGTTGGCGTAGGAGGAGTTGTAGTTGTATCAAAAGTAACTTTTGTACCTGTCACAACGTTTTTTGCATCAGTTGCTAAACCGTCATTATCGTGAATGTAAAGTTTCTCGATTGCAACTTTTGAAATACCAATCCCGATGTTAATACCATCTTGACCAGTGGTTGAACTAAGTGCAGCATCGTCCATTGCTTGCATAGCCATAGCATTCGCACTAAATGCGATTGAAGAAACTAGAGCTAATTTAGTGAAATTTTTCATACGGTACTCTCCCAAGAGTATTTATTTTTTTTGATTTTCAACCACTCGATTTATTCAGCTGTAATATTATTTTGTGACAACTGTTAAATCTTTCCTTGAGTTGTTTGCTCGCTCGATTAAATTATATCCAAGCTGAAATTTGTTCAACTGTCGTTGGTCGCAATCTAATTCTTACCGATAAACGGTATTTGCAAGCCAAATGAATTAGGAATGGTATAAAATCCATTTTAGTCTTTAAATTTAATTTCTCTGTTGATGCAAAAACCGATTTCTTTTAAAAAATTTATTCTCAAACAAAATGTTAGTGCTCAAAATATTTTGCAAGCGCTTGCACCCTTGTCACATGTGATTTTTTTAGAAGATCAAAACCAACCTGTTATTTGCTTTTTGGCAAATCAATATCAGCAATTTAAGAATGATGAACTTAAAACTTATGTCCGTACCAATTTAGATCAATATGAGGAATGTGATACTCAACCCTTGCCAGATATCGCCTTCCAAGATTTATGTTCAAAATTAGGCAGTGGGTTTTCTGGGGGCTGGTCTGGTTTTATTAGTTATGATTATGCAGCGCAGCAACAGATTTCCCTCCATGCCAAAGCGCAACCTCGCTTGTTTTTGGGGCAATTTTCTAGTTACTTAAGACTAGAAAATGATGGTTGGTATTTTTATAGTTCTGATCATTCTGCAGCTAAGATTTACGACTACATTGATCACCTAATTCAAACCAAGATCGCTCAGAATCAATTTAAATTAAGACAAAAATGTACTGCAAGATGGTCCAAGTCAGACTACACAAAAGCCTTTGATCAAGTTCAGGAATATATTAAAGCGGGCGATTGCTATCAAATTAATTTAACCCAAGAATTTACAGCTCAAGCTAAAGGTTCACTCTTAGATACTGCTCAAGAATTTTGGTCACTGACTGATGCACCATATTCAGGCTACTTACGTATTGATGATTTTGAAATTTTAAGTTGTTCGCCTGAACTTTTTATAGATTTTAAACCTGAACGCAAGATTATTACTAAGCCAATCAAGGGCACGATGCCTCGCTATGAAGATCCAGTGTTAGATGCGCAGTCAAAACAACGGTTAAAATCATCTGAAAAAGACATGGCTGAGAATGTCATGATTGTCGACTTACTGCGTAATGATTTGAGTGTTTATGCAGAAATAGGTTCTGTAAAAACACCTAAACTTTTTGATATTGAAAGTTTTAATCAAGTGCATCACATGGTCAGTGAAGTTGAGGCCGTGCTGAAAACAGATGTACACCCTTTTGATGTTCTGATGTCTGCCCTGCCAGGCGGTTCGATTACCGGCGCGCCTAAAATTCGCGCGATGCAAATTATTGATGAACTTGAAGGCTCCCCGCGCGGCGCCTATTGCGGCTCGATGGGTTATTTTAATCACGATGGTACAGGCTCTTGGAATATTTTAATCCGCTCTATTCAAAAATACCAAGATCAGGTTTCGCTGTGGGCGGGCGGCGGAATCACCATCGCATCAGATTGCGATGCTGAATATCAAGAATGCTTTGATAAAGTCGAAGCCATGCTGGATTTGTTAAATACCTGGTATAAGCCAGATTAAACAAAAAAAAGCGATTCAATTGAATCGCTTTTTTATAACCCTCCCCTTGCGAAGCAGTGCTTCTCACCTTTTCGAAAGGAAGATTAGGGTAGATTTAAATTTATAGTAGCTTGCAGCAATCAAGCCAAAATATCGTTTTTAAGCGTATCCACAAGGCGCTGATTTTGTTCATCGGTGCCAATGGTGATCCGCAGGAACTGATTAATCCGCGGCTTATTGAAGTAACGCACAATAATCCCGCGTTCGCGTAATTCAGCAGCCAACTCACCTGCATCTTTAGATGGCAGTGAGGCAAAAATAAAGTTTGCCGCAGATGGCAATACTTTAAAGCCCAGCTCAGACAGCTGCTCTACAAGCTTTTCACGGCTCGCAATCACCTTGGCATTTTGCGCTTCAAAATACGCTTGATCCTCAAATGACGCCACGGCTGCTGCAATCGCAAAACGATCCATCGGATAAGAGTTAAAGCTGTTTTTTACCGCTTCAAGCGCTGCGATTAAATGCGGCTGCGCAATCGCGAAACCAACGCGCAAACCGGCAAGTGAACGCGACTTAGACGTCGTTTGACAAACCACAAGGTTTTCATATTTCGCAACCAAAGCCACAGCAGATTCCGCACCGAAATCGACATACGCTTCATCAATCACAACCACTGAATTCGGATTGGCTTGCAGCACTTCCTCAATTGCAGACAAACCTAAAGCAATACTGGTAGGCGCATTCGGATTGGTTATGATGATGCCGCCATTCGGCTGTTTATAGTCATCCACCACAATTTCAAAGTCATCGTTCAGCGGCAAAATTTTAGTATTGGCAGCTATACTAAAAAATTGGCTATATACCGGATAAAAACTGTAGGTAATGTCAGGATACAGAACCGGCAGCTCTTGCACAAAAAAGGCTTTAAAAATGTGCGCAAGTACCTCATCAGAGCCATTGCCGACAAAAACCTGCTCAACAGGTACTTGCTGTTGTTTTGCAATCGCTTGCTTTAACTCTGACGCATCTGGATCTGGATATAAACGTAAAACATCAGCAGAATTTTCCAGTACTTTTTGTACTGCTTCCACCACTTTTGGCGATGGCGGATACGGGTTTTCATTGGTATTGAGTTTTAAAATATTTTGGATTTTAGGCTGTTCACCCGGTGTGTACGGTTCTAATTCACGTACATCAGGGCTCCAAAAACGCATTTGTTCAGCGGTAATATTTGGCATTTTATTTTGCTCTTTTTCACCCTCTCCTAACCTCTCTTGCACTTCGCTTTAAAGGAATCCTTAAAGCTCGTTCAGGGAGAGGAATATTCATTTTATGAGATTTCCCCTCTCCTTTCAGGAGAGGGTTAGGGAGAGGTTTATAGTTTTGGAAAACTAGGTTTTTCACCTAGTCTATATTTTCTTACTGATAACGATAGCGTGCTGAACGCGCATGCGCATCTAAGTTTTCCTGCTGCGCTAATGTATCAGCCGTTTTCGCTAAACTTTTCACACCATCTTCAGAGCACATAATTAAACTTGAGCGCTTTTGGAAATCATATACACCGAGCGGTGATGAGAAACGCGCTGTGCCGGAGGTTGGCAACACGTGGTTTGGACCTGCACAATAATCACCAATCGCTTCTGGTGTATAACGCCCCATGAAGATTGCGCCGGCATGGCGGATATCTTCAGCCATTTCCTGCGCTTCATCTAAGCACAGCATCAAATGTTCAGGCGCAACTTGGTTAATCAATTCGGCGCCTTCCGCTCGGTCTTTGACTAAAACCAATGCTCCGCGGTTTTCGATTGAAGTTCGCGCAATATCTGCTTTAGGCAAAGCTTCTAAATGCTTTTCAATCCATTGTTCCACTTGATCTAAAAGATCCGCATCTGGCGTAATGAACACCGCTTGAGCCACAGTGTCATGTTCCGCTTGCGACAACAAATCCATAGCCAGCCATTCAGCATTGTTTTGACCTTCTGCATAGACCAAAATTTCGGATGGCCCTGCAATCATATCAATACCGACTTGACCAAATACTGCACGTTTTGCTGCAGCAACAAAACGGTTGCCCGGGCCAGTAATTTTGTCCACAGATGGGATGGTTTGTGTACCATAAGCCAATGCTGCAACCGCTTGCGCGCCGCCAATGGTAAATACACGGTGTACGCCGGCTAAGTAAGCTGCTGCCAAAACCAATGGATTTAAATCACCATTCGGCGCAGGCACCACCATAATAATTTCAGGCACGCCAGCGACATGCGCAGGCACAGCATTCATCAATACAGAAGACGGATAAGAAGCCAAGCCGCCCGGAACATAGATCCCCACGCGGTCCAGCGGTGTGACTTTTTGACCAAGCGTATTGCCTAAAGCATCGACATAAGTCCAGCCGTCTTGCTTTTGCGCTTGATGAAATTCACGAACACGGTTCGCAGCAAGTTCTAAGGCTTCACGCACTTCTGAACTTAAACCCTCAAATGCTGCTTTCAGTTGTGCTTGCGTCAGCTCTAATTCTGAGAATTGATGCGCTGGATGTCGATCGAACTGCTGTGTCAATTTAAGAACATGAGCATCACCATACTGACGAACATCAGCAATGATTTGGTCAACGGTTTTTAAAAGTTCTGGATCATTCACAGTTTCAAAAGCCAACAAGTCAGCAAAAGCTTGCTTGAAGTTTTGATCTTGAGTCGATAAACGTCGCATCAATTTACCCACAAGGTAATCTATTGGAAAAGATTAGTTTACCTGTTTTAGCGCAGCTTGTGGATATCTATCGCATGTGTTCATGTGGAGTTTTATTGAAAATAACTTTCGTTAAAATTGGTGAAAATACAGTTTTATCATTATTTTTCAGTTTTCATAAAAAACCGCCCAAATTTGAGCGGTTTGATCAGCATAGTTAGCAACTCAACAAATTATGCTTTCTTTACTTGCTCGCGTTCTTCCACGGCTTTTTCTAGCTGTGCAAGAATCGGATTCAACAAAGTTTGTTTACGTTTAAAGCTTGCTTTGTTCACGATTAAACGTGAAGACACTTTACAGATTTCTTCCAAAGGCTCTAAACCATTGGCACGTAAAGTATTCCCGGTATCCACAACATCGACAATGTAATCGCCTAAACCAACCAATGGTGCAAGTTCCATAGAACCATAAAGTTTGATCACATCCACTTGCTCGCCCAAGCTTGCATAATATTGACGGGTCAAATTGACATACTTGGTTGCAATCTTTAAACGACCGTTCGGACGAACCATGCCAACTTTACCTGCGGTCATTAACTTACAGTTGGCAATTTTTAAGTCCAATGGTTCATACACATTTTGTGCACCATGTTCCATCAGCACATCTTTACCTGCCACCCCAATATCTGCAGCACCATTTTCAACATAAGTTGGTACATCAGAAGCACGTAAAATTAAAATACGTACGTGCTTATGGGTCGTTGGAAAAATTAACTTACGAGATTTATCCGGATCTTCCAATAAGTTAATGCCAGCTGTTTCCAACAATGGCAAAGTTTCTTTTAAGATACGTCCCTTACTTAATGCTAAAGTTAAACCATGATCAAAATTGCCCATTACGTCAAAATTGGGATCATCGTTTCTCATATCGCTCATTAACTTACTCGCTTAATTTGGGCACCTAAACCTTGTAACTTCGCTTCAACATCTTCATAACCACGGTCAATATGATAGATACGGTCAATCAACGTTTCCCCATCAGCGGCAAGTGCTGCTAAAACCAATGAGAAAGAAGCTCGTAAATCAGTTGCCATCACGGGTGCAGCAGATAATTTCTCTACACCTGTAACAACAGCATCATTACCTTCAACCTGAATATTGGCACCCATACGTGCTAATTCAGGTACATGCATGAAACGGTTTTCGAAAATCGTTTCAGAAATTGTGGCAAAACCACGACCAATTGCATTCACAGCCATCAGCTGTGCTTGCATATCGGTTGGAAATTCTGGATGTGGTAAAGTCTGGAAACTAACTGCTTTCGGGCGTTTACCCATCATATCCAGTTCAATCCAATCTTCACCGCGCGTAACTTCCGCGCCCATTTCTTCAAATTTATCTAGCACAGACTCCAACAAGTTTGGATCAGTATGTGTGGTTTTGATTTTACCGCCAGTGATCGCTGCTGCAGCGAGATAAGAACCTGTCTCAATACGATCAGCAACAACGGCATATTCACAGCCATGTAGGCTTTCAACACCTGTAACAACCAAAGTATCTGTGTCCAAACCTTCGATTTTTGCACCCATCTTGATCAACATATTAGCAAGATCGGTAATTTCAGGTTCACGAGCCGCGTTACGAATGGTCGTTACACCGTCTGCAAGAACCGCAGCAGTTAGAATATTTTCAGTACCACCAACTGTGACCATATCAAAGACAACTTCGCCACCTTTTAGACGACCATCCACTTTGGCATGCACATAACCTGCTTCAACTTCGATCTCAGCACCAAGTGCTTCTAAAGCTTTTAAATGTTGATCTACAGGGCGTGAACCAATTGCACATCCACCCGGCAAAGACACTTTTGCACTACCATAGCGCGCCAATAACGGGCCAAGCACCAAAATAGATGCACGCATGGTTTTCACGAGTTCATATGGTGCAAATTGATTATCTAAGCTAGAAGTATCAGCCTTAACCGTATCACCTTCATAACTGATTTGAACACCTAAACCTGCGATCAATTTCACTAAGGTGTTCACATCTTTTAGATTTGGTACATTAGTTAATGTAATAGGTGTATCCGCAAGGATAGTTGCAGCGAGTAATGGCAATGCAGCATTTTTCGCACCAGAAATACGAACTTCACCTTCGAGCTTAGTACCGCCCTGAATCAGAAATTTATCCATTAATTATTAAGCTCCGAATAAGCTTGCTTTGCGCCATTCTTCTTTGGTCATTGCACGAATTGTTACTGCATGTACTTCACCGCTGGCAATGTAGGAGTTCAAAGGTGCATAAACAGATTGTTGACGAGCAACAGGACGTTTGCCTTCAAATTGATCATCGACAATGCGTAGATCAAATTTGCCGCCTTGCCCACTAACTGCAACCTCAGCTTCTGGAAAAGCAGCTTTTAAAATTTCAGTGAGCTGTTCACTATTCATCACAAGACCCCATATAGGACTAACGGTGTAAAACCCGTCATTTTACTATAAATCTAAAAAATAATTCATTAGTCACATACATTATATATATAAAAAAAGAGGTTATAAAAAACCTCTTTTTGTACAATTTACAATCTAAACCGTTAAAGGCATATAAATGAGCTGCATTTTTCGATGTTTATGTAATTGTTTTTTTAATTTTTCAGACAATTTTTTGATCGAGGTATACATATCATCAGCGCACGCTTGTGCAAAAAGTTCTGTCCCAGGTAATCGTATAATCGCTTCCGCAATATGATTATCACTACCTTTTTTTGAACGTTTATCAACCTGATGATCTTTAGTCAGTTTGACTTGCATACTATTGACCTGATCTAAATGTTTGGTCATTTCCGCAAATTTAAGACGAATATTTTCTTCTATTGCTGGCGTAATTGTTAAATGATGGCCACGAATTGTAATCTGCATAATTCTATCCCTCACCTTCTTTCAGGACTGGAAAAGTTCAAGCCGAATCATCCAACTCAATATGCGAAGCATACATTTACACAATCAGATCATTTCGGCCATTCCTTATAAAAAAAGAGATTCATTATTTCGTCATAATGAACCTCTAGAATAGTCAGATTTTCAAATTTAGATCAACACTTTTCGCTCTGAAGATGATGGAATATGTAACGATTCACGATACTTCGCAACTGTACGACGAGCAACATCAATACCTTCTGCATTAAGCAAAACTGCAATTGCATTATCAGACAAAGGCTTACGTGTATTTTCTTCTGCAATCAACTTTTTAATTTTTGCACGAATTGCCGTCGAAGACGCTTCCCCACCAGACGATGTTCCAACATGACTTGAGAAGAAATATTTCAACTCAAATAATCCACGTGGTGTGAGCATATATTTATTTGTGGTTACACGGGAAACTGTGGATTCATGGAGTTCAACTTCTTCCGCAATATCTCGCAGGACCAAAGGCTTCATTGCCTCAGGCCCTTGTTCAAAGAACGCTCGTTGATGCTCCACAATACAGGTTGCCACTTTTAATAAAGTTTTATGTCGTTCATCAATGCTTTTAATGAAATTCTTAGCTTCAAGCATTTGATTACGTAAATATTGATTATCGTCACTTTGATCTGCACGCTTGATCATATTGGCATAGAAAGAATTCACTCGTAGCTTTGGCATTACATCAGGATTTAACTGTACCAACCAATGTTCATTCTTTTTTAGCACCACTACATCTGGAATTTGATAGTCTGAATCTTTATCTTCAAACTCTTGCCCTGGATGTGCTTTTAATGTTTTTAACAAAGAAATGGCTAGTTTAAGCTGTTCCGTATTTAAACCGGTTTGCTTAATCAACTTGGGTAATTCATTACTAATCAGCAATTCATAATTTTTCAATAATAAAATAGCTTCATATCGATATTCGATATGCTCAGGAAGATTTTCAACTTGTACCATTAAACATTCAGCGAGATTACGTGAACCTACCCCTAAAGGATCTAGACGCTGAATATGCTTTAAAACCACCAAAACTTCGTCATCTTCGACTTCTTCTTCATAATCCATAGAATCTAAAAGATGCTGAACAGATTGGGTAATTTCATTTAAGTCACAATCTAAAAAACCTTTGTTATCTAAAGCATCGATAATACAGTGTGCAATTAGTTTATCGATCACAGAAAAGTGTAAAAGATTAACTTGCTCAAGCATATGTGCTTGTAAACTTTGATGCCCCTGCCGATTATCTTCGCGCTCTTCAAATTCAGCAGCACCTAAACTTGTAGGTTGATGCGTATAAACATCATCCCACTCCGTATCTACCGGTAACTCATCAGGCAAATGATCGGCATTTAATTCATTGGTTAAGTCTTTATTTTCCCTTTCTTGTTCTTGTAAGCTATTTAAACTTTCAACGGTATTTTGTTCTTCAACTTTCTCTAATAGAGGATTACTGTCGAGTTGGATTTGAATTTCTTGTTCCAATTCCAAACTTGAAAGCTGTAATAAACGAATGGCTTGTTGTAATTGAGGTGTTAATGATAAGGAATTGGCAACCTTTAACCCCATCGCTAATTTCATTAATAACTCCCCCTATAATTAACCGCACTTTATAAGCAATTTTTATGCCGTTTTATTTTTTATAGCATAATTTCGAAGAGAACGCCCGATTTTTTGTCTTTTTTAGACACATTATTCAGCTAATTTATTCTTTTATTAGGAACAATTCGCCTTATAAATTAACTATATAATTAGATTTCTTATTCATTTTACTCCGGCTGTCACTGTATTTTTTGTTTTCCATTGTTCTTGTTATTTTTCCCGACATAAAAAAACACCCCCTGAGATATCAGGGGGTGTTTCGAATAATGAGCTGGCGATGACTTACTCTCACATGGGTAACCCCACACTACCATCAGCGCTAAGAGGTTTCACTTCTGAGTTCGGGAAGGGATCAGGTGGTTCACTCTTGCTATGGTCGCCAGCACAACTGTTATGACTTTGCATTTGGTCTTATCTTTTCAGTGCCGTTGCTTGGTCAAATGAGTTATTAACAGATCATATCTAAGTTGCATATTTTGTTCTTAAGCGTTAACTAAATCAAGTTTGATTGATTATATGTGAATCAATTGATGCTATATATACAACTGCTTGGGTGTTGTATAGTCAAGCCTCACGAGCAATTAGTATTGGTCAGCTTCATGCGTCACCGCACTTCCACATCCAACCTATCAACGTCGTAGTCTTCAACGGCTCTTTAGTGGACATAAAGTCCAAG